>JAAERL010000476.1 GCA_024230435.1 Desulfobacteraceae bacterium
AGTACCCTGAATATTGCTTCTGCACGAATATCGGGAGTTAGGTAGAGTTAAAAATACCAGCATTCATCAAATTTCAAGGCAAATTTGAATCTGTTTTGTCAATTAGCTGAAAAGGCACAGGGAAGAAGTTAATTTCTACGAGGATCTAATAGAGTTTCTCTGTATATAATTGCATATCTAGATTAAAAAATGTTTTCTAATCCTACCTTACCTCTAAAGTATGTAGATAATAGGTAACGAAGCCACCAAAATGCCAGTAATGGAGCATAGGAGGCGTCAAAACAGCTCTGTCGCCGGTTTCTTTGCGTCGAATTGACGGCCAACATCGTTGCGGTCAAGAGGATGTGTCATTTAGCCAGGTGCGGAGGGATATTTTGGGCCATAAGCATCATAGTTGCAGCCATTTGGCGGCTTCATTACCTATTATCTACATAATGGCTGCAACCTGCCGCAACTATGATTCTTATGGCCCTAAATACCCCTCCGCACCTGGCTAAATGTCACATCCCCTTGACCGCAACGATGTCGGTCGTCGATTTGACGCAAAAAAAAATGGAGGAAGAGCTGTTTCGACGCCTCCTATGCACCATTACTGGCCTTTTGGTGACGTCATTACCTATTATCTACGTACTTTAGAGGTAAGGTAGGATTAGAAAACATTTTAAATCTAAATATGCAATTGGATACAGAGGAACTATAGTATATCCTCGTAGAAATTAACTTCTTCC
>JAAERL010000477.1 GCA_024230435.1 Desulfobacteraceae bacterium
GTTAAAATCGCCGTTGCCTTGGCGGAAGCCTTTAATTGCGGGGTCAATGATCTGCCATTGTCCATGATTCTGTCCTGGTATGAACAAAAGGCCTGCGCCATATTGCTGAGCCTGCTTCATCTCGGGATCAAGGATATCCGCCTGGGGCCAAGTTTACCGGCTTTTATTACCCCCAACGTGCTTGACGTTCTGGTAAAGAATTTTAACATTATGCCTATTGCTACACCCGAGTCGGATTTAGAAGCGATCCTGGGTTAGGTTAATTTTAAAAAGACTTCACGGGGTCTTGTAGACACCACGCTTGAGAGATGAATATGAAATGCCCCGGACAAGACACTCAATTCTGGACACAAGAGGCCATCTATGAAGCCGCCTGCCCAAAATGCGGCGCCGGCGTAGAATTTTTCACGGTATTTATTTTGCCATGGTAGACGAACAGGACAAAAAAAGTCTTCGGCTAAAGCGATTTTTTTAAAATACGCAAAATTTTTTTCTTTTCCCGGCATTGGCTGGTTTAAAGGACCCGCTCGCTTGGAGGCAGACAAATA
>JAAERL010000478.1 GCA_024230435.1 Desulfobacteraceae bacterium
CTGGGGCCAAGTTTACCGGCTTTTATTACCCCCAACGTGCTTGACGTTCTGGTAAAGAATTTTAACATTATGCCTATTGCTACACCCGAGTCGGATTTAAAAGCGATCCTGGGTTAGGTTAATTTTAAAAAAACCGCGCGGGGTCTTATAGACACCGCGCTTGAAAGATGAATATGAAATGCCCCGGACAAGACACTCAATTCTGGACACAAGAAGCCATCTATGAAGCCGCCTGCCCAAAATGCGGCGGCAGCGTAGAATTTTTCAAGGATGACACTACCCGAAAGTGCCATTCATGCAAACACCGATTTGTAAATCCGAAATTGGATTTTGGTTGTGCGGCCTATTGCGCCTATGCAGAACAATGTCTGGGAGATTTGCCGCCTGAACTGGTGGCCGAAAAACAAGACCTGCTCAAAGATCGGGTGGCCGTGGCCGTTAAAAGGCACTTGAAATCGGATTTCAAAAGCATCGGGCTTGCCGCCCGCCGCGCGCAACACGCAGAATCAATCGCCAGGGCGCAGCAGGCCGATGTTCCGGTGTTATTGATGGCCGCCTATCTTTGGGACCTGAAAGATTCTGATTCTAAAGACCAAACATCAACAATTCGAACACTTATGGTTGATCTCAAGGCTCCCGGACCGCTTATCAACAAGGTATGTAATCTTGTATCCGGCCAGCAGGAACAACAGGGCAATCAAGCGGATATAGCGGCTGAAGCCGCCGGGCTGGCCCTGCTGGAGGATCAGCTAAAAACCGGTTCCCTGGAGTCCGGAAAACTAAAAGATCGCATAAAAGAAATTTGCCGTACGCAATCAGGTACGGACTATGCCCGCAAACTGTTTGAGGTAGAATCGGAATAAAGGAGTTGTCATGAAAACCGTTCGTAAAATTATAAAAATTGATGAAGAAAAATGTGACGGCTGCGGTCAGTGTATTCTCAGTTGCGCCGAAGGAGCCCTTGCCATTGTGGACGGCAAAGCCAAAGTGATTTCCGATAATTTATGTGATGGTTTGGGAGCCTGCCTCGGTCAATGCCCCCAGGACGCCCTTCGTATCATTGAAAGGCAAGCTGAAGATTTTGACGAGCAAGCCGTTGAAGAACACCTAAGGGCGCGTAAGGATGATACACCAAAAGAAAAAGAGGCAAAGGTCATGGCCTGCGGTTGTCCTTCAAGTCACATGCAGGTTTTTTCCTCCTGTGAACAGGCGAATAAACCCAAACAACAAGACAGCCACACCCAATCGGCCCTTACCCATTGGCCTGTAAAGATTCGCTTGATTGCGCCCCCCGCGCCGTTTTTAAAAAACGCCGATCTGCTGGTTACCGCTGATTGCGTACCGGTGGCCTTTGCCAATCTGCACCAGGAGTTGCTGCCCGGCAAGATAGTAATGCTGGGCTGTCCCAAATTTGATGACGCACACGAATATGTGGACAGATTTGCAGCCATCTTTGAAACCGTAACTATTAAAAGTATCACCACGGCCATCATGGAAGTTCCATGCTGTTCCGGCTTGCCCAAGATCGTTAAAAAAGCCATGGCCAAAGCCAGGATAGATATTCCCATACACGAGGTGGTCATCAGCACGCGCGGGCAGCGAATCGATTCCGCCGCACAGAGCGAATAGAATGTAAATCAAATGCATTTATCTTTTGCATGGCTGGCTGCATTTTTTTTTACCTAATGTATTCTTCTTCTGAAAAAAATTGCAACCAGTTAAAAAAATATACGGCTTATCATCCCTGCTGCAGATTGGGATAAGCCCGGGCGCGTTTTTGAATAACACTCAAAACCAGACGGTATTTATTTTGCCATGGTAGACGAACAGGACAAAAAAAGTCTTCGGCTAAAGCGATTTTTTTAAAATACGCAAAATTTTTTTCTTTTCCCGGCATTGGCTGGTTTAAAGGACCCGCTCGCTTGGAGGCAGACAAATA
>JAAERL010000479.1 GCA_024230435.1 Desulfobacteraceae bacterium
TCGGCTGCAAAAGCGCGAGAACGGTCCAAAATGACGCAAATTTTTGACAAATAGACCGGCTATTCATCTCAAATTTGAGACATTTTGGCCTCGCCCTCGCACTTTTTCGCTAAATTTTCTATTTCCCAAACAAGCTCTAAGGCGATTGGCGCAAAAAATACACCATCCTGCGCTTAATTTTTTTCCTCTTCAAGGCGCGGCAAAGTTTGTATACTTGATGTATTCGCAGCTTTGACACAACTTAATCAGACGTAAAAAAGACAAGTAAGGTAGCGTATTCTTTGAAAAAAATCACATTTATCAGTATAGGGTAAAATGGACCCCGTGTCAAGGCGGTTTTCGCTTTTTTAAAGCTGTATCTTGACTTCCTTTTTTTAGCAGTAACTCTTTGTTTTGGGTACGCTGTTCTGCTTACTTTATAAAAAGTATTTTTTGAAATTACTTTGTCCCATTGAATTATTCTGCCGTCAGTTTTCGGGGTCCATTATAATAGCCCTATGCTCTTGTTACTGAATTTACTATCCGATGATACATAAAACGTCGCCTTTGGCTACAGAATCACCACTGCTGTAGTTAATTGCCGTAATTTTACCAGATGCCGGGGCAGGCAGCGCGTTTTCCATTTTCATGGCTTCCAGGACAACAACGGTTTCACCTTCGCTGACCGAATCGCCCACCTTTTTGGAAAAACTTACGATCATCCCCGGCATGGGCGCGGTAAGCGCTGTGCCGTCTGCTGCAGCGGCCGCAGGTTGCGGTTTGGCTGCCGGAGCTTTCGCGGGCGCCGGCGCAGCAGCAGGCGCCGGCGCAGCGGCCGGCGTTGGCGCAGCGGCGGGCGCTGACGCAGCGCCTGCCTGGGCGATGCTCACGACAGGAGCGCCGCCTATTGGATCTACATCGACTTCAAAAAAATCATTGTCCACATAGACATTAAAGGTTCGCACGTTTTCAGTCTTAGACGGAGCGTCTTTTTTCTTTTCGACCATCTCTCCGGCCAAAGCTTTTTTAATAACCTGATCACGTTTTTTTACGTCTTCCAGGCTCATCGGTTTTACGCTTGCAGGCGGCTCTTCCTTACCGTACTTCCATTGCAGAAATTTTTTGCCGGTAACCGGATAAATGGTGTAAAGCACCAGGTCA
>JAAERL010000480.1 GCA_024230435.1 Desulfobacteraceae bacterium
ACTGCGAAATAACTAACGAGGGTAGCATGGTGTTTGCACGGCGTTCAAGAGGTGGGAAAAATCATGTGCAACGCGTGATTAGTTATTTTAAAATCGTTTTTTTACCCATGATCGGAAACGCGGGACCACTACAGTCCTATTCCCCGTGGATATTCCCTTGGTTGCTTCGCTCTTTTTTATGTTGAGTGAGCTTGCGCGTGTCAGTGCGAAGCAAGCAGAAGCTATTTTTCATGTGGGAATCAGTACAGAATCGTGTAGAGTCTAATGCGGCAAATGCCCCTTTATTCCTGGTTTCTCATTTCTAAACTACATATGTTAAGGATCACCGTAACAAAACCACGGCATACTCGGTGTTTATAAGACAGCATATAAACAGAATTAAGGGGCAAATGCCCCCCAAAAATCCCCCCCGCGTGGCTCAAAACCCTTTATTTCCCCCCTAATACTGGATTATGTAGAACTAAAGTTAATTACTCAGTCCGTTTCATAATAAAGTACCGGTTACTATGGACAGATGGTGTTTCATAAATAAGTACCGGTTGCTTTGCAGGAATTCCTATGCATCCCACTCCTACGTAGTCGTCATGCGGGTCTGGAATGAATCGCC
>JAAERL010000481.1 GCA_024230435.1 Desulfobacteraceae bacterium
GACACACAATAGGAATTGCGCATGTGAAATCTAAGGAAGAAATTACTGTCGAATATCGATGCGGCAAGCGCGCTAAGACAACAGAGTGTACTGAAGATCGTGTTGATCTGGGAATTGGCTCTGGTGCTTACTGTAAAATGTGCTATAGAACTGTAAATAATGATGAAAGGTTCAAACATCTTACCACCAAGCAGAAACAGAAGAAATGTAACACATCTCGTCAGGGCTGTGGACAGTGCAAAGAGGCGATCTGCGATCGGTGTTGGAATAAGGGGTACGACAGACACCAGACGGGGCAATAATAATATTACACGTGGTATAAATTCAAAAAACAGCATAGACTACTCTATTTGCATCCTACTTCATTAGCGTTTCCACCAATATCATTATTCATACCCAGTACACCACACATTTCATTTATTTAAAATTGGCGGTCTTTTGGCGATTTTCCCACTTCAATTGCGACGTAAAACCTCGCAACAAATGCCCATATCTTGGTCAATAATGGGACCCCAGAGTCGTTCCAACCATCAAAATACTTGGCCAAGGTGTCCTTGATGACTGATACATGCTTAGAATGGGTCAAATCGGACCACAAATGGCTGTTTTATGCATTGATTTGAAAATGGCGGTCTTTTGGCGGTAATCAC
>JAAERL010000482.1 GCA_024230435.1 Desulfobacteraceae bacterium
ATTATCATTTTTGGTCAACGCAAAATTACAGGTTAAATAATTATGATATAAAGCAATAATAACAAATAACAAGCTACAGTACGTGTACTTAGTAAAATATCTCCACAAAAAAATGAGTAGAGCAAACCGAACAGAGATTTAAGTACATGAGTAGGAGCATTTTTCAATGTCATTAGATGGAGGAGGGAAGGTCTTTGGATTTTAGTACTAATTCCTACATACTTTAGTCTAGCAATAAAATGTTGCCGCCAGTTGTGGTTCTTAAAACTACTCCGGTAATGAAAATCTTTGCCGCAAAAATAACAATGTCGCTAGGGGATTATTTTTTATCATAGTAATAAACTCACGGCAGAATACTAGCTTTGTATAGCTACTACACGGTTAGAAAAGCAATACATGAATAGGTGCACACCCGGCACAAGTTTGTACAGTAAAAATGGTACCCCATGCCACCACGAGGTTTTTCCTTTTTTACCATGGTAATAAACTCACGATGAGCCATAGACCCTCTCTCCTTTAGATGGGGACAGGCTATTCAATGATGTAATAAATATATTTCTCAATTTCAACAGCATTCACAGTTTGCCCATATCATGCATCAAAAAAGGACAAGGGATTTTCTAAGTCTTGTTCAGTTTTCATACATAGACTCCTCATAAAATACAATGGATAGCTTGCCCCAAAACTTTCTTGAAATGTCAAAATCTTGTCTCTGGCTGCACAGATTAGAATAAGCCATGCCACTAGCCACTTGCCTGACTTTTTACTATGGCTCTGAAGGTGAACCTTCCTCCATGTGTCATTATGACACTGTGTGTGATGTTTGGTATGTCACTTCCCTGTTTGATATGTCTTGTTTGTTGTCGCATTTGTGTCTTAACACCGGATAAAAGCCATCATTGCACAGACCTGCGTGGAAGACACTAAAGGCCTATCCAAAGATGACGCG
>JAAERL010000483.1 GCA_024230435.1 Desulfobacteraceae bacterium
CTTGTGAGAATTACTTTGCGTGTGTTTGGATTGTAAATACAATGGATACCTACTGTATGATTTTTAGCATAGCCAAGCCAGATGCATGTTTTGCCGCGATCGTCCAATTTAGCCTTGATTTTCTGTTGGTTTGTAATTACGGCCATTTCTCCAAATTTTTGAATTGAGTTTGGAACCAAGCTCTTGACTCCCTTTCCAAAAAAATGTTGAAATGAACTCTCTTTTTTGCCTTGTTTTACCAGAATATTGTTCATATCAGTTGCTGTATTGGCTGCCTCCCGCCCAAAGTCTTTTTTTGAACGCCCCCTTTACTCCGGAGCCTAGTAAGCTCAATCTCAGGCGCCCGTAGAGAGTTTGAAATTTCCTTTCAACCTGCCCATTCTGTTGTGGTGTGCCTGGCGCGGTGTATTTGAATTTTATTCCTAGCCCTTCCTGCTTGCAGAGCTTCTCCAGTGCGTTGTTTTCACCCGAATTATCCAGTCCGATTATTTTGACCAAAATACTATATTTAGTCTTGAGTTCCTTGATTAGATGGATAATGTAGTCTTTTAATTCACTTTTCTTCTTCGGAAATAACTCCAAGAAAAAATCGCTGTAATCGTCAA
>JAAERL010000484.1 GCA_024230435.1 Desulfobacteraceae bacterium
CACCCTAACGTTTATCATCGTTTTTATGTAGTGCACGTGGGTACAGTAGAGATCCTCTTGCTCTGCTCCCGCTAAAATAGAATCAATTAAAACACGTAGGAATTAATAATTATGGAATTGAACTTCC
Source organism: Desulfobacteraceae bacterium (assembly GCA_024230435.1). Lineage (GTDB taxonomy): Bacteria > Desulfobacterota > Desulfobacteria > Desulfobacterales > Desulfosarcinaceae > UBA2230. The sequence goes on from JAAERL010000484.1 coordinate 128, forward strand.
CCCCGGCTTAAATAAATTTCGGCTCAGACGCCTTTTTTCAATCATGTTCACATCACGCCGATTAATGTTCAACAAGAGTTGATAACTCTATACGGGAGATGGTAACACCAAGGCAAACTCCCATTCTCTCCTTGTTTCAATTTTTCGGCAACGAATAGCGCCAATCAAAACCTTCATGACTGAAGGTTTTATCAGATGGGAGCTTCGTCGTTCGGGCGGGAGTTTCATCCGTTGAGATGTTTTTTGGCGGTTGTCAACCGACTTGGAGAGCCACGCAATGACAACCAGGCAAAAATGCCAGCTTCGTACCGTTGGTTGCATGGCATTGTTCAGCCGTTTTCATTTACGTTCATAATTTTTTTGCCAGTTGATTCTACAGCGGAAGGTGAGTGTTTTGCAATTTTATATTTGATCTCGCCACTTTTCTTCTGACGATCTCTTGTAAAAATATTATTCTCATTGAAGCAGGAGCACGACGAACGGCGGTGGCGAGTTGATGCTAAAGGAGAGCAGGGAGTTGAACTGGCGCACGTTCAGAAGTATGATCCTTGTGAGTGA
>JAAERL010000485.1 GCA_024230435.1 Desulfobacteraceae bacterium
AGCGCACCGCCAAGGACACTACCGCCTACCGTCCCTCACGGGATGATTCGGGTAAGTACAAAAATGATGAGGTCGTCATTTCTCTCTATTTTTTTCAAAATTCTTTTTACTGCGTGAATGATGAAACGATCATGTAACAGGAGAGCACTTGGCACTGTTATTGGAACCGCGAAAGCGGATTGCCCTCCGATGACGGCCTCGTTTGCTATTACCCACTGGAGCGGTTTTATATCGTAGTCTGACACCATGCTAGAGAATTTATTACATGAATTTTGTGTATCTTTGGATATTTTTCATTCATTGAATTGCTAACTAACACATCATGATATTATTTTATGTGTACGTTTTCCCTCAAATCAAAATATATATTCTTAGTAAACTTTGATCCAACCAAAATAGGCCTCCCCTCCGGCTGGTCCCTTACCTCCTTCTCCACCCTCAAAGGATGAGCCTGCAAGGTCCCGCAACATCAACTGCAATCGATGTTATCCACTCTCAATCTAGGCGATGGGCAAAATTTAGGAACGACGAATGGCCGGAT
>JAAERL010000486.1 GCA_024230435.1 Desulfobacteraceae bacterium
ACCTCCGTTCAATAAGAGTCAATGCTGCCTGAGTAAGGTGGATTGAAACAAAAGGAAAGGAGAAACTAGCTGTTTGCGCCAGTGGCAAAACGATCATTGACCCCGCTATGCCGGATAAGTGATGGGGGTTATGAATCACTAGCGGTTCCAGATTGGTCGCATGATTTCAAACAGAAGTACAGGTACAGTCTTATTTTATATTTTTATTGCCACGGAGACATGGCATTTTGTGATGACTGAAATCGAGCATCACATGTTTGAAACTTACCGCTTCTTGAAAGCTAAGTTGACACAAAAACTGAGAGGTTGAGTCTGAGACCAGCAATTTTATGGTCCAAATCAATGAATTTGGCCGTTTTTGCCAACGAATGGTCTATATTGTTCATTCGTTGGCCGAATAAACAAATAATGATTGTCGAGACGCACATTTTATTGTTGTCGTCAACCAAGGTGTTTTGAATACGCTGCGCAAAAGCAGGTATCAGGGTTGCGTGCTCGCGATTGAAAGGCGAGACACAAGTAGCACCAACTCATGGTTGGAGCATGTATTTTCCTTCTGCCCCACAACTGTCCAGTGCAGGAAGATC
>JAAERL010000487.1 GCA_024230435.1 Desulfobacteraceae bacterium
ATCTTTGTATTTACTGGCTTTGCGGCAAACTGTGTCATCGTAGCATCCTTTTTCATCGGTTCATTTTACGAACCGTAAAAAACACATATTTGCCATATTTTCAAGATAATACGCCGAATGGAAAAACTTGCAACCAGTTAAGTTATAATTTTGCAATCAGGCGGAAAAATACTGGAAACTGTGACCAAATTACATTTCTCAATACCTGCGTTTCTCAACGCCAATTCAAAACTCTGCAATTTGTCTCGATGGTATCCTGCACCTTTGGTGAAAAACATCCGGCTGGGTACTATTTTGTTCAATTATGCATCTTTCTATTCCCCAAAATTAGAATCCAGATTTTTTTACCGCCAGACTATATGCAAAAGAATTGTTTTTTTCTATGAGTATATGCGGTTAGAATTTTAAGATTTTTTCGATACACATCCATACAGATGCGCAGGGCTGGAGTAAATTGCTGATAAAAGGAATTGGCCCGGCCACTTTTACGCGGCCGATACGCTCAATGGCTTCACGATTTTCTTTAACCAGCTCAGGATCAGAGCCGGCAGTGATAGTATCGTTGAGTAAAACGCCTAATGGTTCAATTTCCCGGTTTCGTAACGCTTCAAGGGACAACAGGGTGTGGTTGATGGCGCCCAAGCCGGCTTTGGCTACAAGAAGCGGCCGGCAATTGGATGCTTTTACCATATCAATGATCAGGTGTTTGCCGGTTACCGGGACCATTAGCCCCCCCGCTGCCTCTATGATCAGGGGCGCATGCATCTTGCGCTTCTCATCCATTTTTTTCCATATCCGCTCAAGACTGATTTTTATATTCAGCTCACGAGCAGCAAAAAAGGGAGCTTTGGGTTTAGGATGACAATAAACTACCGCTTCAGAGGGATTGGCATTTGCTAAAGCGTGCACATGGCGGTAAACAAAAGCGGCATCGCTGTTATCGTCATCAGGGGCCAGGCACCCGGTTTGGCAGGGTTTGATATAAAAAGGAGACAATCCTTTGATGTAAAAATACTGCATTAGCAACACGGAAACAACTGTCTTGCCTACATCCGTGCCGGTACCGACAATAAAAATATCACTGATGGCGTCCGCATTCGACTTCATAAGCTTCTTTCAATTCAGTAATGAACGATAAAATATCTTCGTTTGTATGTGCAGCGGTTAAACTGATGCGCACAATCGCCTTTCCCAGTGCTACAGTAGGATAGCGAGCTGGTAATACAAAGTGCCCTGACGCTTTGAGCCTGGATGCCAGAGCCATGGTCTTGGCCTCGGGGCCGATTTTAATTGCCAAAATATGGGCGTGCCCGCTGACGCTGAATCCGGCCTGCTGTAACGATTTTTTGAAATATCGGGCCAGATCCGTGAGATGCTGTCTTTGACCGTCACACTTACAAACAAGCTCCAACGCATTCAAGGTGCTGGCGGCATGGGCTTCGGGCAAGGTAGTTGTGTAAATTTGAGGGGAAGAAAAATTGAGTAAATAGTCTTTCAATTCCGCCGGAAGCAGCACAAAGGCCCCAAACAGGCCAAATGCTTTTCCAAAAGTGCCCACAGCCACGTCAGCGGCCCCGGCCGCCAGTCCCTGGCCCTGTGGGCCTAAAACCCCGAACCCGTGGGCCTCATCAACGATGCACATAAATCCGTATGTTTGTTTGAGGGCAGACAATTGCTTAAAGTCCGGGCTATCGCCGTCCATGCTGAAAAGCGATTCGGTTACCACCGCTGCCTGCGCCTGACTTTTTTCCAGCCTTTTTTTCAAATGGGATAAATCGCCATGATTATACCCCAATGCCCGCGAACGGCTCAGGAGTAAAGCTTTTACGCTGCTGGCGTGAATATGCTTGTCAAAAAAAACCGTATCGCCGGGTTCAAAAAAAGTTGCCAGTACGCCAAGATTGGCCTGGTATCCACTGGGAAAAAAAAGAGCTTGCTCATAGCCGAAAAATGCAGCATAAACGCGTTCGGCTTCTTCTATCAATGCAAAGTTACCCGATACCAGCCGGGAAGATGAAGAAGAACTGCCGTAACGGTTAAAATTGGCCGCCACATGATTGCGCAATTGCTCAGACGCGCCCAGCCCCAGATAGTCATTGGATGCCCAGTTGAGCATCTTTTGCCCATTACACCACAAATACTTTCCTTGACGGCGCTGGAAAACCGGCGGATTTCGCAACAAGCCGTTTTGTTTTTGCAAGATTAGCTTTTGCCGGTATCTTTTGATAAACATGCAAATACCTTGCGGTAATGTGTTTGTAACACCTTATGATCGAAACGCTCATCATAGTCAAGGGCGCCGATCAGCATTTGAGCTTCAACCGGTTTATTTTCAGGGCCGTTTGCCCTGGTATGGTACAAATAAGCGGCACTGCCATGATTCAAGCGCCGGGCCGACAAGCTCCAGCGCCCGCAAATCACTTCACCTGGGGGCCAGTCACAACGTTTCACTTTCAACAAAAAGGCGTGACGGCAAAAATCAAGGCGATAACGCACATCCAAAGCAGCCAATTGGGCCATGGCCTCCAAAACAACATAAGGCAGGGCTTTGCTCCAGTTCGCCTTACCTGCGATGTGTTGATCACCGATCCGGGTAATTTTTTCGATCATTCTGAAGCTGGTTACATCGCTGCCTACGGTTACTATACCCATGCCCGAATCACCATAGCCGCATTCTGTCCTCCAAAACCGAAATTTTGCAGCAGAATCGTTTCCGGGGGCGTAATTTTAAAATCAAGTAAAAAGTTCAGCGCCGGATGGCACGGTTTATCCAAATTGCGAATCCACGGCCAAACACCTGTCTTTAACGAACACAGGCACAGGGCCAGTTCAACCGCCCCGCAAGCCGAAGCGAGATGCCCGATCCAGGATTTAAGGGCCAAGACCGTCGGTTTGGCGCCGAAAAGCCTGTTGATCAGCTCTGCCTCCATGTCATCGTTAAGTGGCGTTCCGGTTCCATGGGAACTGACTAAGTCGATATCCGATGCGTATAGACCGGCTTGCTTGAGAGCTGTCTTTACGGCCTTTTCCGCGTAACATCCGCCAGGATGCGGTGCAGTCATGGCATGAGCGTCCAGGGCCGAACCATACCCTGTCACTTCGGCCAAGATGTCAGCGCCTCGGGCAGCGGCGTGTTCAAGGGACTCCAAGACAAAAAAAGCCCCTCCTTCCCCAGGGATAAACCCTTGACGATTCCGGTCAAAAGGTCTGCTGGCTTCTTCAGGCCGCAGCGGGCCTCGATACAAGGCTTGCGCCATTTGGTAGGCCAGCGTGCCGCCCGGATTCAAACGGGAATCTCCCCCCCCGGCCAATGCCAGTTCAAGATACCCATCCTTGATTTTACGATAAGCCTCTCCAATGGCTTGAAGCGAGGCAGCACAAGCCGTTGCGACCGTAAGATTTTCACCATGCACGCCGGTTAAACGGGAAATAACCGCCGATGCCGTATTGGGCAAAAAACGCAACATCCACAAGGCGCTCATTGCCTCATGGCATATTTTTCCATCTTCGATGCGGGGACACTCCCTGCCCAAGTCAAAATTAGGGCCTGCACCGGCGAAGAGTCCAGCCCGGTTTAATTGCTTATCCGAAAGACCCGAACCGCTAACAGCTATAAAGGCCGAAGAAACAGCAAATGCCGCTCCCCTGTTCAGGTAGCGCAGATTTTTAAACCTGCCGGTGTGCTGCCGCGGGTCAAACCCGGCAACAGGAGCCACCACAAGAGATGGATCAAATTCATCTTGACGGAATACTTTTTTTTCGCTGCGCACATGAGCTGCAATGTCCTGCGGGTCATTGCCCAGGCAGCTAATTATTCCCATGGAAGTTATCACTACGCGGCGAGCCATTCAAATCACCCTTACTATCTGTTCCAAGGAAAGTCTCGGAGGCCTTGGCGGGTCATGATCCGCCCATCCGAGAGTCAGAAAACAGTTAATGGAGATGTCTTCCAAATCCAATACGTTTTCCACATCGCGGATAAATACTAGCGGCGCTGTTAAAATACAGCTTCCCGCACCCAGTGCCTGTGCCTTGAGCATCACTGCCTTGAGCGCAAGTCCCACCGTCATATCCAGATCCTTTCCGGTGCGCTGATCCTTTTGGATTAATCCCGCTTTTGCCAGATGTGTTGCAAAGCCAATGGTTTGCGTACATGTGCCCACTGCGAAAAGCACAGGTGATTGAAACATCACTTCACTATAGCGAAGGTAGGCATTGATCCTGTTTTTTAACCGGGCGCTGGCGCCCGCGGCCTTGCGCCGCTCCAAAAGCCGGGCATGTCCCATAGTCAGAGCATCTTGCAGTTTGCTCCGGTAATGCGGACTTTTAACCCGCACAAATCGCACCGGCTGGCGGTTTGAAGGCGACGGAGCATGTGTGGCGCAACGCAACATGTCTTGTATCAGGTCCTCGGGCAGTGGTTCGTTTTTATATTTTCGAATACTGCGCCGCTGAAACATAAGTTTTTCAATGGCATCCAAACCATTCTCCCTTAGAGCTTGTTTGGGAAATAGAAAATTTAGCGAAAAACCGATTTAATAATTTCCAAACAGGCTCTTTAGGCGGCTTTTTTTTTGCCGCCAGCCCATTGCACATAGCTTACTAAATCCTTGACTTTGATTACCGGACCGGCTTCCAGGTCAGAAAGCACTTGTTGGATACGTTCCGCGGAAAGAAAAGGATACTTGCGCCCAAGAAATTCTTTCGGTTGTATGGTCTTTTCCAGGGCTTCATTTAAATAGAGCCTCAAGTTTCTCAAAAAAATCGTATCGTCATGAATGTCAATTTTAAATGCGGCATTTAAGGAAACCGCTAATTCAAGAAAATCAATAGACTCCAGATCCAAATCACGCACCAGATAAGTTTCCTGCGTAATATCTTTTGCCGGGATATCCATTAATTCCATTATTATTTGTTGAACCTTTTCGAACAACACTGGACCTGACTCCTTTCTAAAAAAAATGTATTTCTTAGAGCTTGTTTGGCAACTTCAAATATACTGCTATTGCTTTGAATTTGGATTCGTTTTCAAGACGCACCGGTAAGTGCATATTCATTGTCCGCGCTCATCAGCGCAACAGACCAAAACGAATTCAAAAGGCCTTATAGGTATCAAGATAGATGTCAAGGCAAGCAACAGTGGGTTATTTACAGCTCCCAAGGCCCTTATTTGCTCGCTGAAAGTCCTCCATCCAGGGTCAACTCTGTCGCATTAAAACCGGTGGCGCTGCAGGAAAGTAAAAACATAATTACGTTTGCCACTTCCACAGGTTCAAGCGCCCTTGCCAGAGGGACTTTTTTCAACACCGCGCCCCGGCCTTTTTCCAGGTAGCGCTCACCACGGCCGGCGTTAATATAGCCGGGCCTCAGGGTTACCGTTGTAATTCCGCGCCCTGCCAGTTCAAGACCAACATTGCGGTATAAAGCTTCCAGGGCTTGCTTTGCAGCCGCATAAAAGCCCTGACCGGCATTAGGCCTTTGCGCCGCTGTTGACGAAATAAACACCAGACGCCCCCTCTTTCTGGTTAGCATCTGACGGGTAACTGCCTGTATGACAGTGCTGCGCAGGCCCACCTGGGTATTGAAGTAGTCCCGGACACTGCTGCTGTCCGCAGAAGCTACCAGAGCCTCAAAATCCGGGTGGACAAAATCCACCAGATAATCAGGTGGTTGATCCATCTGGTGAATAAAATCCGCTACGCTGGTTTCCGAAGCAACATCAAGATGGGCCAATTCAATTGTCTCTGCACGCCCGGCAAAATACTCTTCAATTAATCTGCGCCCCTGCCCGCGCCGGTAAGTGAGCACAGGCCTTAAACCTGCGGTAATCATCAACCCGGCCAGCTCCAGGGCCAATGTGCAACTGCCGCCTAGAAGCAAAGCGCGGCGGCCTGAAAATTCCAGGGTCAACATTTCAACCTGCCTGATGCAATCATGGTTTCACCTCGCAACAGAAAACACTCCAGGCAACCTGGTTCGCGTTCTTCAATACGAAAATCGTAATGCCCGGGACAAGCAAATTGCCTGAAGCCAAAATTCACAGGCTCCCACTTTAGCCTCGAATCGCCGAGCATATCACCGGCTGCAGTAATGAATCCCTGGATGATCAAGCTGCCTGGAACCACTGCATGCCCAGGAAAATGTTCCGCATAGATAGGATCATCCGGATCAAAATAGAGTATGCCACGATGTATATTAACTGTTTTTATATCCCTTTCCGGACCATAGAACGCGTTTGCTTAAACAGCCCTCATTCCCGCACTGGAGATCATCTCGAAATCAGATGCCATATCACGGCCCTTTGTTGTGAGGTAATTTCCAACCATCACTCCGTTGGCGCCTGCCTTGAACAATAGGTTTTGCTGGTTTGACAGGGCTTTTGCCCTTCCTCCGCAAATCGTAATGTCACGGTGAGGATGAATAAGCCGGTATAATGCAATACATTTCAACGCCTGTTCAGGTTCAAGGACCTGTCTGTCTGCAAGGCCGGTGCCTTTGACCGGATCGAGAAAGTTGATGGGAACGCAATCCACATCGAGTTCTTGCAAGGCCAGGCCCATTTCAATACGCTGGGCCCAAGATTCGCCCAAACCGAAAATTCCGCCGCTGCATACCGTCATCCCGGCGGTTTTGGCCGTTTGAATAGCGGCAACATTTTCCTGATATGTGTGGGTTGTGCAAATGTTTTCAAAATGGCTGGCCGCAGTCTCCAAGTTATGATGATAGCGTGAAATCCCAGCGGATTTAAGCAACATCGCCGTTTCCAAATCAAGCATTCCCGCTGAGGCGCATAGGTTCAACCGCGTTTTTTCTTTTAAAACCCGCGCCGCGTCACAAATCGTACCTATTTCATCGCCACTTAAGCCGGTTCCGCTGGTTACAATGGAATAATTGGTAACCCCGGCGGCGGCCATCTCAAGCCCATATGCGATAAGCGTCTGAGCATCGAGTAAATCATAGGTTTGAATATCGGTTTGATGATGGGCAGATTGAGCGCAAAACGCGCAATCCTGGGAGCAAAACCCGCTTTTGGCATTTATGATGGCGCAGGTAAACACATCATTGCCTTTAAAATGGCTCCGGATTTTTTCAGCGGCGGCTATCAGGCCCTGGCCGTCTTGCATTGCCTCCAAAACGTGCTCTATGGCATGCTCCGTGACTGCCGCGCCTTGACCGCTCCGGATAATTTTGTCAACAATAGGTTTGAATTTCAAATCAACACACACCTTTTTTGGTAGTACCCTTGTGCGAATAGCCAGATGCTGAGTGGCCATTTGTTAACCTTGTCAATTTTATGGTTAACCAGAAACTTATTCTTATAAAAGTTCGTGCATTGCTGTCAAGTGCGTATTTTTTCAGCCCGATAAAGAAAGGCCGTGAGGAAAAAAAAATCAGCTATGCCATTGTAACAGCAAAGCTGATTTTACAATCATCTGTCATCTTAGTACTTATTTAGTAAGTTATACTTGCCTTAGGCATTACACTGTTTTGTCAAGTCGTTCGGGTCTTGACTGTTTTTTAAAAACATCTCAATCTGTTCTCTTTGAGGTAAGGATAAATCCTCAAACTGTACGCCGACCCGCTGGATTAGCAAGCAAGAAAAGGCACTAGGTTTTATTTTGTTGATTTTGGAAACTAGTTTGCAATTCAAATTGCGCAAAAGATAACCATTGCCTCCTGCAAACAAATCAATTTTTACACTTTTCTTTTTCTCAAGCTTCCGGCAAATCACTTCCAGATCGACATAAGTAAAAGCCAATCCATTATTGCTTATATCAACGATTTGCCCCATCATACGCGGTTCGGTATTGATCACAACATAGATACTATTATCAATTATAATTCGATCTTCCCTGCGCCTGTTATCAAATTCAGCTTTTTCCATATAGAGTTTCTCCCAAATATATTAGCTCAGTCACAGTAAACAAATCCCGCCACAAAATATTAGCCCAAAGAAAAGCAATATGCATGCCGGCCGCCGCCTATCCTAACAGACAATTTAATGTTAGTTATTAATTTAAAAGGGGTATTAAGCCTTGTGAATTATCTTGCCAGAGCAAGATTAGAGAAAATTATATTATTTTAAGGTAATCCATGAAGGAATAAATAATACGAAAGTGCACATCCCGTATTTTTTAATGCTCAAAACAACTCTCTATCACAAGTATTTCCAAGGCTATTTCTAATTTTAACTCATCATCCTCGGCAGGTATGCCGGCAATCTAAATGCCAATTCAGAAATGGCCGATTTGCATGATATCTAAATATATTTTAACGTAACAATTACAATGCGGATAAACAAGGTTGAAAATGTAAAAAAAACAATCCATAATCTGCAGATTTGCGATTCTGACAAACTTGGATTTTAAAAATAACATATGATGTCAACATAACTAATGTTAATAAATTGAAATAAAATGCTAAGCGCGGTAATAGATGCTCTGCACAATGCGCAGGAGACATAATTGGATGGATAGGCTAAAAAGAATCACACGATATTGGAGCCTGACCATACTTATTCTGATGGGATGGTGTTGTACAGCGGCAAACGCATTTCAGATGGTTGAAAAAGATCCCTGGTTTTTTTATTACCCCGAGAATGAAAACACTATACTCCAAAACCTGATCGATGCCTGTGAACCCATCACATCCTTTTTAGCTTCCAAGGGTTTATCCGTGCCAACCCCGATGCATATTGTCTTAGATGATAAGCTGGATCTTCCCAGGCCGCAAGTTCAAGTCTACCCCCACCTTCAAATCCGAATTCCTGTCAGGGCGCCGGGCGTTTTGGAAAACGGTTTTACCGAACCTGATCCTTGGTTGTATTATCTGTTCACCGGACTAAGTCTGCAAGGCATCTATAGTGAACGTTCAGGGGTGCCCGGGGGTTTACATCATGTATTCGGACAAATCATGTCGCCAAATTTAATTATGCCGGATTGGACCATCGACGGCATCTGCCACCTGCTCTACGAAGAATACATGAATCGGGCCGCTGTTATGCCGCTATACCAAAGCATCAAGGGATCAGGCCCAATCCCCGATCTGGACAAGGTGAGCAATCATCCTGAAATCTGGCCCGGACGCTTGAGCTTTCGTATCTATGGCAGACCATTTATTCTCTGGCTTAACGAGCAATACGGATGGGGAAAACTATATCTTTTTCTCCAGTTACACGGCAAGAGCATTATCCCGATAGAAATCGACCGTAAAGCCCAGAAGGTTTTTGGAAAAACCTGGAACCAGTTATGGCGGCTTTTCCGGGAACAACACACCCCCATTGAGACAAAGGGGGTTTATGACCCAATATATGGTTATTGGCCGAAACCGTTTGTTTATTGGAATGAAACCGGCGTTTATCCGGGCCTCATACAGACTGCAATCAGGGGGCGATACGGATTTGTGGATTCGGAAGGCTGGCTTTGGCTGAACATTTTTGAAAATGGAAAATCCCAACTGCTCAAGCAAAAAAAAGATACCGTACGAAGATCCGAACGTGAACATGTGTGGGATCCGGGGCCAGGCCAAGTGGCCGTGACACGCAAAGGCAGCAGTCCTTTTTTGATAGTAGGTGCGGTCATCAGGGATGATGACTTGCCAAAGGATGACTTACCCGGATCTTTGGAAAAACAAATTGACATAGAGCAACGGCTGATACCGGCTCCACCTGGAACTATACAGCTTTCCGGACCGGTCATGGATGAAAAAGGACGCATTGTTGCAGCCGGTAACACGAATGGCAATTGGGACATCTGGCTTTATGATAAACGCTGGCGCCGGCTAACCACCGCTTATAGCATTGAAATGGATCCCTGGCTGTCAGACGGTAAGTTGTTTTACACATCCAATTACAGTGGAAAATTTCAAATTCATACGGGAAATATGGTTCAGCTCACCCATTCGCACACGGCTGCGGCTTTTCCAAGACAATATAGCTATCTTGAATTAGGCGATAGCGGCTGGAAAAAAATTCCTTTATCCCCAAGTCAATATTCGATGTTGTCTGATGTTAAATCTGCAAAGCAGGAAAAAGAAACCGCGCCCCGGCAAATGGCCTTGCCCTACAGGGACTATTCTGCCTTTCGCAGTATCCGGTCTAATTATCTTCTACCGGACTTGTTTATTGGTGATGATGATTTTCAATTCGGCATCTCAACTCAGGCAACCGATGTCAGCAAAAATTACTCCTGGGATACTGGACTGAGGTATTCCTTGGACGAAAAGGCAATATCCTGGCGCTTAGGTGGTCAGGCCAAACAAATCAAGGCCCGCGCCACGCATTACCGCCTGGGCTACACCACCGAAAGACAAATGAGCGTAAAAGAAAAACGCTATGAGATCAAAACCGGCTGGAATCCGCAAATACTGGATGATCTTGAAATAGCTGCTAATTGGCGCTGGTATGCTCGCACTACAGAATCGGCGCAATCAGAACAGGAATGGTGGGCGTCGCTGAACCATCAAACCGGAACCGGTAATCTGCAAACTCAGATAACGTTGGATCTGTTTGCTCAAGGCAGTCAATCCGCCTATGGAAAAGCGACATACTGGCTTGGTCAAAAAATAATTACTGTAATGGGCCTGCAGGCCGGAAAAACCTGGGGAGATTTACTCCCGGGGCATAATAGCTTCCGAATTGGGGGCAACAGCGGTGAGGGATTTTTTACCAAACGCCCATCCAGGCTGTTTGCCTTGCGGGGTTTTAAGTCCAACTGCCTGGATTCGGGACTGGCCGCAACGGGGAATATTGAAATTTATTGGCCTCTGGTACGCTTGCAAACCGGCTACAAAACACTGCCGCTGTTTTTACATAACATTAGTGTGGGTACCTTCGTAGACAGCGGCTTTTCAGAAAAAACTACCGGCAGCCACGATTTTTTGTTAAGCAGCGGTTTTGAAATTATTACCGGTCTGGAACTTGCCTGGGGTTTCATGGCAGATTTTCGATTTGGCTGGGCCTGGCCACTGGTACAGCCCGATGATTTCGATGAATCGGGAGTGATCTTTCTCCTGCAAATCGGACGGCCCATGTAAGTTTTCCGGAATTTTTGCATACTTGCCGTCAACTACCCCGGCCTAAAGGGCGAAGCTTGCAAGAACACAGCTTCTTTGCGTTGACTTAATGCACAGACGCCACGGGCAACCGTGACGGGGTTGTGTTACGGCGCAACAGCCCGCCTTGAGCTGCTGTACCAGCTCCAGGCTCTGCGGCAAGCGGTTAAACAGGTTTAAAAGAGTCAAGCCAGCGACTGCTTGCGCTAAAGGCGCCGCTAACATTGCCATGGTGGACTTAAACCCGCGAAAGCGGAAAAATTGAAGGCGACTTCAATGCAGCAGGTATTGCCGATTGTTGCACCATATGCCAGCGGGCACAACTACTTACAGGTAAAAGGAGACGGAGTCTGCCCGCCAAATATTTGAGGTTATGAACCATGGCCTTGTATAATTTTATTTAAACGTATCCCTTTATAAATGTGGATCAAAATCATAATCAGGAGCATTAAGGATCATGCAAGAATTTTGGGCTTGGTGGCAAAACCTGCCGCTTAACATCGACCCGGTTATATTCGAAATCGGCAGTTTCCGTTTGCATTATTACGGATTGATGTACCTCGCGGCTTTTGGGCTTACCTATTTTCTGGCCGCCTATCGAATAAAAAGCGAGCCCCGCTGGAAAGATTTTACAAAAAACGACTTGCAAGAGCTGCTTACAGTCATGATTATCGGATTAATCGTCGGAGCCCGTTTAGGATATGTGATTATTTACAATTTAAGTTATTTTTTAAAAAATCCCATCGAAATTTTTCTGCCTTTCCAATTCAAAGACGGCTTTGAATTCACAGGTATTGCCGGAATGTCTTATCACGGCGGCTTGGCGGGTACAATTTTATGCGCTATCTGGTATTTAAAAAAGCATAAAAAAAACATACGGAACATCGCAGACCTGCTTATTCCCTGCATCCCGGCCGGGTACACCTTTGGTAGATTGGGAAATTTTATCAACGGGGAATTATGGGGCCGCGTAACCAGCCTACCCATTGGTATGTATTTTCCCGGCGCTGGAGCATCTTTGCGTCATCCCTCACAGCTGTATGAGGCTTTTGGTGAAGGCATCTTCTTATTTGCCGTTCTGTGGCCGGTTCGCAATAAAATAAAAACTCCTGGAGTGATGCTGGGCCTTTATTTAATAGGCTACGGGATGATCAGATTCATGGTGGAATATCTTCGTGAGCCGGATTCGCATATAGGATTTGTTTTTCTTTCCTTTTCTATGGGGCAGATTCTATGCGGATTGATGATAACCGCCGGTTTGGCTTTGATTCTCGCGTACAAACGCCTGGCAAGTGTCCATCCGTAAATAGGAAGATTTGCTCAAGATCAAGGCGGGCGATAAATTTTACCGCAGGTATCTGATCAATATGCCCAAGGGTTGATATTGCGAGGGTAATATTTTCAGCACAACAAAAATATCGGGCAAAATCGCTAATTGCCGATGATCACCAGCAAGGTAATCCCCAATGTTAAGAGGGTGTATTCCAATAAAGAAATCTTGGTTATAACATCGGCCGTAAAATTGCCAATAACGCCCAAAACTCGTAAAAACCTTGTAAACCGCGAGGTCAAACCGTTTATTGTGGGCGAAATTGATCAGATCCTGCAAAAAGCATTTTTCGCCAGTAGGCGCGAATTGCATAAAACATTTTTTCCGCGCCCCTTAAGCCTGGTACGGGCGAGTTTTACGTTTTTTTAGAATGCACCCGTTATAACCAAGCCTTTTCCTTGAATTCGTTTTCCTTTTTAAATTCTCATTGCTTTAGGTTATATTTTGACTTTTACAATACTTTTCAATCGTCAGCTTTGGATCCAACTGTTTCTTTATATAGTATTGAAGCTCTAAAAAGGCTGTTTGCATTACGGGCAAATCGGCGAACTTAAAAGGCGATGTTTCATGGGAATTAAAAATGGCGCTATAAAGTGCAAACTGCTCATCCCTGATATCCTGAATTCGGAATTGCCCGTTTCTGGTAACATGAAACCTCAATAAATCCAGCATAATCTCTGAGCGCGGATACTTGGATTTTTTCCTGCGAATTCTCTTATAATGAAATCCGGCCGCCTTCAAGGCGGTTGACCAGCCCCCATATAGCCTGCGCCCTTGGGAATAAACGGATCTAAATGTAATAGGGAGCAATTCACAGTTGTATTTTTTACAGATGGGATAGGATCTTTTTTTCTGGAATAAAACTTGAGGTTCGAAAACCCTGTCGCTGTTTACTGTGCAATCGTTTAAATTATCAGGCCCTCCGACAGCAAGCATAAGCTGATAAAGCACCTTAACAAAGCGCTCTTTTTTCTTTTTTTTATTATTTTTTTTACCGTATAAGATACCTGACAAATGACAAAAGGGATTAATTCCGGCCAGTTCAAAGGCGTTTTCAAGCCCCAAAATACCCACTGATTTGCGTTCTATTGTGCTTATCAGCGCTAAATCGCGCAATCGGAGGTAATTATAGTTAAACTGACATTTCTCCTTGTCATGCTTGTGCCAGTGCGCATGATAACTTGCTAATTTGTCAACTATCAGATCCGTTGTGCTCAAAGCCATAATATTCAGTCCAATCTCCTGCAAGCATAAATCTTCGGTTTGTGGTTTGATGGTTAACCAGCTCTACGATTACTATCAAAATATTCAGAAGGCATAGGCATATCTGTCTATGCTAAGAGGCTGGTCACTTGATACCAGTTTTGCCTACTGCGCATTATCCGTATGATAAATGGCAAATTTTCTGGAACAGTGTCAAGAGACAATTGGCTTTTGCCTTTAAAGCCTGTTTGGGAAATAGAAAATTTGGCAAAAATTTGCGGTATTTTGGGCGGGCGCCCCACCTTTTGCAGACCCTTAATAATTCCGGTGTTTACTCACCAATCCTGGCCCACAGTTCCTTGAGATATTGCAGCCCCTGATCGAATACTTTGTCATCAAGGTGCATATAGGATAAACGAAAACAGGAACGATATTTATTAGAAAAAGAAAATTCTTCTCCCCGGCACCAGGGAACATGCGGCAAATCCAAGCTGGTAGAACATTGGACCCAAAGATTAAAACCGTCTTGCTGGCAAGATATAGTCAAAAAGTCGAATTGATCCGCCAATTCAATCAGCTGGCGTTTCCTGCGTGCTGCTTTTTCCTTAATCATGTCAAGATGGGCGCTATAGTAACCGCCTTTGATAAATTCCCTGACAAATTTTTGCAAAAGTACGAATGAAGTTATATCGGATGAAAATTTGGCGTAAATGAACTTATCTAACAAATCCTCAGGCACAACCATAAAACCGAGACGAATACCTGCTACCGTGGTCTGGGATAAAGATTTGATGTAAATGGCGCGCTCAGGGCAAAGGTCTATAAACCGGTTGCCATTGTTATTGCGCAATTCGCCCAGGTAGTCGTCTTCAATAATATAAAACGGGTGATTCAGGGCGCGATCCGCAATAATGTTCTTTTTTTCCGGACTGTATTCAATTCCCAAAGGATTATGAATTGAAGGTATAGCGTAAAATAGACGAATACGCGCATTGAGCTGTTTATCAAGCTGGTCCTTATCGGGGCCATCGTCCTCAAGCGGCACAAAATGCCGGGCTTTGAATAATGTAATGGCTCCTGGGTAGGTAGGATCTTCAAACAAAACTGATTCGGACAGTTGTGTGCCGAACACCTTGGCCACCAAGTCAAGGCCTTGTTGAGCACCTGAGATGATCAGCATCCTTTCAGCAGGCACCTCATAATATTGGCTCAATACCTGAATCAGACCGGTATCACCGCCTGTTGGCGGCGGAACGAATAGTTGTTTTTCCTCATTTTCAAACAGGGCGTTAATAAGTCTTTGAGCCTGCTTATGAGGAAAAAAACTCTCTGCCAGATAATCAGTTCTAAAATCGTAAAAACCGCCCGGTTCATGGATTTTCGATGGGTATTTTACATAGGAGCCGCTACCTACCACTTTTTCGATGAGCCCGCGCTGGTTTAGCCTGTCAAAGGCTTTTTGCACCGTAAGTTTATTGCATTCAAATTCTGCGGCCACTTCCCTAATCGCCGGAATTCTTTGGCCTGGCTTGTAGTGTCCGGACAATATCCGCTCTTCGATTAGTGTGGCGATCAACTGATAAATGGGAACTTTATGTCTATGACTTGACATGCTTATGACAATCCAATATTTGTACTATCCTAAATAGCAAGTTGTATAGTTAACTTGGAAAATATCATAGGAACGCTATCGCATGCAATACAAACCATATCGATAAGTGTTCCGGCCTCAAACTGCCTGCTGTAAGGCAGACCAACAGAAAATCTTATAACATAAAAGGACTGGATCATGGAACGTGAAAAAATCAACAAAGGCTTTGCCGAAATGTTTAAAAACGGCGTAATTATGGATGTCACCAATGCCGAACAAGCTTCAATTTCCCAAGAAGCTGGCGCTTGCGCGGTTATGGCGCTGGAACGGGTCCCGGCCGATATTCGCAAGGATGGACAAGTCGCCCGCATGAGCGATCCGGCAATGATTCGTGCGATCATGGCATCGGTGAGCATTCCCGTGATGGCCAAGGTACGTATCGGCCATTTTGTGGAAGCCAGCATATTAGAGGCTTTAGGTGTGGATTTTGTAGACGAAAGCGAGGTGTTGACCCCGGCCGATGAGGCCCGTCATGTAGATAAAACCAAATTCAAGGCGCCTTTTGTGTGCGGAGCGCGGAACTTGGGCGAGGCCCTGCGCCGAATTAACGAAGGGGCCGCCATGATCCGGACAAAGGGCGAAGCAGGAACCGGCAACATTGTTGAAGCTGTTCGCCACATGCGCACCATCAACGAACAAATCCATGCGCTCAGAGGACAGAACAGCCATGAAATGGCCAAATACGCGGCTCAAAACTGTGTACCCCTGGAATTGGTTCGCCAAACATTTGAATTAGGCCGTCTGCCCGTGGTTAACTTTGCAGCCGGAGGTGTGGCAACTCCCGCCGATGCCGCCCTGATGATGGCCTTGGGCGCAGATGGCGTGTTTGTAGGCTCCGGAATATTCAAATCCCAAAACCCCGCCAAGATGGCCCACGCCATTGTTCAGGCAGTCATTCACTTTCAGGATGCCCATAAATTGGCCGAAATTTCCCAAGATCTGGGCGATGCAATGATTGGTCTGGAAAATGAAAGTCTTGACGTAAAAATGGCTCAGCGGGGGAATTAAACATCTATGACGGTAGGTATATTAGGTTTACAAGGTGCGGTTCAGGATCATTTTGCGCATTTAAAACGATGCGGCGCGGATTATAAGGTTGTGCGCGATAGCGCCGGGTTGGCCGCCATCGATCGTCTTATTATCCCAGGCGGTGAAAGCACAGTAATGGCGAAATTCATGCGGCAGTTTCACATGCTATCGCCACTGTCCGAACGTATAGCAGCGGGGATGCCGGTTTGGGGTATTTGTGCCGGATCTATTTTATTGGCCGAAATTGCCGACGGCGCCCAAGGGGCTCTTAAGGCCTTGCCTGTAAAAGTGACACGTAACGCTTACGGCAGGCAACTTGACAGCCGGATAGATTTTATTGAAATTGCAAAGTTCGGCATACCGCACTATCCGGCTATATTTATACGTGCGCCCAAAATTGTTTCCGCCGGCCCTGAGGTGATATCTCACGCCATCTATAATGAACACCCTGTTTTTGTAACCTATAATAGAGTTATGGCGACGACATTTCATCCAGAACTAAATAATGATGATATATTCTACGACTTTTTTTTGAGTCTTTAAGACAGTAATTTAAGTTCCAATTCCTCCTAAAAAAGGATAAACTTTGTTATTCTTTTTTCGGATTAAGAGGAACCATTCATGGCCGTGCGTAATAAAACCATAATTTTCCTCATGCTGGTTCTGGCCCTGATGACGGCGATCGTCTTTTTAGAACGTGTGATCCTTGAACGCCAGATAAAGCCGCGCATCATTGAAACCCGGACAGAGTTGGCCGACTATGAAAAAGCCACGATTTCAATTTTTGATGTTTCGGCGCCTTCGGTGGTTTATATTTTCACCGAAAACGCCATGTCAGGTTTTTTCGGCCAAAAGCAGGTTCAACAAGGGGCCGGCTCCGGTTTTATATGGGATACACGCGGCCATGTGGTAACAAATTATCATGTAATCCGGGGAGCCCAGCGGGTTCAGGTGCGCCTGGATACCGGACAGGCCCTGGAAACCACCTATGTGGGCAGCTCCCCGGAATATGACCTTGCAGTTGTCAGATTACACTCCGTCCCATCGGGTTTAAAGCCCATTCCATTGGGAAATTCGGCAAATTTGCGGGTTGGGCAAACCGTTTTTGCAATTGGCAATCCTTATGGCCTGTCAAGAACCCTGACAACAGGCATCATAAGTGCGCTTGACCGGCGATTGCCCACATCCATAGGTCGTGAAGTGGCGGGCGTGATTCAAACGGACGCAGCAATTAATCCCGGCAATTCCGGTGGTCCCTTACTGGACTCCGCCGGCCAGCTGATCGGTGTAAACACAGCTATCATTTCCAACTCAGGCAGCTATTCAGGGATCGGGTTCGCCGTGCCTGCAGATATAGTCAATCATGTGATCCCGGTATTGATCAGCCAAGGCAAGATACCGCGTCCCGGCATAGGGATTATTGTCTTAGATGAACAATCAGCTGCGGGGCTGGGGGTGGCGGGCGTGATCATCGACCGTGTCTTACCCGGCTCTGAAGCTGCTAAAGCCGGTTTGAAGGGAATCGATTATTATGAAAGGACGTTAGGAGATATCATTGTTGGCATAAACAATGAGCAAGTCACAAATACAATGGAATTTATGCGCATGCTGCAAAGCCTTGAGATTGGACAAGGCATAAACCTTAAAGTCCGCAGAGGGGACCACATTCGCTCAGTAAATGTTCTGGTAATGGATATCTCGTGACTGCGATCTATATGCCCTTTGAATTCGTTTTCGTTATGTTGCGCCAATGGGCGCAAAAAGATACTATATAATCACTATATAATCAGTATGCGCCCATCTGCACGCCTTAAAACGAATCCAAATCCGGGGACCGATAACGGTATATTTGCTGCTTTTAACACCATTGAGCTGAGATCGGTTTGCAGTAATCCATTAAGGCGATTTACAGTTAAAGAATATACCATCTTGTATGTCTTTTTTCCCGTCTTGTGCGTTATGCCAAAGGTGCGAATACTTTAAGTATGCAAACTGATCAGCAAACTTTGGCATGCCTTGAAGCCGAAAAAAAAATCTAAGCCCGATATGGTATCTGTTAAGATGCTATATTTTTTCCGCCAATCGCCTAAACCGTTTCGATATTCGTTAAATCTTTAATCTCAACGAGCAGGCGAGCCCGGTCCAGGGGTTTTTCCATGGTCACCTGTGCCCCTAGCTTATCAGCTAATAATAAATAGTCTCCAGGCGCATTCCGGCCTCCGCCGGATACGGCTATAATTTTTACGGTCGGAAACTCCTGGCGCAAAGCTACAATGGTTTCAACACCCTCTTTTTCCGGCATGATAATGTCTGTAATAATCAGATCAGTGCGTAACCTTCGAAAACTTGCAATGGCTTGTCTACCATCTACCGCCTCGTGGACCTCATATCCTTCCTTTTCCAGAACACGGCGCAACATAAGACGGAATTGTTCATCATCGTCAACGATTAAAATACGTTTCATCACAAATGCTCCTGATTGATCAGACCATTCCCCCAACTAATCAGCTTACCTGTGATGGATTTGGGAACAATCCTTAATTATTTGAATTTATTCATTTCAACCGAAAATTCAATTTCGGTGATCTGCTCCGGACTCATACATGCATCGAATCCGCAGCAGAAAATAAACCGGTTATTATTTTATTGTCCTGTCCGCATTTGAATCGCTTAACGTAAATTATCGGCTTCAAGCAGTGATCAAGAGCGTATGTAAGCCGCTATCTTATCTGTCCGGTACTGGTAAGTACAGCAGCGCAACGATTTTCAATCGTACCATGGAAGGAACAAAGCCCCAAGCCAGTTCCAAACATAACAAATACTAATTGTTAAAAATTCAGGCCGGTTAAATAAAAGCCAGTCTCTTGAGAGCTTCAGGTGAGCAGAGCTGTTGCGTAAGTTGTATTTTGCAAGATGAGCAAGCAATGTCAATTCCTGGATTAAACCATTTTTCTTTCGCTTGCCACCGGCAAGCCTTCAATTATTGGCGGAAAAATGCTCCTGCTAAAAAAATATTATCCAGAGCACGTCACACATAATTAAATCGCCTTTTTTTCAGTAAACTTAAATGGTGTTCATCCTGACCTGAAGAGGGTGTCTGACAATTATGTTTTTTTTCGCCAATCGTCCAATCTTTGTTTGATTTGTTTTTCATACCCTCTTTTCATTGGTGAATAAAAAATAGTCTCTTGCAATTTTTCCGGCAGATAATCCTGGCGTACATAGGCATCTTTATAATCGTGGGCATATTTATAACCATGTCCATAGCCCATATTTTTCATCAGTTGTGAAGGCGCGTTTCTAATGTGCGGGGGAACCGGCAGGGCGCCTGTTTTTTGAATGGCTTGTTGTACGAGCCCGTATGCTTTATACAAGCTATTGCTCTTGGGCGCAGTTGCCAGATACACAGCCGCTTGAGCCAGCGCCAAATCGCCTTCGGGAGAACCAAGAAATCGATAAGCATCAACAGCTGCCAAGCACACACGCAAAGCATAAGGATCGGCGTTGCCGATATCTTCAGAAGCAAAACGGACCATACGGCGTGCTACATACATCGGAGCTTCACCAGCCTCGAGCATGCGGGCCAGCCAATACATGGCTGCATCCGGGTCGCTGCCCCGCAGGCTTTTATGCAAGGCTGAAATTAAATTGTAATGTTGCTCACCGGCTTTGTCATATTGCAAGGCCTTGCGCTGTATGGCCTGCTCTATATCTTCGATAAGAATCTGACGTTTTTCACCTTCCCGGCAAGGCCCCTGTCTGGCCATAGTCAACAAGCAGGCCATTTCCAGACTGTTTAACGCTGTGCGTGCATCCCCGTCCGAAATCCTGATCAAATGACGGGCCGCCTCTTTGGTCAGCAATAACTTGTGACGCCCCAAGCCATGTTCGTCATCATTCAATGCCCGGTTCAAAATGCTGTGCAAGCTATCTTCATCCAAGGGCTTTAAGGTAAGAACACGGCACCGCGAAAGCAATGGGGCAATAATTTCAAACGAAGGATTCTCTGTCGTAGCGCCGATCAATGTCAGCAACCCGCTTTCCACATGATGCAGAAACGCATCCTGCTGTGCCTTGTTAAATCGGTGAATCTCATCGACAAATACCACGGTGGGCCTTTTATGAAGCCTTATTTGATCCCTGGCTTCATCAATGACCGCTCTGATTTCCTTTACACCGGATAATACTGCGGAAAAATGTACAAAATAGGCGCCGGATTCAGCAGTAACAATTCTGGCCAGAGTCGTTTTCCCGCATCCGGGAGGCCCCCAGAAAATTATAGAAAAAATGCGGTCCTGCCGGACAGCCTGACCAAGCAAGGTGCTCTGGCCCACGACATGTTCCTGGCCGGCAAAATCATCCAGGCTTCGGGGTCTCATCCGCTCAGCCAGCGGCTTGGACTCTGCCGGTTGATAGTGACTGTGTTGATCAAAAAGTTCCATTCATCATACTCCCATGGCATCCGATTTTTTATTTTTTTAATTATTTTATACTCCAACTATTTGCTGTTTTTGTTTAAATCGGATATTGATTTCTAATGATAGCCGTCTTTGAGCATACGAAATTCTTTTCAGTCCGGTAAAAAGACTGCATTCCAATTTAAAGCATGCCCGTATGTCTGTTCTCGCGGTAACGATACCAAGTTCGGCTAACTTTCGTAAAGTCCTACACTCAAAAAGGAGGTAAAAATCCATGCCAAAACCATTAAAGGTGTTTTTGATCACCGTAATTGGTGTTATCATATTAATTATTACGGCAATCCTGATCGCCCCCCTGGTCATCAGTCTTGAATCCTACAAACCCAAAATTGAAAAACAGGTTTCCCAAATTACCGGGCGTCCCTTCGAACTTAGGGGTAAATTACAACCATCCGTATTTCCATGGGTCGGTGTTGCCCTGTCTGACTTACATATGGGAAATCCTTCCGATTTCGATCAAAAAGATTTTGTTTCCGTACAGGATTTCGAAGTCCGCATCAAGTTGCTCCCCTTGCTGGCCCGCAAGGTTAAAGTTAAACGCTTTATTGTAAAAAGCCCAAAAATCTTTCTTGAGAAAAACAGTCAGGGAAAGGGCAACTGGGAAGGCATAGGAAAAACACAGGACACGTCTTTACCGGAGCCGCCGGATTCTTCAACACCACCAAGCGGCCAGGAGCCCGAGCAAACCGATTCTGCCGAAACCGCACAAAGCGCATTGGTATTGCCGGATTTTGCCATTGGTGAGTTTTCCATAACAGATGGCTTGCTAAACTGGAAAGACCAAACCACAAATACCAGCAAAGAAATAAAAGAAATCAATCTCGTACTCGCAAACGTGTCTACCGATAAACCCATTCAAGTTAATTTTCATGCCACTGCAGATAATTATCCCGTAGCCCTTAAAGGAACAGTGGGACCAGTGGGCCGGGAACCCGATAAAGCCCCGATTGCAGTAAATTTAACATCCACCCTGATTAATGAGCTTATTATTGTGCTCACAGGACAGGTAAAAAATGCCTTATCTTCTCCAAATATACAGATGAGCATGAAAATTGAGCCTTTTTCGCTCCGAAACGCGTTTAAAACCCTCAAACAACCATTTCCCCTGGAAACGGCCGATGACACAGTGTTCAACAAACTCGGCCTGGATGCTCAGTTAAAAGGCTCTGCCGATCAAATTTCAATTTCCAACGGCAACATTTTGCTTGACAGCTCGAAAATGACATTCTCAGTTCTGGCAAAAGAATTCGGCAAACCGAACCTGACGTTCAACGGCGAATTGGATGCTATTGATGTGGACAGGTATCTGCCGCCGCCGCAAACGGCTACCGATGAAAAGGATAAAAAGCCTGAGCCTGCTCCAAAAGAAGATACTGCCCAAGAACCGGCTAAAAAAAACGGCTACGGTCCCCTGCTCAAGCTTGTAATGGACGCAAAATTCAAAGCCGGTCAATTGAAAGTAAAAAAGGCTAATATGCGTAATGTCAACATTGCTGTAACGGCCAAAGACGGTATGATCCGGGTCAATCCGGCAGAAATGGATCTATATGAGGGAGCCCTGGCCGCTACCGCGCAAATGGACCTGCGCGGCGATACACCCAAAAGCAACATAAATCTGGACTTAAAGAGTGTACAATCCGGCCCGCTTGTCAAAGATATATTGGAAAAAAATATTATTGAAGGTGTGCTCAAAGCTGCATTAGATTTTGAGTTTGAAGGCGCCGAGCCGGCTTTGATCAGACAAACATTAGGCGGTAAAGGCGAACTCAATTTTAATGACGGCGCCATTGTGGGCATTGACCTTGCGGACATGGTTCGCAATATTCGTTCGTCTTTTTCCGGTCAAAAAACCACCGAAAAGCCGCGTACCGATTTTTCTGAATTGTCCGTTCCTTTCACAGCCTCCAAGGGTATCATCAACTTAGATGGTGCAACACTGAATTCACCTTTGCTGCGCATTACAGCAGACGGAAAAACCAACCTTGCCGAGGAAAAGCTTGCCATAACGGTGAAACCCAAATTCGTCGCCACCTTGGTGGGACAAGGTGACGAAAAAAAGCGTTCCGGCATCATGGTGCCAGTAATTGTGGGGGGAACTTATGAAAAGCCCACATTCCGCCCGGATCTAAAAGCACTTATAACCGACCCGTCCGGGATCCCCGGGTCGGAAAACATCACAAAGGAGACACAAAAAGCCAAAAAACAAGTTGATGAAAAAAAGGAAAAGGCTACAGAAGATATCGAAGAAAAGGCAAAGGACTTGTTTGACAAGCTGCCCATTGCGCCAAAGCAATAGTTCAAATTCATTTACTGGCCGCGTCCATTCTGAAGCAAACTAAATTTTATGGAATCAGGGCGCACAAAAAACTTTACTACAGGCGTAGAATTAATACTGCAAAGATAAAATTTTTCAAAAATGATACAACATCGGACGAATTGACCATTCCAAAGATGGACGCAAAATAAACAAGGAGACACCCATTATGATCCCAAAAAAAAAGCCCTGGAGCCATATTTTTTTGATGGCGTCTTTGGCCTTTTTACTGCTTTGCGGGTGCGCATCACTTAAAAGCCGGACAGAACCGCCCCGTGTCAACCTTGCTTCTATGCGGGTTAAGCAAATCAGAGGGCTTGAAGCTGCTTTTGAAGTAGATTTGCGGGTACTAAACCGCAGTGAAAAGCCATTGATGATTCAAGGAGTTGATTGCGATCTGGCGTTCAATAACCGCCAATTCGCTCAGGGCGTGGCCGGTAAGCAACAACAAATCCCCCCTTATGAAAGCAAAATCGTTACGTTGACAGTTTATTCTTCCATGCTGAATATGGTCAACGTGGTTCAGCGTTTAATAAAGCAGCCAGATAAGGCTTCGAAGGTTGAAAAATGGAGCTATGCCTTGAAAGGCCATGTGCGAGCCGGCAGTCAGGCGTCTTCATACAAAATCCCAATCAACAGCAAGGGAGAGATTAATTTAAAAGCAATAACCGCACCTGATGGATACTAAGCAGCTTGGCGGAATGATAAGGGCCCCTAAAAACTGAAATCAAACTGAAATCAAACTGAAATCAAACTGAAATCAAAAGGAAATTACAAATGATTCTGCAAATCGCAGGAAAGTTTACAATAACCACTCACTTACAATAATAAATCGTGCTCTTGCTCTTGAATTATCAAAATATTTTGATGTGTACATAGCTGCACATGACTCGTATAGCCCTGAATATAACATTAAAGAAGAAGATGCAAATGGATTAAAGAAACTTGAATCCAAGAAACTGACTGTACCGCCCCATGTGCAACTCAGACATACTTATCCGCCAAAATGGTTATGGCCGCAGCATGATGATACAAAGCTTATTTACATTCAACCATGGGAATTTGTAAAAGTACCTTTCGAATGGCAATATAAATTTGAAACCTTTGCCGATGCCTTAATTGCGCCAAGTGAATTCAACAGGCGGTCCTTTATAGAGGGGGGATTACATCCGGATAATGTTTTTACAATTCCAAATGGTTATGACGATACGATATACAACACAAAAAAATCCAATCTATTTCCTGGGATAGATCCTGACAAATTTAATTTTGTATTCGTTGGAAATACACATAAGAGAAAAGGGTTGGATATTCTTTTACCAGCCTGGAGTAAATGCTTTAAAAATGATGATAAAGTACAACTTATAATTAAAGATAACTCTGATGTTTATGATGAAACCGATATTGAGAGCCACATCATCAATTTGCAAAACAAAACAAAATGCGCTGAAATAATCTACATTGATTCTCAGCTATCCGATGAAGAAATGGCTAGTATTTTTAAATCATCAAAAGCAATTGTGCATCCATACAGGGGGGAGGGTTTTGGAATGCCTATCCAGGAAGCATTAGCTTGCGGGTGCTGGCCAATCATTCCTGATAAAGGTCCAACTGATGAATTTGTCCCTCCAGAAGCCGGAACCAGAATTGAAACACGGCAGATTCCAATAGATACGACCCACCTTCTACCACCCGGATGTGCTTTATCACGGATGGTTTCCCCCACATTCATAAATGAACCTTCCAGTCAAAGTTTACAAAATGCAATGAAATATGTTTATCTTAATTTTGATAAACAAAACTTTTATAATAAAATTAAAAAGTTAGAAATGAAAAATACATGGGAAAATGTATGTTTGATGTACAAGGATGTCATAACTCATATTGGATCAAAAGAAAAAACCAGCAGGCAAAAATTTCGATAGGTGAACTGAAAAACTTAAAGTAACGGCGCCAGCGGCAAAATTATATTTCACCGCTGGACCCGAAAGATCACATCTATCACGTTACGAACATATTGCTCGGACGGAACAGACTCAATTGTCTCTTGGGGAAAGGCAACTTTGTCTTTGAAATGCCGGGCTATGATGTGAAACAAATCGACTCTTTCTTCGGGGGCCAGATCGTTGCGGCGCATCAGGGCCTGCAATGCCAGGCCTGCTTCTTCAGCTGTTATTTGCTGACGCAATCTTGCCACAAGATGCGGATGCTCACGCAATGAGTTATAGTAGTTTTTCTCCAGAATCAAATTCAGGTCAGGCTGTATGGCCTTTGCTTCCTTGATGACAATGGTGTTGGCAGCCAAATCGCCTAGACGCTGGGCATGGCGGTTGATCAGGCAGGCAATACCGCCGAGCAGATAAAACATGGGCAGGCTGTCCACGGCCCGCAGCAGGTTCCGTAATACAATCTGGTTGATATCCAGGTGCAGGCCTCTAATATCGATAACCCTGAGGCCGAACAGGCGTTTTCCCAAAGTTTGCCCATTCCAATACCATTCCATAATAATTGCGTATCCGATGGGGCAGGTAAAATACAAGACAAATACAATGGCTTTGGGCAAATCGTAGCTGAGAATACCCAAACGCGAGACAATGGATATTAGGATGTGTATTGCCAAAAAGATGCTGAACGCGTCGATGATCCAGGCCAGGCAGCGGCTGACAGGACCCGCCAAAAGCAATGAAAAACAAACACCTTCAGGTGTGCGAATGCGTAATTGGTTCGTACGCTCACTCATCAAGCGCCTCTTTTCTTTTTGAACCTTTTTGCCAAAGATCCGATCCGCCACTGATTTTGCCTCCGGCATACATCCAGAACCCGGCCAATAGAATGCATTCTATAACGCCGAAAGCAATTTTTATACTGTAGGGTAGAACCGGTTCATGGTATTGGGAAAAAAACGCTTCCACCAAACCGGCCCATATTAACATGACCGCTACACCTCCAATCAGGTGTACAACATCCGGCCCGGCATTTCGAATCCTTTCGCTCAAAGGCTCGGAACTCTTTCGGCCAATCAAAGCGCCTGCCAGTATTAAACCGGCCTGTCCGGCCACCAGGACGGCAGGTATTTCTATTGCACCGTGAGGCAGCAGCCAGCCAAAAAGAAAAGCTGTCTGACCACTGCGAATGTAGTCCGCGGCAACTGCCCCAAGCATGACGCCATTGGAAAACAAAACTGCGACTGTTCCAATGCCCCATGTCATGCCCAAAGCCAGAACAAAAATTGAAATACGGGTATTGTGGGTCATTAAACGGGCTGAAAAGGAAGATTTTACACCCCTGAGATGATCTTTGCCCCGGCTGGCATTTTCTTCGCCGGCTACACGTTCTGAAGGCTCTGCCTGCAAGTGATCAAAGGGCATAAGAATCGCTTTGGCCTCCGGATCGGCGATCAGCGCAGCGCCGCCAAAAATAGCGCCTGCAAGAAAAATGGATACTGATAAAGCCAAAGCTGCCCAGTGACGCCTCAAGGTTTGGGGAAATATATTACAGAACCATTTTACAGGAGAAAAACGAACCGGGGTTTGCCGGGTTGCATGAATCATGGCATAGGCACGCCCGACAAGGTTTTCCAGATAATCCCGAATAGACCGTTCTGCTGAAAAGGTACTGATTTTTGCCAAATCGGCAGACGCTCTCTGGTAAAGGTAATGCAACCGCCTGATCTGCTCATAGCTCATACGCCGGTAAGGATCATCCTGGCTGCGCTTGATCTGGGCCGCCAATTCTTCCCAGTAAGGGCGCTCGGCGGTAATGAATTTTTTTAGATCTATGATCATGCTGTTATCATCTAATTTACAGGACCTGGCGCTGCTTAAGCTCCATGTAATGATTAATCAACTGCCCGCAAAGGGCCTGTTTGTCTAAAAGGTGAAAACCCGCTCCATGTTGTTTCAGTTTGTGCCGCGTGTCCGCCATGGTGTTCCAGAGCATATGCCCTGCCAGATGCCGGTAAATTGCACTTTCATCCCGTATCTGATCTGAAGAAAAAAGCGGGTGCGCACCGGGTGGCCGTAACATATTGACCATTAAAATGTGTTTTTGGGCGACCACAGGCATGGCATGCAAAAAATTTTCCGTTATCACGGGATCATCCATATTGGTTAGAAAAACCAGTAAAGCCCGTTTTCGCAACCGGGTTCCAACGAAAGCAAACAATTCATCGAAATCAGGGGACACGGTTTTGGGCATACGATTATATAATGCATCCCGGCAAGCGTTATAATGGGCTTGTCCTCTTCCGGCTTTAATGAAGCAATCCGGTTTATCGCTGAAAATCAGCAGGCCGAACTGATCCGCTGCCTGATCGGCGGCCATTGCCATAATCAGGGAGGCGATCACATAGCGCTCAAAAATAGAGGTCTGGGAACCGGCCTGATTGCCTCTGGATGTACGCCGCTGTTCTACCAGGTAATCCGCGCTGCGGGTACTGAGCCGGGAGGCGTCTAAAATGACATAAACTTCCTGTGCCTGTTCGACCTGGTAAACACGTGTAACGGGAAAACGGCGCCGGGCTGTTGCCTTCCAGTCAATATCTTCATAACTATCGCTGGGTATATAATCCCGCAACTGTTCGAATTCACGCCCTTTGCCAATCCTTCGCTGGACCCGGACGCCCCAATGACTGCGCCGGAAAAGCCCTCCTAAGTATTGCTGTCCGCTAACAAGGTTTGGATAAGCCCGGATTTCACTTTCAAGTGCAAATTTCTTACGAACCGCCCAGGCCCCCCAGGCCGAAGGAATTTCCACATGACAAAACGTCAAGGCAAAGCGGCCCCTGCACAGTGCTTTGCAAGACCAGACAGCGATATAGGTTTGGTTTTCCCGCTTAAGCTCTACAGTTAAATCCGGTTTCTCAGACACCAGGGCCGGCGGCAGTACTATTCCGAAACGCAAAGGACCGGTCCGTGCAGACGTCTTGCTGATGGTGACCGGAAATTGCCCCGGCCGGTCCACGGTTAAACGAATGATTTCCGGTACGGCCACACGGATGCCCTCAAAGCGCCTGCGCCCGTTTACGGCATCCAGTCCAGCCAGAAGAAAAAAGATAATCGCAACCGCCCAGGCAAAACCTGTTATCTCCGGGTTCTGAGCTGCTAAAAAACTCATTGGCAGCAACACCAGACCCGCTAATACTATTAATCGGGTACGTGGCACTATCATCGTGGCACAGTTACTTCCTGCAAAATTTGTTCGATGACTTCCTTAATCGAAAGCCCTTCGATTTCATATTCTGGTTTTAAAATAATTCGATGGCCCAAGACCGGCGCCGCCAGCGCCTTGATATCGTCCGGGGTTACAAAATCACGCGCTGCGAGCGCCGCACGGGCGCGGCTGCTGAGAAGCAGCGCCTGAGTTGCCCGGGGGCCGGCGCCTACCAGAACCCCTTGATGCTTACGGGTTTGACGCACAATATCAACCAGGTAGGCCGCCAATTCGTCTTTAACCCGAACCTGAATAAGCTGCCGGCGCAGTTTTGTTAGATCTTCGGCTGAAATGACAGAGTTTACCTTACCGCTTTTGAGAACATCCTCGGGAGATTCGGTACCCAACATGCGCTGGGCCAGGTTCAGCTCTTCTTCCCTGTCCGGATGGAGCATGGGGATCTTGAGCATAAAACGATCCACTTGGGCCTCCGGCAAGGGATATGTCCCCTGGTATTCAATAGGATTCTGGGTGGCGAAAACCGTAAAATTATCAGATAGTTGATGAGTATGCCGGTCAATTGTCACGGTTCGTTCCTGCATGGCCTGCAGCAATGCCGATTGGGTCTTTGCAGGAGCCCGGTTAATTTCGTCAGCCAATAAAAATGTCGTAAACAAAGGCCCTTTGACTAAGACAAAAGAATTTTTCTGCAAGTTAAAAACATGTGTCCCGGTGATATCCGCCGGCATAAGATCGGGAGTAAACTGAATCCGCGAGAATTCACAGCCCAGCACGTGCGCCAACGTGCGCACCAAAAGTGTTTTGGCTACACCCGGCACCCCTTCGATAAGGGCGTGGTGACCGGTAAAAATAGCAATCAGAGCACTATCAATGACTTGTTTCTGCCCGATAATAACCTTTGCTATTTCCTGTCTGGCGCGGGCAAGTGTATCCTTTAACGTATCCGTATCAGCAGTCATAGAATTTTTCCTTGTTTTAGCTGTTGGCAAATATGCCGGTATAATTGCGCCGGTTTTTGCGATTGAGAACCGTTGACGATTTCCCGGATGCGCTCAATTTTTTCCCGGCTTGACCTGTTTGCAGCAGGCGAAGCTTTCCATATATCAAAACAGGTTTTGATAAGATCGCAGGACCGAATGTTTTGTTGCATAAGTCTTACCAGTCCTTCGGTTGTGTTGCCCCCAACGCCGGTGCGGGCATCATCGTCACGGTCACTGCCGTTTGCGGCATTAGGAACAAACACGGTGCTTTGTTGCCAGACGATCAAAACAGTAATTAAAACAATCGCAGCAAATACGCCCTGAAGGCGATATTTGATAGCCAAACCGGCAATGCCGGGCTGTTTGGTGAGCCCTTTTTGGAATTCATCAAATACGACACGATGGTGAGATGCGAAAATCCAGGCAAGAAAATCGGGGAAACGATGCTTGAGCATGGCTTCATTACTAAACAGATAGCTGTCTGCTACCAAAACAATGACGCCGGCTCCCCAGGCCCGATAGGCTATCACCGGTTTTCCGTCAAGCTGATACACGGTTTTCCAGGCGTCAGCTTTCAACTCGAAATGCAATGTAGATCGCCAGAGAAGCATCGGGGGAATTTTAAACGGCATTTCGGCCTTGGATGTGATAGCCCAGGATTCCTTGTTTTCTCCGGAACCGCGCAGGATATGAAACCCTATGTCATCGTGGCCGCGCCACTTTTTCTCTATATCAGCGAGTTCATCGCCACTTGAGGATTTAGATGCGTCTTGGCTCTCATCGGCTTTGTCTTTATCAGCGGCGCAATTATCTTTTTCTTTTTTCGAATATTCGCTATCCGCTTTGCTTGTCCTGAAGGCCATCACAAGGCGGCCGCCGCGGTTAAAAAGTGAGTCCATGGTATTTTCCCATTCCCGGGTGCGCATCCGCCGGATAAAACGGGGGGAGAAACCACATATAATCACGGTTTGATCAGGAAAAAAATCCAGTTGATCCAGAGGCTTGAAATTTCTTTGAACAGTTGTTCCGGTCACACTTTTCAAACTTTCATATAGCGCCTGTGTCCCTATCGGATCACTGCGCAAAGATGAGTACACCGGATAAACGTCACCGGCTTCAAAACGCAGCAAAAATAATTTTGTGAGCCCTGCGGCAAAAGCCGCCGCCATGACAAGCACCAGAATAAGCCTATTACGACGATTGTTGAACAAGTGAACGAATCCTTTGCTGGTCCTGAATAAATGCGTTAAGCTGCTGCCTGCTGACAGGATGCATCCCGTACCAGGCCTTTTCAAAGGTTCCCATGCAATGGTGAAACAGTTTTATCACCTCGGGTTCGCAGTGGGCTCTTCGCAACAGTTCATAATAGTAGTCCTGGTTTGATTTATAGCGTTTTATGACGACACGTCTACTGTCGGCGAGAATTGACAATATCGATAAATAAAAAGCGCGCAGAGCCCGCCGGAACGCTCCGTTTTCCATTAGCTGCGCCGCCAGGCACAGCCATCTTTCAGTAGGTAAATCTTGTGCCGTAATATTCTCATCACTAATATCCACACGGAT
This sequence comes from Desulfobacteraceae bacterium, assembly GCA_024230435.1. Lineage (GTDB taxonomy): Bacteria > Desulfobacterota > Desulfobacteria > Desulfobacterales > Desulfosarcinaceae > UBA2230. The sequence goes on from JAAERL010000487.1 coordinate 30,773, forward strand.
AATTTTAGGGGCTGAATCCTGCTGCTGTTCCCTGGGCTTGCGTTTAGCGAACCAGTAATAAACCCAATAAAAAAGTACGATCAGTAAAATCGCGCTCATTAGGTAAAAAATCAATTTATGCATATCACGCCAATCTGTGCTGCTGCCGCTTTGAGCGGATCTGGATTTTTGAAACAGCTTGTCAAGCCATGTGTAAATAGCATTGCGAAGATTATTTAATTTTTCCTTGATCCATTTCACAAAGGAATGTAGCCAGCCGCTTTTTTTATCTTCTTCGATTTTCTCACGAGGCAGACGCCAGGAAAAACGTCTTTGTTGAAGGGTTTTTTCAAGCTCCTCGTTCAATTGCCGGGCAAACTGGCCGCCATCAGCAAGCCGGTGAGAGGCGCCCTGTGCTTCGGCTTCGGGTGCGAAATGATCCGCAAAACAGTCCGCCGGCAGCCATGCCGTCCATAAAGCGATAAACACAACGGCTTTAAGGAAAGGATGCAGTCCCGCCCTGATATCGTCGCCGGTATGACGAGCATGCCCGTGAAAGCAACGCAACACATAAGCAGCCTTAATGATGGGATCGACGCAAAGATAACTCAAAACGCACAGAATCGCCAAAAATGTTGTATTTAACATACTCTGGATACTAAGGGTAAACACCGTTTGAATTCCGAGCAAAATTTTTAACAAATAGGGTAAGTTAATAAGTGTAAATCCTAAATTTATAAACACCAGCAGGGTAAAAAAGGACATAATGAGCAAGAACATATGGTTTTGTACCGGCCAAAGCGCCGATTGGCTAACGGCTTTTCTTGCCAGGGAAAACCCTCCTTTTGTTTGCGGTTCATCCATTGCGCACAGGTTTTGATAAAAAGCATAAACCCAGCCTAAAGGAAATGCGGCAAGAATGGAAACAGGAAGTACAATTGCCCCTGTTGCATGCAGGGCGCTGTGCCGGGCTGCTGTGATCAGCGAACGTTTCAAGGGCCAGGGCTCTGGGGCGGATCGCCTTAAGCTTGCCATCAAACGGCGGCTGAAACGGACATGCCAATACTTCATCCAGATAAAAAGCAGCGCCAAGCCTGCCGAAGCTGGAGCGCAATAAGGGTAGGCCGTGGGGTTTGTGGCCATATCCGACCAGAAGTACAGCAGTGCTAGGGCAAAGGGCAAACTGCCAATGTAATATTCCATCAGGGCTGTGCCCGCTTTTTGACGAAGCAGGTGAACGGCCTGTTCTGCCAGAGCAAGACCGCCGGGAATATAAATCTGGCCGCGTTTTTTCATCGTTATCGATTCCACCAGGTTTGACGCCATATCGTGCCTTCATGAAAATCATCGGGGATGGCCAACAGCGCCCTTGCAATCAGATAGAAGGTGTAGGATAAAACCAGCCATCCGGAGCAGCCTTGCAAAAAAACAACTGCATAAGCAAGCCAGTTGCCCGAACCTGCACTGCGTTTCGGGCTGATTTTCGCCAGGCAATTACTGCAAAGCATGCGCTCATCGTGTTCTGTAACACATTCCCGGCAGTAAAAGTTGCCGCACTCGGGGCAACGCGCAACAGCCTGCCTGCTGCGATGATTGTAACAATGATTGGAAAAAGCAGTATCCATCTATAGTCAACGCTCAAGAATCAGGATTAAGTAAATTGGGCCGCACAGACTTTTGCACAGCGCCCTGTTCTTGTTCAACCAGCTTTTTTATATGATCCATTAGCCGGAGGGCTTTTTTACGTCTTGTGAAAGCAGTGATTTTTTGCACCTGTACAGCCGTTTGCAAGTAAAGAACGCAGACCGGACCATGATAAATATTGATCAGCAAAGCTATTAAAAACCCTCCCGCAAGTGCCCCGGCAAAAGAGTTTGCGCCGCTGCTGAAAAGAAATATCAAACCAAAAAGCGACGCAAGCAATCCCCAAACGGTATTCCAGATACAATAGGAAATACTGTGTTTGAGAAAAACAACTTGTATATCATTTAAAGAGAAACGTTTGTACCTTTCATGGCTTATAACCGCTTCCGACACCAGTAAATGATCCGGCCCAAGCCATAATTTTCTATTAATGAACACGCAAAACCACTTGCTGTGCAATTTCTCATATTTGAATTTGCCTGCCTTGATCATAAAAGATTGACCCTCTCGGAAATAAATAGGAACCAAATGACGATTTGCCCCATTGAAAAAAGAAAAGCCGCCACAAAGCGTATCCGGGTGCGAGGAATAACACTCAACGGCGTACGCCAATAGCGCAAGCAGACATAAATCGCCACCGGGGCAGTAATAAGTGTCGGAAAAATAACAAGAACAGGCAATAAAGACAGTAGCAAAGCAATATTATCATAAAGGGTGCGCCTATTTTCCAGAAAGGATATTTTTTTCTTTTCCTTGCCTGATTCAAGGCAGCTCATGCATAGGCTCTGGCCATGCACCCCAACTTGGCAAAGCGAGCATAACATGCGTCCGCAGGATGAACAAGGTGCAACAGCCCTTTTGCCGGGATGGCAGAAACACTCCGCCTGACCGTGATGTATACCGTCATTTATAATTGAGTCGCCTGGCGCCTGATGCTCGGGTTTAAGATAAAGTGCCGGGAATACATCAATCCTGAATTCCGTATCACAGACCGGACACCAGCTTAATTCATCGGTATTAACCGCGTCATCAGGTTGTATTGCACGGCAATTTGGACAACCAATCACGTTTGAACAATCGCTCCTTAGGCAAATAAAAGATGCAAAACATTGTTTATAGCATCGTTTTGGATTTGCTTCCAAGACTCGTCACAGGGTTCATGCTTATTTGCATCCGCGTGTTGGCGCAATGAAAAAAAAACGGATTCGAAGGCACGCTATACATAGTGATTTGCATCTTTCACGCCCCTGATATCGTATAGACGACTTTCTTCGTTGCCACTGTCGCCTATCGCCTATGTAATGCCCATTGGCTGATGGGCCTGTTTGCAGACGAAACACTATGTATCTGAAAACATTTTTGCCAACGATAAATTCGGAAAATTTTTGCAAAACGTAGACACCATACCAGAAAGACGGAATTTTTCGCAAGAAAAATTCTAAGGGGCGCACCGTTTCAAATTTATTTCTGCCGCTTTTTTTTAGATTTTTTAGGAAAACTCAATTTCCCGGTTCGTTGCCGGAAAAGCAACCTTACCGGCACCTGTTCAAGTTTCGACTGTGACCGGATTTGATTTAATAAGTAACGTTGATATGAAAAATGAACCGCATCCGGATAGTTTACGAAAGAAACAAATGTCGGCGGCTGGGTTGAAACCTGTGTGGTATAGTAAAATTTCAAACGGCGGCCTTTGTGCAATGATGGCTCGTTTTGTCCGGTAGCCTGGTTGATAATGCGGTTGATCTGACCCGTAGTAATCCGCGTGGCATATTGATCATATATGTGATTGATCATGGGAAACAACTTATTAAGATTTCGGCCTGTGAGCGCAGAGACAGTCAATACCGGCGCATAGGCCAGATACCTGGCGGTTTCCTTGATGTTGCGTTCAAACCGGTATGGCGTAATCCCCGTTTTTTTCATCAAGTCCCATTTATTCGCCACCCAAATGGTTCCGCAGCCGCGATCGTGGGCATAACCGGCGATACGCACATCCTGCTCGGTAAGCCCTTGTTCGGCATCCAGGATAATCAGGGCGACATCACAGCGTTCAAGACCCTTGAGCGCCTTGATCACTGAAAATTTTTCCAACTTGGCGCTTACCTTGGATTTTCGCCGTATACCGGCGGTATCAATTAATTGATAGGTCCGGCCTTGGCGCTCATACAAAACATCCAGGGTATCGACCGTAGTGCCCGGTTTGTCAGTAACCACCAGCCTTTGCTCACCGAGCAGTTTATTTACCATTGATGACTTACCGGCATTTGGGCGGCCCACAAATGCCACACGGATAGCATCTTGTGCGGTATCAGCGCCCGTGCCAAAAGACAGTCCGGCAACCAGTGCATCCATGAAATCTCTTACGCCATAGCCATGCTCGGCGGACAAAGAATAAAGCGTACTCAACCCAAGGCTATAAAAATCGTAGAGTCGATCCTCTTTTTCCGGCCCGTCGATTTTGTTAATCACAAAAAATACGGGCTGCTGGATTCTCCTAAGCCAGTCGATCAGATCGCGATCAAACGGCGATAGACCATATTTGCCGTCCAGCATTAGCACAACAGCATCTGATTGCTCTACGGCCTGTTCAACCTGAAATCGGATATGGGGTGCAAAATCATCAGCGTCTCCGCTAATAAAGCCCCCTGTGTCAACTACAATTAACTCGCGCCCGTCCCAAGCCGCATCGCAATAATGCCTATCTCTGGTAACACCGGGCCTATCATCCACTAAAGCATCCCTTTTTCGGGTAATGCGATTGAATAAAGTGGATTTTCCAACATTTGGACGTCCTATTATCGCTACAATCGGTTTCATGGCGCTGGATGTAAGCCAACGAGCCGATAAAGTCAATCTTGACGCAACAATATTTTCATTTTACAATAGTGTTGCTAATATGGTAGCAACATTTATTTTGAAAAAATGGGCTTCATTTCACTCACTTTTCAAATTTGGATCAAAATATTATGGCAGACTTCGAGAAACTGAAAATATTAGGATTTTCGCAATACGAAATCACCTGCTATATGGCGCTGGCTGCAAACCACCCCCTTAACGGCTCCCAATTAAGCCGCATTTCAGGTATTGCGCGATCCCGGGTTTACGATGTGCTTCGTAAACTGATGAGCAAGGGGGTCGTTATGGAGGTGCAAGAAGGTCAATACGTACCGTTGCCCCCTGAAGAGCTTTACAAAAGGCTGCAAAGTGAATTTGAAAGCAGCCTGGACGCGTTCAAGCAACAGTTGGAGGGCACATCTCCGGATGCTTCCTATGAGTTCATCTGGATGATTAAAGGATATGACCGGGTCATCGCCAAGGCACGTGCGATGATCTGTGCCGCCACAAACGAGCTTTATGTCCGGTTGTTTCCGGAATCGGGCAAATTGTTGGCGCCGGATCTTAAAAAAGCTGAAAAAAGAGGGGTCGGCATTCGCTATATTTCCATGGGCCCTGCCCCGGCAACATTCGAAATACAGGTGGAACACCCCGGTGGATTGACGCTGGTTGATACCATTGGCGGCCGGTCTTTCGACATCATATCAGATAAATCAGAAGCGCTCGTAGGGATCTTTGAAAAAGACCGGCAAGACCAATCCCCTATCAGCTGGACCCGTAACCGGCTGTTTGTCACCGCTAACCGGGACAGCTTGCAACATGACTTTTATCATTATTTTTTGGAAAAAATTTACGATCACAAGGAGCCGCTGACCGAACATGAGCAGCGCATTTACGCCTTTATCAAAGCAGACAAATGATTGACACTATTTTTAAAGGAGACGCAAATCATGTATCAAACAATCATTGACCAGGAGATCAAAGGTTTTTCCGATATCCCTGATGAAACCATTATCCGCTACGAGGAAAACTGCGGGGCTCATCATTATGAACGTATCCCGATGGTGGTTCGGCAAGCCGACGGTTGCTGGCTTACGGATATGAACGGACAAAAATATTTGGATTGCCTGGCGGCCTATTCGGCGGCGAATTTGGGGCACCATCACCCGGATGTCGTAAAAGCCCTTATTTCCGCGTTTAAGGGCTGTTACGGCTCTGTAATTTCCAATGTAGTGTACACCGATTCACTGGGGCTGTTTCTTGAACGGGTTTCCAAGTTTGTTCCGCAGCTTGGACCGCGTTTCGGAAACAACGGCAATAAGGTCTTGCCCAAAAACGGCGGTGTGGAATCGGTTGAAACCGCCATTAAGGCCGCACGCTATTATGGCTGGAAAAACAAGGGAATTGAAGATGGAAAACAGCAAATCATCGTTTTTAAAAACAATTTCCACGGCCGAATGATCACCGTAGTCTCCTTTTCCACCAAACAAAAATATAAAGAGGGTTTCGGGCCTGTCACACCGGGTTTTACCGCCGTGCCTTTTGGCGATCTGGAAGCCGTAAAAAAAGCCGTAACGCCGAATACATGTGGAATTCTGGTCGAGCCAATGCAGGGTGAAGGCGGCATGAACGTTCCACCGCCGGGTTTTTTGAAAGGCTTAAGGCAAATAGCCGATCAAAATGATTTGATGCTCCTGTTTGACGAAATTCAAGTAGGTTTGGGACGTACCGGTAAAAGGTTTTGTTTCGAACATGAAAATGTCGTTCCAGACGGTTTGATATTGGGCAAAGCGTTGTCCGGCGGCCTGGTTCCCCTTTCAGTATTTGTCACCAACAAAAAAATTATGGACATGATTTTCAAGCCGGGCTCGGACGGCTCAACATACGGCGGCTACCCGCTGGCCTGCGTAGCGGCGATTGCGGCATTAGACGTATTTGAAAAAGAAAAACTGGAAGAGCGTTCGGAAAAACAGGGCAATAAGTTGCTCAAGCGGCTTAAAAAACTCGAAACACGATCACCTTATGTCAAGCAAGTCCGCGGCCGGGGGCTGTTTATCGGAATAGAAGTCAAAGATGGCAACGCCATGCAATTTTGCCGTCAACTGCTAAAGCTCGGCATGCTGGCCAATGACAGTCACGGTCATACCATTCGCATTTCTCCGCCACTGACAATCAACGATGTGGAATTGGATTTTATGTGCGAACGGCTGGAGAAGGTATTAATACCGGGAATCGAATAATCCCGAACGTTGAAAAACCAGAAAACTTCAGAGCCAAGCCGCCATGGGGCAGTAACCCTGAAGTGTAAGATCTGAAGTTCTCTGGTTTTTCTCACAAGACACACAATACTGTGTTTTTTTTACACTGAGTGATAGCACTTTTTACCGGTTTTTTCTGTTCTGATATAATCTGGGAAAGGACTGAAAATTTCTTTTTAGAGAAATTCTGAATAAACCGGTCCATTATTGAAAAAAGCAATTCAACATCATACCCCGCAATAAAAGACAGCGACATTAGAGCAATTAGGTTAAGGCTTACAGTTAAATAATATACCATCTTAGATGTCTTTTTTCCCGTCTTGTGTGTTATGCCAAAGGTGCGAATACGTTAAGTATGCAAACTTCGGCATTCCTTGAAGACGAAAAAAATCTAAGCCTAATATGGTATCTGTTAAGATGCTAAATTTTTTTCCGCCAATCGCGGTAAGGTACGACCGGCTATTGGGTCAATGACGCCATAAAGCTTTGATATCATAAAGAAAACCGTCCAGTAGCATATGCAGCCAAGCGCAAAACAATGCGCAAATAATCATCCATTTCAAAGATGGTTAATAGTTCAACCGTAATTTTTTCATTTTCCGTGTGCCAAGTGACTCTCTTTTTAATAGATTTATCTGCCGGCAAGCTATCAAAAGTAGATGAAATCGTCGTTTTATTTTTTTTTAAAATGGAGTAATTTATTTTAATATCAATCTAATACGGCATACCTGAAAAGGCTGGCACACGGCTTGCTCATAGTATTTATCAAGTCTGTTTCAATAAAGCGCTTTTAACCGAGCAGGATTACAAAAAAGGAGGTTTTTGTCATGTTAAATGAACTGGTTGAACCAGTACCATCCAGTGTGAATATTCCATGCTATGGTTGTGAAGATTCTCTATCTACGCATATATGCAGCTATCGTCAAGAAAACGTGACCACTCAAATCTGTCTGTGCTCCTCTTGTATGGAATTAGATCCGGAGTGCTTGTTTGACAGGAGATAGTGGAAATTCCTGCTGGTTGAACCAAGCTGTCAACGCCGATGTCTCTATGGCCGATACCTGTTGCGATTTAGAATTGAAGTTATCTTAAGCTGTTCGTAAAATCCTATTGCCCATAAAACTTTTTTGAAATACAGCATCGTACCAGCTGTTGTTTATCCTGAGAACCCCGGTCCACATGGCCGGGGTTTTTTGGGTTTGCTGCTGGTGAAACTATTCAATAGAAAATATATAGGTAGTGCTTCATATGCAAGAATGGTATAATAGATCAAATATATTTATTGTTTTTAAATAGTTATGTAAAGAAATTTCAACGGGATAAATTAACTCAAAAAATGTTCGAGCCCTTGGCATAGGGATTTGATAGATTCTGGGTGCGTCCCACTTTTAGGGTCGTAGAAGACCCTTAAGAAAAGAAAATCTGAGGTTTTTAAGCTGGCCGTATTATACGAAACCAGCAAAAATACTAAAATCATAAGATGTTATAAGTTTTGATAAGTACTTGCCTGAAAGGGATGGTGTAAGGTCCGGGTCCGCAACTTCGTCTGATTTGAACACAATCTTATCAAACGGAGGTGATCTGATGCGAACGTTGCTTTTATTTTTGGTTGCGGCAATGACAATGGTTTTAATGCTGACCGGGTTCAGCCTGGACAGTTCCATTGTTCCAAAAGATGAAATTTTATCGGGCGGGCCGCCCAAAGATGGAATTCCGGCCTTGCTGGAACCCGCGTTTGTTGCGGCCGGTAAGCAGTCGTTTTTAGATCCTGAAGATCAGGTTTTAGGTGTGGTTGCCGATGGCGTGGTCAAAGCTTATCCCATTAAGATTCTTACCTGGCATGAGGCAGTCAATGACTCGATAAACGAACAATCCTTTGTAGTTACGTACTGACCGCTGACGCAAACGGTAGTGGTCTACTCCCGCCAGGTGGATGACAGGAAATTGTCTTTCGGTATCTCGGGGCGTCTTTACAAAAGCAATGTGCTGTTGTACGACCATCAAACGGAAAGTTTATGGTCTCAGCTTATGTCAAAGGCCGTCAGTGGTCCCCTGGCGGGCAGACAGCTTAAGCAGATTCAATCCGAGCTTGTGAGCTGGAAACATTGGGCAGAAAAACACCCCCGTACGCTTGTGCTTTCAACTCAAACAGGTTACTCACGCAACTATGATATCGATCCATATAAAGACTATTACCATATTGGCCAGTTGATGTTTCCGGTGGGGCGCGTGCGCCATGATTTATCTGTAAAGGAGCATGTACTGGGCATTTCGCTCAATGGGCAATCAAAAGCCTACGCGCTGTCGCGCGTTGAAGCAAAAAGGCGGGACAATCAATGATATAATCGGCGGAGCCGATATTATCATTGAAGTAAACACCCAGGGGCAAATCCAGTCCGTCCGGCACGCTCAAGGTGACGCCATTGCCCATATTTATGCCTACTGGTTCGCTTGGCAGGCGTTTTATCCGCAGACGAAAGTGTATAAACCATAAAACCAATTAGAGAGGAATAACCTGCGTTATGCGCGAACACCCCTTGCGATGGATAATCGTGCTGCTTGTGGTTGCTGCATTGGCATCTGTAATATGGAAAGCAACCCGGCCCAAACCTGTTCTGGTCAGTGTAAAACCCGTAACCCGGGGTATTGTGGAGCGTACCGTTGCCAATACCCGTGCCGGAACAGTCAAGGCTTGCCGAAGGGCCAAACTTTCTCCCAGCGTAGGCGGCCAGATTGCACGATTGCCTGTGAAAAAAGGAGACCGGGTCAAACAGGGGCAAGTGTTGCTTGAGCTTTGGAACAAAGACCTCAAGGCCCGGACCGCCCTTGCGGAAAACCAGCTCAATTCAGCCCGCAGCAAAAGCAAGGCTATATGCCTCAAGGCCGAGTTGGCCCAGCGCAATGCCCGCCGGGTAATGAACTTGCGCAGCAGTGACGTGGCCTCCGAAGAACAGGCCGATAACGCGGTGTCCGAGGCAAAAGCCCTAAAAGCCGAGTGTGAGGCCGCCAATGCGGAAATCCAGGTGCGTAAGGCCCAATTGGCAGTTGCACGCGCAAATGTAGACCGAACCCAGTTGAAGGCGCCTTTTGATGGTGTTATTGCTGAGATCAACGGCGAGCTTTCTGAATTTGTAACACCGTCTCCAATCGGCGTGCCGACACCGCCTGCTATAGATATTGTTGACAATGTCTGCTTTTATGTGGCCGCACCCATAGATGAAGTGGATGCCGAGGCAATCCGGATGGATATGACCGCCCGTATCACCATGGATGCATTTAAAAATAAAGTATTTCAGGCGCGGGTACGCCGCATTGCTGATTATGTTCTGGATGTAGAAAAACAGGCACGGACCGTGGAGGTGGAGGCGGCCTTTGCGGGAAACGAGAATTTTAATCATCTGCTTGCCGGCTACAGTGCCGATATTGAAGTGATTTTAGACGTGCGGGAAAATGTGGTGCGTGTTCCCACCGAGGCTGTCATCAAGGCCGGTAAAGTTTTTAAATACTTGCCGGACCAGGGAAAATTGAAAGCGTGCGACGTTCGCACAGGGCTGTCCAATTGGAATTGGACCGAGGTGCTCAACGGGCTGTCACCCGGTGACCAAGTTGTTGTTAATGTGGATAATCCTGACCTTGCCGATGATGCGCCCGCTGAAATCATTGAGGATGAGGAGCTGTTGTGATTCGTCTTGAGGGTATCGAGCGCATTTTTGAAGTCGGAGATGAAACCGTATATGCCTTGAGTAATGTGGACTTAACGGTTGAGCAGGGCGAGTATGTCTCTATCATGGGGCCATCGGGTTCTGGAAAATCCACTTTGCTCAATATCCTCGGTTTGCTGGACCGGCCGGATAAAGGGGTTTACCACTTTGAAGATATTGATACCATTCATTTAAGCGATAAACAGCAGGCCCATGTCCGGCGGCATAAAATCGGTTTCATCTTTCAGTTTTTTCATCTTGTTGCCCGGTTGACCGCAGAGCAAAATGTTGAATTGCCCATGATCCTTGCCGGGATCGATGCCCGGGAAAGAAAACAGCGCGTTCATGAAGCCTTGGGCCGAATGGGGCTTAACGAGCGTATGAAACACCGGCCCGATCAGCTTTCCGGAGGCCAGCGCCAGAGAGTGGCCATTGCCCGCTCCACCATCATGAATCCTGCCATCATTCTTGCCGATGAACCCACAGGCAACCTTGATCGCGCATCGGGTATGGACGTCATCCGAACCATTGAAGATCTTAACAAGCAGGGAATGACCGTTGTTATGGTTACCCATGATCCAGAGCTTGGAGGCAGAACCGGCCGGCAGGTGCGCATGGAAGACGGCCGGATTATTCGTGATACATCCGATGAAAGGGCATTGGCGTGAAGTCTGCCGATTTGACACGGTTTTGCGCCGGATCGCTGGCCGGTTATCCCTTGCGTACCGGCCTTATGTTTCTGGCTATGGCCATCGGCGTTGCCTCAGTGGTGATACTTACAGCCCTGGGCGAGGGCGCCCGAATTTATGTTTCCCAGCAATTTAGCTCACTGGGAACCCATCTGCTGATTGTTATTCCCGGCCGGTCGGAAACTACAGGCGGCCCGCCGCCGCTGCTCGGGGAGACACCCCGCGACCTGACCATCGATGACGCCATGGCCTTGCTGCGCAGCAGCGCGGTGCGCAAAGTGGCGCCTATTATGATTGGAGGCGCACTGGTTTCTTATGAAAACCGGTCCCGTGAAGTTTTTATTATGGGATCTACGCCTGACTTGTATGATGTACGGGATCTTAAAATCGCCCAGGGGCGGTTTTTGCCCAAAGGCGATGTTGACCGGGCTGAAGCCGTTTGCGTTCTCGGGCAAAAACTCAAAACCGAATTATTCGGTAACACCTCGCCGCTTGGCCGTTTTGTGCGCATTGGTCAACGCCGCTTTCGCGTGATCGGCGTATTGACCAAAAAAGGACAATCCCTGGGTATGGATATCAGCGATGTGGCCATCATTCCGGTGGCCTCCAGCAGCGCTTTGTTCAACCAGTCGTCTTTGTTTCGCATCCTAATTCAGGCCGCAAACACGGATGCCGTGGCACGGGCCAAACGGTCGGTGCTGGAAACGATCCGTAACAGACATGATGGCGAGGACGATATTACCATCATCACTCAGGATGCGCTGTTGTCTACCTTTGACCGTATTTTAAAAGTTCTGACCTATGCCGTGGCCGCAATCGCCGCCATCAGCCTGACGGTGGCGGGGATTCTTATTATGAATATTATGCTGATTGCCGTATCCCAGCGTACTGCCGAGATTGGACTGCTTAAGGCCATCGGCGCGCCGGGCTCGCAGATTATGCGTATTTTTATTTCCGAATCGGCCATGTTGTCCCTTGTGGGCGCGGCGGCCGGATTGATTGTTTCGGCGTTGGGCGTGATGGTAATCGGGCGGCTTTTTCCCTTTTTTCCGGTTAGAGCGCCTTTTTGGGCTCCCGTAGCGGCGGTAGCGGTGGCAGTGGGAGCCGGTTTACTCTTTGGCTGGCTTCCGGCTAAGCGTGCTGCGGATTTTGATCCGGTATTGGCGCTGTCCAGCAGGTAAAGATATAAAATGATGCAAATCAATGATGCCGTAAAACTTTGTTTCCAGGCTTTGATCCGCCGCCGCATGCGCAGCGCTTTAACTGCCCTGGGTATTGCAGTGGGGATTGCCGCCGTGGTGTTGTTGACTTCTTTGGGAGAGGGGATTCATCGCTATGTGTTGGCCGAATTTACCCAGTTCGGAACGAACCTTATTGCCGTGAACCCCGGCAAGGCCTCGACAGCCGGGATGTCGGGTTCGCTTATCAGCAATGTGCGCCCTTTGAGCTTAAACGATGCCATAGCTCTTGAGAAGGTGCCAAGGGTTCTAGCAACAGTGCCGTTTGTACAGGGCAATGCTGCTGTAGAGTATGGACGGCGCAGCCGCCGGACTTATATTTTTGGTGTGGGGGCGGCGGTTCCGGTTGTTTGGCAAATAAAAGTGGCCCAGGGGCGTTTTTTGCCCAACGATGACCCTGGCGCTGCGCGAGCGTTTGTGGTATTGGGCAGCAAGGTGAAAACTGAGCTTTTTGGAAATACCAATCCCTTAGGGCGCAAGGTGCGTATTGGCAGCGAACAATACAGGATTGTGGGGGTGATGGAGTCCAAGGGCCAAATGCTCGGATTTGATCTGGACGATGCCGTTTATATTCCCGCTTCCCGGGCCATGGCGTTGTTTAACCGGGACAGCTTGTTGGAGATCGATCTGGTTTATGCCGCGGGCAGCAGTTCCGTTAAAATTGCAAAGAAAGTAAAACAATTGTTGATCGCGCGTCACGGCTCCGAAGATTTTACCATCACCACCCAGGATCAGATGCTCGATGTGCTTGGCTCCGTAATGAATATTTTAACGCTGGCGGTCGGAGCCTTAGGTGGCATATCATTGGTGGTTGGAGCGGTGGGAATACTTACGATTATGACCATTGCGGTAAATGAGCGCACGGCGGAAATCGGTCTTTTGAGAGCAATGGGCGCAGACCGTTCCCAGATTCTGCTTTTGTTTATCGGAGAAGCGGTGGTTCTGGCGGGTTTAGGCGGTTTTGCGGGGCTGGTATCGGGCGTCGGCGGGGCCTGGCTGATTGGCCGGTTAGCGCCTGGTTTGCCTACGCATACCTCCTGGGAATTTGTTATCCTGGCGCAGGTTTCAGCAGGTGTGATCGGTTTGTTGGCCGGAGTTTTGCCCGCCCAGCACGCCGCTCGTTTGGACCCGATTGAGGCGTTGCGCGCAGAATAGCAAGACCTTAAAAATAAGGACATTCCGATAACGTTATGACAACAAAAGTAATATGCCCAGGCTGTAGCGAACCTGTTCAGAAGAATTGGAAAATTTGCCCGGTTTGTGAAACAAGGCTTCAGCAGCTCAACTGCCCCGGATGTGACCAACCGGTTAAAGAAAATTGGAATCGATGCCCCGGGTGCGAATCTGTGCTGATTTGCCCTGGTTGCAAAACCAGACGCGCAAAAGGTCAAAATACATGCGCCATATGTGAGAATCAGCAAAACAGACAAGCGGCAAAAGAAGATAAACCTGCGGTTTTTACGGATACGGTTTGTGGCTTGGAGTTGGTCCTTGTTCCGGGCGGGAGCTTTCAAATGGGTGACACCATAGGCCTGGGGGCCGATTCGGAAAAAACGGTGCACAAAGTGGTGTTGGATGATTTTTATATTTGCCGTTATCCTGTAACCCAATCCCAATGGCTTCGCATTATGGAACAAAATCCTTCAAAACAAACCATGCCGGACCATCCTGTTGAGCAGGTGACCTGGAAAGATGCCATAGGATTTGCCGAAAAACTTAGCCAGGCGTATCATGGCGGGCATACGTTCCGGCTGCCCACCGAAGCACAGTGGGAATACGCGGCCAGAAGCGGTGGAAACGATGAACTCTATGCGGGAGGAGACAGCATTGATGCCTTGGCCTGGTATGAAGAAAACAGCGGTGGCCGTTCCCATGCCGTGGGAACCAAAGCGCCAAACGGCCTGGGGATCTATGATATGAGCGGCAATGTGTGGGAGTGGTGTTTGGATACCTATCATGAAGATGCTTACCGGGTGCATGCTCCCGTGAATCCGGCCATCGATGCTCCGGGCGAGGGCCGTGTTATCAGAGGCGGCGGCTGGAACCTGGATCAATGGAGCGCACGGTGCGCCCGCCGATTCAATTTCAAGGCCGATTTTTCAGGCCCGGCCTTAGGATTCAGGCTGGTAAAACCATGATAGTTCCCGGGCCGCCGGATAAACCTGACGATCAGATCTTGGGTTCACCGCCGGAAGAGAACCGCAAAAACAATGGAGCACTACATAAAAATCACAGAACCAAAGACGGTTTCGATAGAACAAATAACTCGTGATGACAAAATAAGTAAATGATAGATATAAACGCAAGATGGAATCAATGTTAGCATAACAGTGGGCCGCAGACTTGAAAAATCAAGCAGCGTATTGCACATGCCAGGCATTGGCACTAAGATTTCTGAAGGTTTGGCAGTTGGTTGGAAATCTTTGGATTGATTATTTTTTAGAATGAAATAGTAGAATTCATAACCGCAGTTAACACCGGATCGCTGATTGATCGCTGTTCCCGGTAAAACTGGCCGTTAGAATAGAATTTTCAGAGGATTAATGGAAACTAAAGCGATTTTAAAGCAACGAAGATTTTTCAGCGGTAAAAGAGATTTTTACCTGACGAATAAAAAAGAGGTTGCAGTTAACTATTCAACGCTTTTTAGGAAAGAAAAGTATACAGTTTCACTTTTTGAGTTGGATCACAAACCTGCAATTGTTCATTACAAGGCCTATCATTGGTTTAGTTTTGCTGCAATATTCTCATATTTTTGGTTGTCCTACTTGGCGAGTTATATTCCTGTTTTTGAACCTTATGATACTCATGGAAGACTTTTTTTTATTATTCCAGCACTTATTTGTTTGGTTCTTTACAAGGTTAAATCCTATGATTTTGTGTCAATTAATTATTACCAGACTAAAGAATCGGCTTTGCTGCTATGGAAAAGTAACCCATCAGAGACGGAGTATGAACTTTTTTTTGAATTATTAATCGAGGGAATTAAAAACACTCAGATTTCTCCGGAAATGAGCGAAGAGAATAAAATAGATATTTATTTGAAACATCTTGAGTTTTTGGTTAGTGAGGCGGTAATTTCTGAAACAGAGGCTCAAGAAATTATGGAAAGAATCGTTAACAATATTCAAAATAAGCAAAGCGTGTCGAACACACTGCATTGAAAAGTAAAATTGATTCCAACCTTGTTTTGTACCAGATACTAACCAAAGAACGAATGGTCTGGCCCCTGGTAAGTACCATTGTTGACAGCGCTGTGCGCCTTGAAATAATAGTTCCATTTATTTGGTTAAAAAAGAGGTGGTGTATGAAAAAAGTGATGGTGCTCATAGCCATTTTTGTTATTAGTGCATGCGCTTCAATCGATACGAAAAGAGAAATATTGCCCAATAATATTTTTTATTCAAAATTTCCCGCTGTAGCAGTTAAGATAGGAAAGAGTTTTCATTATAAAGGAAAACTCGAATTTATTGAAATGTCACATAGTAAAGAGGGGTTTTTTTCAGCTAAAATTAAAAAAGAATACTATGTTTGGCAAGATAATGACAATACAACCATCTTGATATTATTCGAAAAAATAGTCGGCAACAGCTTTTTCTGGTATGCAGATATTTTCAAGGGTGAGGAGAAAAATTCATTTTCGGCTGGCAAGGAAAAAATAAGAGACAAAACATGGCAAACCTGGACAGGAGTATACCGCCCTTCTGAGAAGTTAAACAATAAAATGTCTGAATTAAACCTGGCCTATGGCAGAATTAATTTGTCGAAAAAATGGGCGCGAAAAAATTCAAAAAGTTTTAGAACTTTTATTGTTTATCTAGAAGATATAGATAAGCACAAGTCTGTTTTTAGGAAACTTTTGAAAAGAGGAAAACCGTTAACATCAGAAGAGTCAAATTATTTGCAAGGATTTGTGGGCAAGGCTAACAAAAGTGTTAGTATTATTAGATAAATCAGATTTTTAATGCAAGCTCTAAAGCGATTTTTTTCTGCCAATCGCCTAACTTGAATCGAGCACCTTTCGAACTAATTTGGCCAGATCGGTTGTAATCAGGGGCTTGTAGGCAAATGACCGGATGCCGATTTTCTGGGCTCTTTGCTCATTTATCCGTTTGCTGTATCCCGTACACAAAATGATGCGGATATCCGGGTTTATTTTGATCAGTTCGGAGGCTAATTTATCGCCGGTCATTCCGGGCATGGTCATATCCGTTATAACAAGATCAAAGTGATCAGGATTTTTCAGGAACAATTGATACGCGTCCAGACTGCTCGTACTTACGGTAACATGGTAGCCCAGCCGCCTTAGAAACTGATTGGCCATTTCCACAATATCCTGCTCATCATCGACCATCAGAATATTTTCCCGGCCGGTGGGCAGGTCCTCGGCTTCAATCGTATCTTTGCTGTGCGGCGATATTTTCATGGCAGGAATGATGATTGTAAAATCGGTCCCTTTGCCGATTTTGCTGCTTACGGTAATATCACCGCCATAGCTTTTTACAATGCCGTGAACCACTGAGAGCCCAAGGCCTGAACCTTCTCCGGTTTTTTTTGTGGTAAAATAGGGCTCAAAAATGGTGTCCATTATGGATTCGGCGATTCCTTTGCCTGTATCGGAGATGACGATTTTCAGAAAATTTTTTCCGTTATTTTTTATATTATCGGACTCCAGGACCTGATCCTTAGGCAAGTCCTCGATGCAAACTGTAAGAATCCCGCCGTTGTCCTCCATGGAATAAACGGCATTGGTGCATAAATTCATGAAAATCTGGTGAATCTGGGTCGGGTCGCCCATAATTACGGCATCGCTTTTAAGGAACTTTTTAATCGTGATGTTCGATGGTGTTGTCGAGCTTATCAGTTCCAGGGCCTCTGTGGCGATGTTGCTGACTTTAATAGGCTTGATTTGTTTTTCAGTTGTGCGTGCGAAGGTAAGAATTTGCTTAACCAATTCCTTGGCGCGGTTACCGGCGGCATAAACATTTTTTAAATATCGTTCGATGGCGGAGTTTTTAGGAACATCCAACAGGGCCAGTTCGGTATAGCCGATCACAGAGGATAAGATATTGTTGAAATCATGCGCAATTCCCCCTGCAAGGGTTCCGATTGCTTCTATCTTGCGGGATTGTTGCAGTTGCTTTTCCACTTCTATTCTTTTTTTTACAGCTTCCCGATAATCGGAGATGTCCCGGCAAATACACATTTTTGAGACAGATGCGTCCGAGTTGTAAACCGGCAGGTCGGTGATCTGGTAAGTGCGGTTGTCCAGGGGGCTGACAATACTTTGCTCATGGGTTTCGCCGTGCATGATTTTATTTTTAACGCACCAGGGGCATTGGGATTTGAGCCGGTGTATGGATTCATAGCAGGTCGAGCCGCTGGAGTCCGCGCCTAACCGACGGATCATGGCCGGGTTCATGTATTGAATGATAAAATCTGTACTGCATATATAAACCGGGTCCAGCATTGCTTCCATCATTGAGCGGAATTTAAGCTCGCTTTCTTTGAGTTCGGATTGAATGCGCAGCCGGTCGGTGATATCCCTGCATGCGTTAATATGAACGTTGTGGCCTTTGCGGATGAAAAAACGTCCCGTAATTTCAACGGGAAAAGTTGTGCCGTCTTTTTTTTGGTGAATTTGAACCGGAACCGAAATCACTTTGTCTTCTTTGGCCATTCCGGTGGTTATCACTTTATGGGTGCTTTCAGGTTCATCGGAAAAATCGGTCCAGTATTTACTTAGCAACTCTTGCCGGCTGTATCCATACAAAAGCAAGGCGGCTTTATTGGCTTCCAGAATTTTGCCTGTTTCATCGTCAACGAGGAAGATGGCATCGGATTCGGCCTCAAACAATTGGCGATACAGGTCTTCACTATCACGCAACGCTTCTTCCGCCACCTTTCGCTCGGTAATGTCTTCAGCAACGCCGGTGACGCGTACGACATTATTGTCTTTATCGAAAATGGGAAAACTTCGGTCGCAGATCCAGCGAATGGCGCCATCCGGGCGAAAAATCCGGTATTGTCTTGTCATTGCGCCTCCGCCACCAATGACAGAAGTGAATGCGGTCCATGAATGATCAATATCTTCAGGGTGAATACAGTTCGCCCAGTCCTCAAAACGGTGATATAGATTGCCGATACTGCGGCCCCATATTTTTTCATAAGCCGGACTGACATAGATAAATTGTTTTTTGACCCAGTCAATGAGCCAGATGACTTCATTAATGTTGGCAGCAACCTCCCGGAACCGTTCCTCGCTTTCAATCAGTTTATTCTCGAATTGTATACGCTCGGTAATGTCGTTGATGATGTGCACGGCTCCCTGGAACCGACCATCGCATCCTATCATCGGATCTGCGGTAACGTTGTAATGACGGTTTCCGATTTTCAGGATTTCAGTTTCCCTTTTACTGGTTTTGGGGATACGCCTTACAGGACAGTTCTCAATGGGCTGATCTGTTCCGTGAACAAGCTCATAGCATTTGCGGCCGATAATTTTTTCTTCCGGCAGTTGGAGAAACTTGCAGGTGGCGGCATTGCATTGCAGGATTTGCCAATCTGCATCTAAAACACAAATAGAATCTGAAACGGCGTCAAAGGTGATTTTCCATTGACCGGCGATAGCCTGCATTTCGGCTTTCGCCGGTTCTGTTTTTTCCGGACTTTTTTCTAAGTGTTGCGAATATGCATCGATTTGTGTGTATAATCGGCTTTTTACCACAGCCGTGGCGATATGGTTCGCCAGGGTTGCCAATAAATCGCTTTGTTTTGAAAAATCCCGCTGGCTCCGCGATCCTACAGCCAAGACACCAATGACATCGGCGCCGTTTTTCAAGGCGATGGCTGAAATGGAGTTCAATCCTGCTTTTTTGCACACGGTTATGGTGCATCTGGAATCCTGGTGAATATTTATCGAATTGATAAATCCGCCCTTTTGCGCCGCCAGGCCGCACAGGCATTGTCCAATATGTAAAGTTCGAGACGATTGATATAGGAGATTTTCAGGCGTTTTGTTCTGGGGTATCAGTTCCTGCTCGTTTCGTAAGTAAATTATTGCCATGTCAGGTTTAATAATGTCAAATACATAATCGTAGGAGGCTCTTAACACACCATCTAAGGATATTTTTTTTGCCAGGCAAAGTGCAAAATGATTGATTGCGGTTAATTCGTGTTTTTGTTCGGCGGGTTCAGCAAGTGTTGTGTTTGAGGGACTCATTGTTTTGCCATCTTTCTATTGATAAATATCTGGATCGCAGTACAATTTGTTCAAAGTCCGGTTAAGATACAAAACAAGTGGGAAAATGGAGAGCTGACTGGCTGCTATAAGGCTAACGCGTTGACGTGCCACAGAATATTCACGTGGAGCTGACTCGCTTTTACGGCACCGTTTCAATGTAATCAAAGAACCTACAGATTACAGGTAACATCGGCATATTGCAAGATCATTTATAGATAGGCGATTGGACGCTATGAAGATTCTTTTAATACCGGATATATATATAAAATGCGCATACGTGACATATGCTGTGGCCGATTTGCCGAAAGGTTAAAAAAAATGGTGGGCAGCAGGAGTTAGGCGATTTACAGTTAAAGAATATACCATCTCGTATGTCTTTTTTCCCGTCTTGTGCGTTATGCTAAAGCCCGAATACGTAAAGTATGCAAACTTTGGCATGCCTTGAATACGAAAAAAAATCGAAGCTCAATCTGGTATATTCTTTTCCGCCAATCGCCTTATATGAAACAAAGCAGGGTTGTTGAGTCTTTGGCGCAAACCCGTCCGATGTTTGCATATGCCGGTGTGCCCGTCTCTTCTAAGGCCTGAGTTAAAGAGTTTGCCTGGTCAGACGGCACGGCAATAAGCAACCCTCCGCTGGTTTGCGGGTCGTAAAGGATTTGGCGATGCCAGTCTTTAAGGGGATTGATGAACCTGACATGTTTTTCAACGAGTTTTTTGTTGAAATCGTTAACACCGGTTGTGACACCTTTGCGATACATTTCAAGCGCTTCAGGCATAATCGGCAAAGCCTTAATGTCAATGTTGAGACAAACATTTGAAGCCTTTGCCATCTCATGGGCGTGACCGGCCAGACCGAAGCCTGTGACATCCGTTACGGCGTGAACGGTGAAAGAACGCAGAACTTCGGCAGCCGCTTTATTCAGATGCAAAAGGGTATCCAGGCAGGTTTGCATGGCTGAGGGGGAAACCCGGTTTTTTAGGTTGGCGTTAAACAGTACACCGCTTCCAATAGGCTTGGTCAACACCAAATTGTCGCCGGGCTGAGCCCCCGCATTTGTCCAGTATTTTTCAGGGTGTACGATGCCGACAACAGATAAACCGAATTTGGGTTCACTATCATCAACAGAGTGCCCGCCTGCCAGCACAGCCCCGGATTCCGTGATTTTATCCATTGCACCGCTGATGATCCGGTGCAAATTATCCGGAGGCAGTTTTTGAGAAGGAAAGCTCACCAGGTTAAGGCAGACCTTAGGCTCGCCGCCCATGGCGTAAACGTCACTCAGGGCGTTGGCTGCTGCGATTTGGCCAAAAATAAAAGGATCGTTTACCGGCGGGGTGATAAAATCAGCCGTCACCACAACGGCAAGTTCTTCGGTAAGACGGTAGATGCCCGCGTCATCATTGGTGTTATAGCCGACCAATAAATCAGGATCATTTACTTTCGGTAAAGCAGCAAGAAGTCTTCCGAGCCCGACCGGGTCGATTTTCGCCGCTCAGCCGCAGGTCTTGGACAAGCTTTGCAATGTCGGTTTTCGTAATGATTTTATCAGGGACATACTATTTTTATATTTTCTTCATATTTTTATAATTTTCATCTCATCCAGCATTCTAAGAAAGTCAATTTATGATGAAAACGGCTAAAATGTAAAGAGCCGATTTGTATTTTTTATGGGTGAGTAGGCCAAGGGAACTTCCCCCTTAGCCTACTCACCCATAAAAAATCAAGCAACGGAGTCATGCATCGCATTAGGATTAACCGAATATTCTGGCAGTCTGTTTGCGAAGTGATATCGATTTGGCTACCTCAAAAGCATAAGCACTTAATGTGACCATGAAGAGATCAAAGGCAATATAAAGAATGATGATGTAAAGTGGAATCGTATAATTGATAATCGGATTGATCAACATCAGCGACCAGTTAATGCCAAACACAAACATCCCAAAAAACACGGCTTTTCCTAACGCAGAACGATTCAATGATCCTTGGTCTAGTGCCACATACATAACACCTATCCAAGCCCCCAACATTAGAACTATCGATAGTCCTTCCCATCCCATTTCTTTGGCATTTGGCAAAACGAAGGCATAATAAACGGCTCTGCCGATACTGAAATGTATTGCAAATAGGACCATCGCTTTAATGGTTGCATCAAACTTGATAGTATCTTGGGTTTTCGAAGAATCGGAACCAAGAAACAATCCACATAAAACACCTGTCAAGAGAAGAGGGATCCCATCCCTAAGTGCACTGGGAATGCCATCTCCCGTAGCGTTACCGAATATGTGATGATAATCCAAAAACTCGATACTCCACAACAACGCAAACAGCAATCCGAAAAAAAAGCCTTTTGCCAGTTTACTCCCCTGTAGTTTCCCTTGAATTATAATAAAAACCAGGCAGAAAAACCCCAGGACTGCAAAAACATATCCAATCAAAAAGGGACCGGCAGCTTCCTTTTCCATTAAGTAATTTTTGCCATAAGCAATAATTTTATGGGGTGTGAAGGTTGGGATGGTTTTTGCCATGATGATCCAAACAAATCCTCCTATTAATGTAATAGCGAGTATTTTCCACCAAATTATCTGACGATTTTTCATAACTTTTTTCCTGTTTTAAGTTTGAATAATAAATCAGTGCGGTTAAACACCGGTATAGAAAGTGAGCCGTTTATCCGAATTGATGAACCTGGCCGCGCATACATTTTTGACACGATAGATGCCATTTAAATCACCTATTGGAGGTTAAAACCGTGATTTTAAGAAACAATTAATTAGCCTTGCTTCATTAGCCCTCTAATCTGAATTTCAGTAACACTGTCGACAATTTTTGAAATTCTCTTTTTTGGCAATTCAGGATTTTCGATAACCATGGATATCATTCCTTGAATAGCCGAAATAAGCGAGATTGCTGCTATTTCTACATCCACCGGTTCAAATACCCCCTCTTCGACACATTGCTTAATGCATTGAAAAACATCGGAGTACTTCCGAGATGGTACTTGAGCCATCCCTCCTTTTTCTAGGATTTTACTCTTTTTAGCAGCGATTTGCCTTGTATTTCTAATGCGATAGATATTCGGGTTTTCGATAGCCAAATAGGAAATAATTTTTATGATTTCCTTTAAATACGCCACCGGGAGCTTTTTGGTTTTGCTTGATATGTTGTTAACTCTCCTATAATATTCACTATCTCCTGCTTTCCCCAATTCGATCAGAAGATCTGCTTTATTCTTAAAATACAGGTAAATAGTGGTTGGAGAATACTCAATCACATCCGCTAGTTTTCGAACTGAAAAGTTTTCAAACCCATCATTGATGATCATTTGACTCGCGGCATTCAGAATTCTGAGTTTGAGTTCTTTCTTTGCTTTTTCTTTTCTTTCTCTGATTCCCATTGGTTTTAACGAGTTCTATTTACATTGCATCGTTTATAAAATTACTTATGTTAATTAACTTAACAATGTTAAGTTAATGTGTCAAATATTATTACATGATTATATACAATATATAGCCGTCATTCCCACGAAAGTGGGAATCTTATTAGCTTTCATGCTCTTAGAGCGTGTCTGAAAAATAATCTTGCAAAAAACTCCGTAAACTACGATACCCAGCGGGTTTGTGGAAACAAAACCAAAAAAATAGAGCTGGGAGTGTGTCATAAGAAGCGGATATCCTACAGATCTGATGAATAATGAATGGTCGGTTATTCAACGCTATTTTCCAAGGCCCAAAAAACAAGGCAGA
>JAAERL010000488.1 GCA_024230435.1 Desulfobacteraceae bacterium
ATCATAATTAAATGCCTAGTTGAGGGGTCGGGGTTTTGATACCTGTTCCGAGAGACGAATTACCAGTTAATAATAATATCAGTAATATTACAAGGCGAAGTGGTTTAATTCATCGTCTAACTCCCCCCAACGCATTGAGGTGCAACCGCAGGTAAATCTCAATCCTTGGATTGGCACCTCATTAATTAAATAACTACGTTATTTGCAACGACTTCCTGGTGCGAATAATTTGTCAGTAACCTTATCCATTAACGAATCTATCGGTAATACACCGATAATCTTTATGGGCGGATTTGAGGGGCCTTCTGCGTAGGATGTCATCGTGCCGACATGGTGGTTTACCTTCGGTGGCCATTCTCGGAAATCACCGAATCTACGGTCGAAACTCGGCTTTCAAAATAGGCGGGGGCATTTTGCCGTTCTGTCAAGAAATAGCCTATTTTGGCCTATTTTGCCAAAATAGGCCAGAATAGATCGGCCAAGAATAGGCTCAAAAATCTCTTGACAGAACGGGCCTAAGTAATAAGTACATCTGTTGAAACATGATGTGGTATATATTTATTTTAATGTGGTACCTACGAAGCTTGCTAGTGAAAGCGATTTTGTCCACCACGCACGACCGTTGGAACAAAAGTTCCCTTTTCGGTCACTAGCCTGGACTTTTCACTGCGGAACTGGTATGTACTCGGTATTGTAAACGGTTCCCATGCATTGCTGGGAAGGCATCGGCAGGCCTTCGGAAATAGGGGGGCGAGAGGGGAGTCCCCCTATATTGAAGGTTCTGATCTGGTGGCAAATACATCTAAATGGGGATAAAATGATCCTTATTAGCCGATATTTGGCTATTTTTAGACGAAACCTACAGGAATTTAGCTAATTAAACGTCCACCCTTTCTCGCCCAGGGGAAATAGGGGGAAATTCCCCCGATAAGGGGTAGGCTAGCCCCCTATTTCCAAAGGCCTAGAGGCATCTCGCACCGCGCCTGCATCCTTCCGTCCCCTTCGCATCCAGCCACATCCTACCTGCCTTTGAAGAAGTATTCTGCCTTCGAAGAAATATTGTAACTCGGATGCCCCTGATCTGTTCTGACGGACCTTCTACCCACTAGTCTGTACTCCTATAACTTAGAAGTATAATTGTAACTGTAATTGTAGAGAGAGAGAGAGAGAGAGGGTGTGTGTGACAGACAGAGAGAGAGAGAGAGAGAGAGAGAGATAATAGAGAGAGAGCAATACGAAACCTAAACTTAGTTTGTGTGTTTGGTGTAGGGTGTAGACAAGTTGCGATTGTCGGTGACCGGTGAACAGTCCGTCATCCTCTTGTGCAAGTAAAAGCAGGCGAGCAAGATGGACCAAAATCTTTACAAAAAAGAGCTGGCATTGATAATTTCTGACAAAATATGTGCGGCTGCTTCTATTATCGGCTCAGTCTTTATCGTCCGCGACGTCAAGAAACGTTG
>JAAERL010000489.1 GCA_024230435.1 Desulfobacteraceae bacterium
AAAGCTAGGCCATTTTAACCCAAGTCACCAAAAGAATTCTATCGCATCAACGGCTCTATTTCACCAAAATTTCTTTCGCGCCAAAGCTTCCTGATACCTACCGGTAGGAGCAGGCCCGGTTCGAAGGAAGTCACGAAATATGACGGTTAACATATCAGTTAATGCCTGAATACCTTCTTTTTCAAAACCTCAATTCAACCTAACTTTTCGGCCTCATATCATCAGTAACACTTCAAATCTTTCGCAATTGAATAGTCAGCATTGGTAGAGGCCTATTAGAAGAACTAGTAACGGTCATTTGATTACATTTCACTGCCCCAGAACTGGAGATACGAGCTTTTTACAGTGAAATGCTCATATCTCACGAACCACTGGAGCAATACACACCCTTATACAAACCACAGCTTCTTCATACATAGATGCGTCATTGATATAACTACCGAAATAGAAATGTGACCGTTGGAATTCTCAACGGTCATCGCAATTTTTACTTTTCCAACAAATGTGGTTTTTCGGGCATAACTTCATGAGTTTTAGTGCAACCAGAAATTTGACCCCGTACATTTGTTCCTGTCAATGAGGGCTCTATAGAAAGATATAAATTTATTATGGAATTTTAGAAATACATATTTTATGT
>JAAERL010000490.1 GCA_024230435.1 Desulfobacteraceae bacterium
ATCGATGGTTCAAATTTTATTTTAAAAGCCGGGTGGCAAGAGAGGAGACCAGTATGAGGACGTTTTAAATAAATAAATTGCTTATGGCTCTCTCTGGCTGTCCAGCGGAAGACTACTCTTCACAGTGTTGGTGCTGGCCTATTCAGGTTGATAGCCTCGCTCGCAATACTTGCTGCACTTACTATTTTCGCCTTCCGCTCATCAACATCCCATTGTCCTGCCTCTTGACTTTTGAAAAACGGCTCTTTCACGGACGTGGGAATTTAGTATTCAGCTTGCCCCCTTTTTTGAAGGTCTTTCTCACAAAAAATCAATCGCCTCGCTCCGACGGACAAAACAAAGACAAAGACCGTGGCCGACACAACGCTCGGTACAATAGCCTGCAGTAGCACATCATTATCTATTGAAACAAATCAAACACCATGTCAATACCAGCCCCCATAGCCACCGGAACATTCCTCTACCTAATCCTCGGGTGCGCCCTCCTCGGCCTCGTCTTCGCCTCCCGACTAACAGGACGCCTTTCCAAGGACAATGCCGAAATTGCCAACGTTGTCGTTATTATTGCGACCATTTCTACCTGGTTGTTTTGGTTGTGTGCTTGGATGCATCAGTGGCATCCTTTGATTAAGCCCATTTACGAGGAATAATTATGGGGGAGAAATTAATGGGAGGTTTGTGGAGGGAGGGATTTTTATTGGGGTGG
>JAAERL010000491.1 GCA_024230435.1 Desulfobacteraceae bacterium
AAGAATAACAGGAAACATCTCCGTCGGTGCCTAGTCTGCAATGTTAATCTTTGTCCTATTTGTGAAAATGAATTCCATGGTGTTCAGATGTCAGAGACAGGGAGACTTTTGGGGAAGGTGTAGTTTTTTTAGCAATAGTTCAATGTGTTAAAAGTCATATGTGCGCTGCGTCTCTTTGTTTGGGGATCTCTTCTTGATGATATTGTATGAGCATTTACAGGGGATCTTCATATGTAGGCTAAATGGTAGCACGATCAATTTTTTTCGTAAATTTGTACAATATGGCACAAAGTTGAAGTGGATCTCTTGCCACTGCGTCCCTTTTTGTTACGTTATTTCTTTGGCGATTTAATGCGAGCCATCACGTAGGATCTAATACAATTCATAATAATAACAGCTTGTATCGCGCGCACGCGCGAAGTCAATTTTTTTTACGTAAAATAGTACATACCTCTACATATCCCAAAATTCTATTTTTTACCAAATTAGGCGACGAGTGCGCGAGTATTAACGTAAAAAATTACGTACGATGTATGTATGACTGAGATCTCCTCAATGTGCTAGTTTGCCCAGTATAACGGGCACGTTGCTGGCGAATAAGGAGATAATTAAACTCACACACGTGTGTGTCAATATCTCTCTACTATGTCCAGCAGTTGGGAGAATGGGCTATCTCAATTCAACAAGTTTGAATGCTATCCAGATGAACAAAAACTCAATACTTCAAATCCATTTGGCTGATCTCCTTTCGGCTTGAGCATGTTGCTGTTGGGTAGATTTACATTCTATTTTATAAGATGGAATTTAGTATCAGTTTCATCATAGTAGGTGATAGATCGCCAAATACAAAAAAGTATGAAAATATTTAGTTGCCAACGCGAGGGTCTGTTTTGTCCAATTTGTACGGCTGGGCAGGAGGATATGACGAAACGTTGCCATCGCCATGTTTTGACCCAAGCCAATAAGAGCAAACGCGCTGCCTACAGAGGCGAGCAATTGCCTACATAATAATCTGTAATGACCGTTTTGGCCAAGATAGTCTTGGCTATTGATTAGATCTGGCAATGGCGCCTGTAATTCTAGCTCTCGGCGTTTGCATCACGATTGCATGTTCTTGCTTTATACTTTCAAAGAGACTGGCTGAATTACACTTATCAAATAAACTTATTTATACTAATAAAGATGTTGTGCAAACAAAAATGGATATCTGCAAATGCAGATACTATACATTTTTCAAAGGTACCAATTGAATGATGGCAAACAAAACATATTGCTATCCATGCAGAACCTATACATGAAACCCGTCCGAATCGAACCAACAGAAAGTTTTCTATTCATCGGCGTGAAGCATCCCTATGGTGCGCGCCCGCATCGCCGACACTACGTGATCGCCTCTGCGATGCGTCTCATCTTGTCCTGATCGATGATACCGACGCGCCGCTGGCGCTGTTGTTCTGAGAGGACCGCCGCCCAGACGTCTCGCCGGCGCCCCTTGATGAGGCCGGCCGCGGATGGTGATAGATACATCTCGAGTCCCACGAACGCGCTCGTGTCATCTATCATCGATTCGGCGTACTGGGCCATCGTGATGCCGCCCGAGGTCATTTCGATGATCAGTGACCCGATTCGGTGACGGAACGAATTCATCTCACGCCCCGAGTACCACAATTCATCCTTGTACCAGTGTGAAAGATTCTCAACGAAGACCACGGTTACTTGATCTACAAAAGATACTGAGGGGGAGGGTGAAGGGCAAGGTGCTCTGTTGGGTGTGTCAGGGAAGTCGACG
>JAAERL010000492.1 GCA_024230435.1 Desulfobacteraceae bacterium
ATCAAGAAGGACTAGCTTTTCTCTAGTGTGTCTTTGGCGCCACGCTGGGCACTCCGCCAAAAGACCACGTTGATTTTCTGTCTCATATTTTTCTCCTCTCTTCATTTTCAGGATGGTACTCCCGTATTTATAGCGTCAATCTAGTAGTGAGTCAGACCCAATACCCGATTCCTGCCTTTTTGTCCATTTTGCCATGAAAACGGTCTTACAATACCTCCATCCGACTGGCAAATATTGAGGCAGCCATTCTCTGTCGTGGTTGCCTCCAGCTCCAAAAATTGCTCCTAGGCCATTTTAGGATGGTCAGTTCGTTAATTCGGTTCATTCCTTATCTTTTTCAAAATTTTCAACTCAATCTGATTCCCAAACGTCGCTCAATTTGCACTGTGAAAAGGCTCCACAGTGTGTTATTATTGTGAGACAGGTACAGTTGTAAAATGATTGTGCCTTCTCAAATTTATCCTTCCCAATATCTTGAAATCGTCTAGGTCCCTATCAAAGGGACTAGCTTCTCATTGGTGTGTCGTTGGCGCCGTGCTGGGCACTCCGCCAAGAGACCACGTCCATTCTTCATTTTTTCACTTTTGTTTCTTAACTTCAT
>JAAERL010000493.1 GCA_024230435.1 Desulfobacteraceae bacterium
GACCCGTTGTCGTTGCCACACCATTGCGCCCTGCCGCAGCGATGAACGGAAGAGGATTTATACGTTAGATGGAGGATGTCGAGAAGAAAATATTGGTGATGAAAGAAAATACTCACATCTGTTGGCTGCGTCGTCCTGCTGAGCTCCTTCCATGTGCTGCGTGTCCACGGCATTGCTCGCTTTGCTGAAAAATGAGAGTGATGCGAACGCAGGTTCGTGCGCCACGAACTCGTTCGTTGGAGATTCCGCGCGGCTCGGCTAGCAGCAATTCCAATCAGTCCGTTACACCGCTATCCAGAAGAAATGCCGCCTTCTAAAACCTCCAGACAGGAAGGTATTGAGCAAGGCCCTTCCTCACCAAAGAAATTAGACGGGAAAGAACAATGGCGCGCAATAGGAATTTGTCGGCATCACTATGGCGACAATGAATGAAGGTCTATCCGTTATAATTTGGCTCTTGTTGGTAGATTGGCGCGTGTAACCATTTACAAAGTTTGGTAGCAAGTTGAATTTTTGATATGTCTTGAGCTGTCTAATTACTATTTATTCCTACGCTAAAATTACGTTTCTGTTCGATTGGAACTTTTCTCAATGTCGGACTTTTTTCTTTAGCGAATAGAGGTAGGTGAGCAAAAATATTAGCAATAACAAATAGTTAGCACAATTTTTTTAGCTAC
>JAAERL010000494.1 GCA_024230435.1 Desulfobacteraceae bacterium
CAATTGCCGCGAATCGCCATAAAATTTCACATGACGCTGGACAATCTCTTCATCACTGAAATTGTGCTCAGGAATCATACGCACCAATAGATGAAAGTGATTACCCATCAAGCAAAATCCCATTATCTCAACCAAATAGAGTGCTGCAAAACGTTTTATCAGATTCAACAAAAAATCTTTTTCTACATCGCCCAATGGAAAGCCATCCAAGGCTGTACGAGACATTACATGGTAAACCGTAGCTTGCTCATTGTTTGTCAAACGACCTATCCGAGGCATATTTTTCTACTTTCGGTTTCTATTGTGTTTGATCAATCGCTTAATTTTCAATTCCCCCAACCCAAATCACATATTAAGAATATAGTCAAACATAATTTGCCTGTCCCCGGATTTCTCACGGACAAATTCCCGGCTTCCAATAACACCGGAGTCTGTAAAGTAACGGGTTCGAAATCTGAAGTTTTGAATACGGCTGATTTCAAAGTCGTTAGCGCGTTCTTTTGAAAGTGTTTTAGCATCAATGACCGCCGCTTTACCCTTGTCCGGACGGTCCAAGGCCCCGGCTTCATACACATAGCGGCGATACCGGCGGATTCGCTCTTTTATGTTTTTCACCCCAAACTCTTCCAACCCGAAATCAAAAGAAAGCAGATTATCCTTATTTCCCGTCTGCATATGGTAGCCCAGAGAATTCCAACGATACTCTTCCGGGCGCTTGACAATCCCCGCCCGTAGTGGGTTTAGATCAATATAGGCCAGACAGTTAATCAGGGTTTCACCGCTCTCAACGATTACACTTTTAAACCGGTCACCCCAAAAATAGCCCCGGCGCTGATGCCGTTTATTGTAATACCTTGTAAAATTAACCTTAATATCACTAATAAAATTCGAAAGACTTGCCAATTTAAGCCGAAAAGCAGGAAGCTGTTCTTCGCTCAATTGCCGCGAATCGCCATAAAATTTCACATGACGCTGGACAATCTCTTCATCACTGAAATTGTGCTCAGGAATCATACGCACCAATAGATGAAAGTGATTACCCATCAAGCAAAATCCCATTATCTCAACCAAATA
>JAAERL010000495.1 GCA_024230435.1 Desulfobacteraceae bacterium
GCTAACAACTTTCTGGCTCCTTGCCGCAATATACCGGTAATTGGGTCGTCAACAAAAGTGTCTTTTTTTTTCAGATCGATTACGTTATCGTTGTTCATGGTGTGTGTATCCTTTCCTGTTTTTTGGTCCGGTTAATTGCTTCGCAAACAATCAACCGGTGGATACACCACCTAACTCCCTAAACACAACTTTTGGTTATAGCGCATTGGCATCTCCACGACCCTAAGTAATGGTTTTTTTTAGACCATTTCCCGGATGAATTTTTCGATGGATTTTACGCAAATTTTCATCACCCCAGGTTCAGCCTAATGAAAAAAATCATCTTTATAGCTATATTAGCTATGGGATTCAGCGGACTGGTCGCCCAGATACTCCTTTTAAGGGAGCTTCTGATTGTTTTTTCCGGCAATGAACTTTGCATCGGTATTATTCTGGCCAACTGGCTCATTCTTGAGGCTTTTGGATGTTTCTTTTTTAGCGGGGCAGCGGAAAAATCCAAGAATAAACTTGAAATATTTACCATTATTACGATTAGTTTTTCCTTTTTTTTACTCTTAGCAATTTTTTCAACACGTATCCTGAAAGCAGTCATGGGCATTTCCATTGGTGAGAGCATTAGTTTTTTGCCAATGTTTTATTCCTCTTTTTTGATACTGTTACCGGTCAGCATTCTTCATGGGGCATTGTTTCCTTTCACTTGCCAGATTTATTCCCTGTTTTACAGCCAGGATGCATCTTCGGCCGGCAGGGTTTATGTTTATGAGACAGTTGGTACTATTATCGCCGGAATTGTTTGCACCTATCTGTTCATTCCCTATCTTAATTCATTTCAGGCATCATCAGGGCTTGCTCTGCTGAATTTGACAATATGCCTTTTTCTGCTTGCTCCTTATTGGAAAGCCGGATTATTTCAAAAAACAACTCTGGTTATCTTGAGCGGCCTTATTTTTTTCTCCGGTTATTTGATATACAGCCAGGCGGACAAACTGCATCATTATTCAATCAAAGCGCAGTGGAGAAACCAAAATGCCGTGCATTACCAAAATTCCCAATACGGCAATATCTGCGTTATAGAAAACCAGGGACAATACATCTTTTTCCAGGACGGCATCCCGAATATTATAACGCCTGTCCCGGATATGCATTTTATTGAAGAATTTGTTCATCTTCCGCTTCTTGTTCATCCTGAACCTGAAAAACTCCTTATCTTGAGCGCAGGTGCAGGAGGAATGATAAATGAGGCGCTAAAACACCCGTCAGTTGAAAGAATTGAATATGCTGAGCTGGACTCGCTTATTCTCGATCTTTTAAGAAAATTCTCCACTGAGCTAACAAAATCTGAATTAAATGATAGACGAGTAGAGATAAAACATATGGATGGCCGTTTGTTGCTGAAAACATCACAGGATAAATACGACTTGATTTTATTGGGGAGCCTGGAACCGTCCAGCTTGCAAACAAACAGGTTCTTTACTAAGGAGTTTTTTTTACTGGTAAAAGAAAGGCTGAACAAAGAGGGCATACTTGTCATTGGATTGCCCGGTTCTTTGACTTACCAAAATAAGGAATTAAAAAACCTGAACAGTTGCATTTATCATACACTAAAAAGTGTCTTTTCTAATATCAGAGTGATTCCGGGTGATGGCACGAATCTTTTCCTCGCATCAAATTCCGGATATATTTCAACTTTTGAAAAAATACGAATTATTGAAAGATTAAACCAGCGAAAAATCAAAGCGGAGGTGATTGTTCCCTGGCGTATTGAAAATAAACTGCATTACGGTTGGCAAAATTGGTTCTCCAGTTTTATTGAAAAGAGCAGTCATAAAATTAATTATGATTTCAAACCGCTGGGCTTGTTTTACAGTATCTCTCATTGGAATGCGCTGTATGCTCCTTCAATTCGTTGGCTTTTCAGACAGTTTGAGAAAATAAATTTATGGATTATTGCTCTTTTAGCAGCCATTTTCCTGCTTTTTTATTCCTTTATACGATCAAAAATTACCCGATTCCACCGGGTGAGCATCCCTTTTTCCATTATTACAACAGGTTTTGCCGGAATGATTTTTGACCTGATGTTAATTTTCACATTTCAATCGATTTACGGGTATGTGTTTTCATGGATCGGGCTCCTTATGGCATCTTTTATGGCTGGGGCAGCTTGTGGCGCAATGATCCTAACGACAGTTATGGACCGGTTAAAAAACTGTATTATTTTTTACATAAAGATTGAAATTGCGATAATCTGTTTTGCTGTTGGATGCCCATTTATTTTTCATATTGCCCATATATACCTCGGCGCCATGAAGGTGTTATTTTTGTTCAAGTTACTGTTTTTAGTCATTTCATTTATCGGCGGACTTCTGATTGGTTCTCAATTTCCCCTGGCAAACAAGATATATTCGTTAAATAGCAGCAGTTTAAGCAGGACAGCCGGGTTGCTTTACGCTTCCGACCTGCTGGGCGGGTGGATAGGAGGAGTTGCAGGCGCGGTTGTTATTTTACCTGTCCTTGGTCTTACCGGCGCCTGCATAACAGTGGGATTAGTAAAATTAACAAGCCTTATTGTCATAACCACCCAACCTGATCGGCATCAATGGGGGGTAAAAAAATGAAAGACATATTTCTGAAAAAAATTACACGAAGAAATATTCTGAAAATTACGGCCACGGTTTTTTTAAAATTAGGGTTGCCTTCAATTTTTCTAATTGCCAGGAAAACAGAAGCTTCAAGCAATCCATTAGCGGCTGTAATTAATAAATACAGTAATACAGATTCCGGTTTTGAACCGGCTTATCTGAAACTTCGTAAAACAGGCGAACTCAAAGAAAGAGCCAACAGACTCTGGGGTATTATGGAGAGTTGCCGCCTTTGTCCGAGAAAGTGCGGAGTTAATCGTCTTAAAGGAATGAGAGGATTTTGTCATTCTCCAGGTGCAACATTGGTAATTTCCTCTTTTCATCCTCATTTTGGTGAAGAAAAACCACTCGTGGGAAGAGGTGGTTCAGGAACAATTTTTTTAACCCATTGCAATTTGCGGTGTGTATTTTGTCAAAACTGGGAAATAAGCCAGCTTGGTGTTGGCTTTAAAAGAGATGCCGATGAATTAGCCGGGATGATGCTTCATCTGCAAAAAATCGGTTGCCACAATATAAATTTTGTGACCCCGACGCATTATTCCGCTCACATTCTTAAGGCAATTGATATTGCCGCAGAGCAGGGGCTGCGGTTGCCAATTGTATACAACACCAGTGGCTTTGAGCGTCTTGAGATATTAGAAATTCTCGATGGAATAGTTGATATTTACCTGCCTGATTTCAAATACTGGGATAGTGATATGTCATCAAAATACTCATCCGGGGCAAGAAACTATCCTGAAATAACAAGAGAAGCAATCTTAGAGATGGACCGTCAAGTTGGTGTGGCAAGACCGGCTAAAGACGGCATTATGCAAAGAGGCCTGATGATCCGGCATTTGATTATGCCAAATAACACAGGCGGTTCAGAACAAGTTATGGAGTGGATTGCACAAAATTTACCAAAAGACACTTATATCAATATTATGGGGCAGTATAGCCCGCGCTTTAAAGCATATGATTATCCGGATTTATCGAGGAGAATAACCAGGAAAGAATATAAAAAGGTCGTAATTAGAGCAAAAGAGTTGGGACTTACTAATCTTGATATCCAGGGATACTGGTGGCTGTAAGAATAAATGATTACATTTTTGATATAAAAAAAGTAAACCTCGATTTTGAAAGGCTTTTCTTTAATGACATCTAACGGCATATCCTCAATTAAAGGCGCAGCCTCTAATAAAGTAGCCATTACATTACAAAATACAAATTTTTTTCCCAACTTGTAATCTCCTTTTTTTAAGAATATTAAAAAGGTTATCAACTTGTCCCCAAGTCCGGTTTTCGCTATCTCCTATCGGGAAGCCACCCAAGGCTGTGCGAGACATCACATGGTATACGGTTGCTTGTTCATTGTTGGTTAAACGACGTATCCGGAGCATGATTTATCCTCTATAACATCCTATTATTAAATAGTTTTTCTCAAATCATATATTGAAAAAAATGTCAAACGTTATCATGGATGTCCCCAAGTTCCCCTTGTCCCCAAGTTCCCCCCCTTAAGTGTCATTATATTGACCTTTGCCTCTTTATTAATTGGAGGGGGTTAATAACATGCTAAAAATATATTGAATAATAATTGCGAAATCATTGGTATGCGTTTTGCTAAATTGAAGTAAAGCCTAGCCGTGAAGGCAATCTTGATTCAAAATCTATGCGGTGTCAGCTTTTTTCATAAATCACATGAGCATTTGTAAGCCACAGGGCGGAGCTTTATGGATCTAATGACCCTGGAAAACGATCTAACCATGCAGCAAGTGAGTGATCGGCTGCGATTACCAAAATCAACGATTCGATATTGGGAACAAAAACTTGGCAAATGCATAAAACTGAAACGAACCGGAAGTGGACAGCGCCGATATACGACAACTCATTTTTATATTCTCGAACGGGTAAAGGTTCTCAAATATCAAGGTAAGAAAATCGTGGAAATTAAAAGATTTTTTGATCAGGAGAGATTGACTTCCACTGGATTGTTCACAGAAGAATCTGTTGAGTTGCTTGCGCGGCGGATCGCTGATCTTGTACGCGATGAAGTGAGTCATTTTCATACAGCCTATGAAAATCATACCCAATAGGCATTAATAAAAAGCTGCAAACATAACGCCGAAAGAGAAAAAGAGTAAAAAATGGAACCAAAGAAAAGGCAAAAATTGCTCAAACTGACCCCGAGTAGTCCTAAAAGTTCCAGGCAGTGGAAAAGCAACAAGCGCTGGAATCCATTTAACAGTTATAAATTAATCGCACATGTCGGAACCTGGAAGCACATAAAAAGAGGCCGAAAGATACCAGCGCCGATTTTGGTTACAGTAGATCCAACCAACCTTTGTAATTTGGATTGTGCCTGGTGCAACGCCAGATTTATCCGAAAACAAAGACAAAGATCTCTATCCGGAAAGATATTAAACGAGATCTCTGATTATTTATCCAAATGGAAATATGACAGCGGTATCAAGCCCGGCGTGCAAGCCGTTTGTATTGCCGGTGGCGGCGAGCCCCTGCTGAACCCGCATACCGGGGAGTTCATCGATCGATTGATTCATAATCAAATTGAAGTTGGTGTGGTTACCAATGGCGTGCTGATCGATAATTTCATCGATTCGCTGGCCCAATCGACATGGGTTGGTGTGTCCGTTGATGCGGGGTCCGATAAAATATTCCACAAATACAAAGAGCGAAGCAAGCATCAGTTCGAGCGGGTTATGGAGAATATCGCGCTTTTAAATGATTACGCCAGAAAACACTATACTCGACTGGGACAACCTCATCCGGCCTATGGTGTCAGCTACAAATACCTGCTTTATGAAGACAATATCGGCGAGATTTATGAGGCAGCCAAAATAGCGAAAGAAATCGGATGCAAAAACATACATTTCAGGCCTGCCGGAACCACATGGGATGATCTTGGTACGGAAAGGGAGATTCGGTTCACCCGGGAACAGATCGAGCTTTTCAACGAGCAGATCGCACTGACCATGGAATTGGATGATGATAGCTTTGGCGTCTATGGCATAACGCATAAATTTAACAACCAGTTCCAGAGGTCCAATAGTTTCGAGAATTGTCATGCCATATTCATGACGGCTGTTATCGAACCGCCTGCCTGCGAGGATGAGGTGTCAAAAGATGCTTTTGTATTAGGACTTTGTTGTGACCGGCGTGGCGATACAAAGCTGGAGTTGGGAACCAATCTGACGGATGTGAACCAGATTACAAAGTTGTGGGGTGGCCGCCGCCATTGGGCGATTTTCGATGCCATCCGGGTCAATGAAGAATGTCCGCGCTGTACTTATCAGCCGCACAACGAAATATATGAAAATGTCATTCTGAATGACAGCATGACCTATAAGTTCATATAGAATACTGAAAGGACCAGGATGAAGCTATCTGTTATCGGGCTTGGCAAACTCGGACTCTGTACTGCTGCCTATCTGGCGTCGAGGGGATTTAAGGTTGCCGGTTACGATATTAATGAAACACTGACCGATCAGTTGCGCAACGGTTTCAATCCCATCGAAGAGCCTGATCTGGATGAGTTGCTGATCACAGCCAAACCCAATTTGACGATCTGCAATAATCTCCATGAGGCTGTAATCGATTCAGATACAACCCTGATCATTGTACCGACTCCCAGCCGGGATGACGGATTTTTTTCCAATGACTACGTAAAGGATGTACTTTGTTCTGTAGGAACCGCACTTTCAGAAAAAACCAGCTACCATGTCGTCGATGTCGTATCTACCGTCATGCCGGGATCGTGCGAGCAAGAATTTATTCCCATGCTGGAAACCAGCGCCCGAAAAAGCTGCGGAACTGATTTCGGTTTTGTTTACAATCCGGAGTTTATAGCGTTAGGCACGGTTATCAAAGACTTTTCCAGACCGGATATGGTGCTCATCGGCGCTTCGGATGAACGTGCCGCTGAAACGGTTGCCAAGATCTATGGCCAAGCTTGCCTGAATTCGCCTCCCATTTACACAATGTCTTTGACCAATGCAGAGATCGGTAAATTGGCGCTCAATTGTTTCGTGACCATGAAAATCAGCTTTGCCAACGAATTGGCGCGCATCTGCGAAAAAACACCAGGCGCAGATGTCGATGCGGTCACATCCGCCATTGGTCAAGATACCCGTATCGGCAATAAATACCTGACCGGCGGGATGGGGTTCGGCGGTCCTTGTTTTCCTCGTGATAACATTGCGTTATCAGCATTTGCAAATTCTATAGGGCATGACCCAAGACTCAGTCCCGCCACACAGCAAGTCAATCAGCAGGTTGTCGATGTTCTGGAAGAGAAGATTAAAGCAAATGTTTCACCGGGCGCCCGTATTACCTTGCTGGGTATGGCCTACAAATCAGGTTCTCCCATTATAGAAGCATCCCAATCCATGGAATTAGCCAATCGATTGTTGGAGCGCAGATACCGCTTGACGGTTTCCGACCCCACAGCCCTTGTAAATGTGCAACGCGTGCTGGGTGAACGCGTTTGTTATGAAGAAGATGTATACTGCGCTTGCGAAGGCGCCAATGCCGTAGTGCTTCTGGCGCCCTGGCCGCAATACCGCCGGATCGACTGGGCCAAAGCGGATCGGCAAGTTTCAAAAGGTACTTTGCTGCTCGATTGCTGGCGCATGGCGCCAGAAAGCGAACTCAATAATTTTCACTGCCATGCCTTGGGAAAAGGGAGCCGGAAATAACGATGCCCACTTCGAAAACCGATATCTTTAACGCTGTCAACATCAGCACGGTCCGGTCTTATTGGGATGAGCGGCCATGCAATATCCGCCACTCTGAACGTGAAATCGGCACTAAGGCGTATTTTGATGAAGTTGAAAAAAGGAAATATTTTGTAGAACCGCATATCCGGTCATTTGCCGATTTCCGGAAATGGAAAGGCAAGAAGGTACTGGAAATCGGGTGCGGCATCGGAACCGACACCATTAATTTTGCACGCGCCGGAGCGCAGGTGACCGCGGTGGATCTTTCGGAAGAATCGCTCAAGGTAGCCCGGCAAAGGGCCCGGGTGTTCGGGCTTGCTGATCGCATCCGCTTTTATCGGGCAAACGCAGAAGAGTTGTCAAATACAGTACCTGTGGAGAACTACGATCTAGTGTATTCTTTCGGGGTCATTCATCACACACCGCATCCCCAGCGTGCCATCTCACAGATTCGCCGTTACCTCGGACCTGATAGTCAGTTCAAACTCATGGTTTACCATCGCCATTCGTGGAAAGTATTCTGGATCATAGCAACATACGGCAAGTGCGCCTTTTGGAATGCGGACGCTCTAATCGCCCGTCACAGCGAGGCCCAGACCGGGTGCCCGGTTACCTATAGCTATACACGTGGATCCGTCAGAAAGTTGCTGGCGGGATTAGAAATCACTGATTCACGGGTGGACCATATCTTTTCATGGTCGATACCGGAATACATTCGTTACCAATTTAAAAAAGTCTGGTATTTCAGATGGATGCCAACGACTCTTTTTCGGCATATGGAACAGCGCTGGGGCTGGCATCTGTGTGTCACGGCCAAAAATTGCTGACAATGCATAAGGAGATAGTAAATTATGGAATTTGTATTCGATCGAAATTATGCAACTGATATAAATAAATCCAGATTGGATCATCTCGCTTCATTAGGACTTAATCTTGAAAAATTGTCAGTTCTGGAGGTTGGGTCAGGGGTTGGTTCATTAACCGGATTTTTTGAAAAATTAGATTGCTCAATCCTCTCTACAGATGTACGTCAGGCAAATATTGAAGAGCATGGCCGCCGTTTTCCACATCGCAGGATTGAGTTTGCAGACCTTAGTAGACCCGGAAGTCACGATCATTTCGGCCTGTTTGATATCGTATTTTGTTACGGCGCCCTTTATCATTTGTCAAATCCCGAATTAGCTATTAAGGATTTGTCTCATGTTTGTGACCATTTATTTATACTCGAAACATGCGTTAATCCTGCTGATAATGGTGAAGTCAACCCTGTTGCTGAACCCAGAGAATCGTTAGACCAAAGTATTGAAGGCATAAGATGCCGTCCTGCCAGGAATTGGATACTCTCTAAGTTACGCAAGTATTTCCCTTATGTCTATATCACGGCTTCTCAGCCTGACCATACTGATTTCCCTTTGAAATGGCCTGCATCGAGTGCAAATAGTCTTACCAGGTCAGTTTTTGTTGCATCAAGACAACCTATCGATAGTAAAATACTTTTACAACACTTGCCGGCAATTCAGTATACTCCGGAATCTTTTAAGAGCGCACACAGCAACTTAAAATGTAAGACTTCTCCAATTGGCGGTATCTTATTCGACGATTTCAGAGTGCTCATTGATTCAAGAGCGCTAATGGTTGGCGGTTCCTGGCAAGGAGTACCGCGGAAGGGCGCCCCGACGGCATGGGATATGGATACGATTAAGTTTTTTTATGAAAGAACTTTGGAATTTGAAAATCCAAGAATTCTTGATATCGGAGCTAACACTGGATCGTTTTGCCTGTTACCGAAAATTAATACCAATATAAGTGGATACGCCTTTGAACCCACACCCGTAATTTATGATATTTTGAAGAATAATATTGCTCTGAATAATTTGAATGAAAAAATAAAAGCGCTTCCTATTGCTTTGTCAGACAAAAAGGGAACTGCAATATTGAAATACCCGAAATCCGGAACGGATTCGGGATTTGCCTGCCTTGGAAAACCGCTGCGATTTAAAGACTGGATTGAAATTGAAGTTCCGGTAACCACCCTTGATAATGTAGCAAATGAACAAGGAATAGAACAGGTTGATTTAATAAAGATTGACACGGAAGGGTGTGAGCTTTTTGTGCTGAAGGGGGCGGAAGGCCTGATCAGAGAATTTCATCCGGCCATATTAACTGAATATTATGATCAGAATACTCGGCAATTCGGATACCATGCAGAAGAAATAAAAGAATTACTATGTTCATGGGGATATGAATCTAAACAGATCAGTTCGGAGGATATGTATTTTCATAAGGCAAAATCTAAGGCATTTCCTCTTTCAAATGTTAAACCTTTCAAAAATACGGGTAGTTCCGAGGCAAAAGAAAAATTCCGGGAATGGATGGATAAAGTTGCTGATGCGGACCTCAAGGAGCGGGCGCCCTATGATGTGGAGAAAAGAAGCTGTGCATCCACAATGTCAAGATCAGAACCCCATCATGGTGGCCTCGGGCAAATCGGCACGTTTCGGGAGTGGATCGACCGTATCGCCATAGCCGATAGGCGACTGTATTA
>JAAERL010000496.1 GCA_024230435.1 Desulfobacteraceae bacterium
ACATCTATAATCTGAAGTCCGTGCCCGGTACCAGATTCACAAGTCACATAGGCAAAATTACCAGATACGGCAACGGCATTAGCATAATAAAACGTATTGACGGATCCGACTATGGCCGGGTTTTCCGGATCACTGACATCTATAATCTGAAGTCCGTGCCCGGTACCAGATTCACAAGTCACATAGGCAAAATTACCAGATACGGCAACGGCATTAGCATAATAAAACGTATTGACGGATCCGACTATGGTCGGAGAAGCGAGTCCATCACCTCCCAAAAGTGCAAGTAAACATAACAACCACATAAGAACATATTTTTTCTTCATCATTCCTCCAAATTCTAAACGTCTATTACACTCGACTTTGAATATTTTTAATTTATAAGCTTCTTTGTAGCCTTAACTACTTCTGATATTATTTAACGAGGCCATTTCTCAGGCCATTTTCAGTAAGTTCAATTAGTTATCAAAAAATGGCCAAAGTCGAGTTACAGTTAAGTAAAACAATCAAGCCAAAAAAGTTCTAATTTAGCTTGATTAAGATTTTAATTGCTGAACAAACCGAAAAACTTTTTAATTAAAATATAATATAAAATCAATGCTTTTTATTAGAAGAGTGGTGTTTAAGGGGATGCTCCCAACATTTAAACTTGCTGACTAAGAATGGTATTAAACCAGCGACATCGAATTGAGGAACGAAATTTGAGTGTGACAGAACAAGGTCGTTTATTCTAATGGATGTAGGCTTTGTTTCGATAACATGCACACAAATCAGCACACAAAACGTAGTGGAAATGGGGCTATTTTTACCATCATATGCAAGCGTAACCCCCTGAAATTACATCTATCGTGCCGTTGTCGCAGGCCTTTCACGCCGGTGACTTGGGGCTAGAATCCATCCTATTTTACTCGTTGTCAAAAGGCGGCATTCGTTTAGCCTCCCTACCCTATTACACTATCAGGCCAAGCTTAAATCTGAGAGGAACTTTGCGAGTGACTTTTTGTAGAATCATTTCCCAAATAGGCCCAAATAAGGAAATAAGGTCTAAACAAAAAGATAATAATATCATCTATTTAATTGTATTTCAGGAAGTTGGAAAGCTCAGAGAGACTGACTTCTAATCCCGCCGCCCCTCCCCTGTTAGCTGATTTCATCTATTTAGTATCCAGTGAGTAGACTCGATTGTCCTGTGGGGCACACCAAGACATGATCAATGTTGAATAAAAATTGTTAGTGTCTCAAGCTTAATTTTCGTCGCCATTTTTGAAGGCAAAGCCTATGTTGGCATTAATGCCGCTAAATTTCGTTTTAAATACAATTGGTTATCAGTCAATCATATAACTCTTAATCAGTAGGTTGAAGGTTCGATTCCTTCACGGCCCACCATAAAATCAATAGGTTAGCGAGATTTGCTGGCCTTTTTTTATGCCTTTTTTTCGTATTTTGTGACACTTCCGTGCCTCTACCAACCGTTCGGTAGAATTTCATAGCGAATCCACCGCTTTTTCGTTTTTGATTGAACGCAACGTGAGTGTAGATTTGTGTTGTTGTGATTGCGCTATGTCCTAAAAGCTCCTGGATGGTTCGGAGGTCATTTTGCGCTTCCAGCAGGTGCGTGGCGAAACTGCGCCGGAAGATATGAGGGGTGACCCGTTTTTTTATGCCAGCCTTGTTGACCGCACGATTAAGCGCCGCTCTGAAATCGGTAAGTTTTTTACCGATTCTTTCCAGAGGTAAAGAGTTCTAACATTTGTCAAAGTTATTCCATTGCTCGGGAAATCCCGTATAAAAGGACCCGCTCAATTGCGTATGCCTTATTAAATACGATTGTACTTTACTAAACAATTGTTTCTCAGGCGCAGTGTATTGCGTCCAGAACCGGTCAAGGCATAGGCCGTTGCAAGTTAGCCCTTTTATGTCATAAAACGCATCACCCAAAACAATTGTTGGGATGCCGTGATAAAGGGATGAAAGCCCCACCGTACTGTTAATCGTTACAGTGCCAAGCGCATTTTTCAAACAGGTCGGCAAGTGCAGATCGTTTACGGAAATTACACGCTGATCTACTGAAAACTGTTTCGCCAATTTTCGGATATAGCTGGTATAGTTTTTTCTTCCACGGTCAATGGGGTGGTGTTTGAATATAAGGCTGGTATTTTTATCAGCATGTTTGGAAAAAGAAGCAATAACCGTCTTAATATAATCTTTCATATCGTTAAAGGGAGAATGCACCGTAATTTGAGCGTCTCCCAATGTTTGAAGAGGCACAAAAAAATATTTTCTTGAAAGCGGACCCTGGATAAGCC
Source organism: Desulfobacteraceae bacterium (assembly GCA_024230435.1). GTDB lineage: Bacteria > Desulfobacterota > Desulfobacteria > Desulfobacterales > Desulfosarcinaceae > UBA2230. The sequence goes on from JAAERL010000496.1 coordinate 2,307, forward strand.
GTCCGTATTTTTTTTCCTGGAAATAGAATATCCCTTTTCTGATAATATTACGCAATCCCCAGATAGTTTCCCTGGGAACAGACGAATTTCTATGGTGCCGGTAATATGGGTGCTTGAATTTCGCTATCGCCATACAAATATAATAAATCACACTATGCAGGGCCCATTTTTGAAAACCGTATTTGACACAGTCTGAATTTTGCCGCGTATCTCGTTCAGGGGCTATGGCCTGGTAGGCTTTTCTGTCTCGTTCAAGGGAGCTGAATGCGTTCACCCCGCCTTTTTCAAGTGTAATATAGTTGGGGCGAATATAGCCTTCTTCAAAGACATAAACATTAATCCGCATTGAGCGGGCAATAGCGATTGCCTTGCGGTGGTAATACCGGCAATCTCCATATAAAAAAATGGTGTCAATTAAATGCATTTTGAGAAAATTTGATATATAGGCATCCCATTTTTCCGGATGTTCGCTAAAAGAAAACAAATTACGCTTATTCGAATAAAAATAGTCTCCGCCGTTAAAGCATATCCGGAAAGTTTGAGCTTCCATATTCCGGCACAGTCTGTCTAACTTTTGGAAAAATGGTCCCATCGGGCCTTGTAAAAAAAGAATTCGTTTTTCACTTAATTCACCAACGATTTTCAATGCCATTTCTTTGCCAATACCTCTAACGCACTTATAATAGGAATTTGAAAAGTTTACACCCTTCCAGTATGCGGCAGCCTGACATGGAAATTAGCCCCTGTCAATCCGCTGTTTTATAACCCTGCCTTGGGCGCAATAGTTCATGATGACGAACTGAATGCTAAGGCGATTTCTGTTAAAGAATATACCATCTTGTATGTCTTTTTTCCCGTCTTCTGCGTTATGCCAAAGTCCGAATACGTAAAGTATGCAAACTTTGGCACGCCTTGAATACGAAAAAAAATCGAAGCTCAATCTGGTATATTCTTTTCCGCCAATCGCCTAAAGTGTCTGATTGTAAATTACTTGACGGCCGAAGGTAATTTCCTTTTGCTCTGCCAACCGGATTTAGTACCGGTAATCCCTATACGATGTCAATGATCTTTGATCATGTATCAAATAATTTGCTAATACACCCAATAACGGTCTGAAAAATAAAAACGCCAATTCGGTTATAAATTCTCGAATCCTTCAATTTTCCCGAAATCCTTCAATTAAGTATAAGAATTTGCGCCACCACCGTTCCATAAAAAACGGCAGGACAGATCCTTTTTTTTCAGACAGATTACTTTGTATGGAATTTATAATATCCTCGACTTGAGCAAAACAAAACGCGCTCCAGCTAAAATACCGGGGGTAGGCGATTAAAGCGCAATATACCAAATCATCAAGACTGAGCTTTCTTTGCCGCCGCTTGAGCCTATGGCGGTCTTGTGTCAATCCCCATCCCGCGTAAAACGGCAATCCATAAGTATAAACAGTTTTCTTTCTCATCAATGCTTCAAATCCGGTTAAAGAAGTCATTGTGTGCACTTGATCGGCCTGGTCCAGGCAAACGCTGATATTGCAATCCGTCACTACTTGATCACAGTATTTGCGAGCTATATTTTCAGGTACGTCCCCTTTGCGGTTACCCGCCAGAACATCAGGATGAGGCTTGAAAATAATATAAGCTTCCGGCTCTGCTTTGCGCACGGCTTCAAGAAGCTCAAGATTGGTGCAAACATCCACACAACCTCTTTGAATAGAAGCATCATCTTCAACTTGTCCCGGCACTAAGATTACCCTTCGTTTATCACCCGGTCTGATTGAAGGCGTTTTGCCATGGCTGACATTATACTTGCTTATGCCGCCATCAACAATCCGGCTCCGAAGTCGCTTTGCCCGGCTTATAGCGGCATCATCCAGGTTCACTGTATTCAACAAATTTTCCAGATCACTGGGCTGATTAGGGTCAAAATAGATGCCGCGCCGGTCCACTATCAAGGAAGACGGACGCGCAAAATCAGATCCCAACCCCACGGATCGAATAAAACCGTCCTCAATACGCTCAAGATCAATACCGAGCTTGTTTGCCAATGCGCGGACATCAGTACTGTCTTTAATTCCCCAAACCACCATACGGCTATTGCGATCGATCCCCAATTTTGCGGCATGTTTGGCGTTTCGAACAAAATAAATACGTGTATCACGCGACTCAAGAAACCGCTTTATACTGACCCTTTTCCAGAACCTGAAGCCAAAACAGTAAATACTGCCCGTATTTTTCGATACCTGTTTTTTGTGACTGCCAATCAAATCAAGTATACGTTCAAGCTCGCAGCACTGACCGGTTGCAGGATCGGCATATCGCACATAATCAAGATAGGCAGCGGCAAATACCTGGCTCAGGCTGCGCTTTATGGCCCGGCGTTCACATTTAACGAAATCTTCAGTAATTCCCCAACCTGCATAAAACGGCATGCCAAAGCAGGTCACTGGCTTTCCCGCCATCAACGCCTCAAATCCCATTTGAGAAGTCACGGTAAAAACATGATCCACTTGTTTCAACAAGGCAATCGGATTGCAATCCTTATCAATAACCCGCACACCCGCCGGAAGCTTGTGCGTCAAATACCCCTTCTTTTTACCGGCAATTACATCCGGGTGGGTTTTTACATAAAAACGCCCATCCGGATAACGGCTCATAGCAACTTCAAGCATCTGCTCAAAACTATGCTCATCAGCAAGACCATACTTTACCGATAAATCGCCAAAAGTCTGATCGATCAACAAAACTTTGGGGCGATTATCATCGTCAAGCTCAACACCGCTCCAGATATGATTGTATTTTGAAACCTCAAGCGAAACAATGCGCTCAATAAGCCGTGCAGCCCGATCACAATTTTTACTTCCATAATTAACAATTAGTTTTTCAACGTCCGAAGGGCGGCTGGCATCATAGTAAATACCAGTCCGGTCAATTATAAACCCAAAAGGCTCAGCACCTTTAACACCTAGCCCTATAGAGCGAATAAAACCATCTTCCAGCCTCAAATATGGTAAATTGCGCCGGTCTGCATACTGTTGGGCTTTTTTGGTATTATCTTTTAACCCCCAACCGATGATTTCTTTATAAGGCAGAGATGATTTAGATATTTGCACCTGTTGAATGGTTGATTTCAAAACTGACGGCAACAAGCGTAATTGCCTGATTCCAGACGAATAAGTTCCAATCATGTTCTTCATTTGCTTTTGAATTTATATATTTTATATATTTTTTGTATAAGCACACATATATTCTTAAATTATATTTGATTCTAAGCATTTCATATAATTTAAAAATAATAAAATCTTAATTAATCGGCATTGAAAATTAGATATCCAGGAAAGGCTTAAATCAAGACTTTAATCAAGGATAGCTGACAAATCGAAATACTCACAAAAAGGCCTAAAAACAACTACCAGTTGAGCACCTTGGTAAGGGCCCCGGAAAAAATGTTTTATCCCAACTGACTTGTCTATCAACTCGTCTTCTGTGTTGCGGGAAGCTGCGAATATCTCGATATGCACGGCTTCCCGCGCCTTGAATACGAGCCCATATCTTGCGCCAATTGGACAAAACAATTTTTCCGCGACCCTAAAGCGCCAAACCGGTTATCCAAAATACCACAAAATAATACCTAAGATCAAACCAGTACAGAATTCGATTCATAAATAGCGTCCATAAATGGCTAATTTGCCAGATCTCTTCTTTGTTCTCGAAATTTTATCCTCACCTGTTTACATAGGTAAGCAAAACCGGCTGTAATCACCAACAAACAAAAAAAGGAGCAAAAAATGGATAAGTTTTGTTACTCATGTGCCGCACCTTTGGCAATGCCTGAATTTAAAGGGCTAAGAGTATCGATAACTGCAACTATTAACAAATATACACGTTAAGAGAGCCGCTAAACTTCCCCCTTGTGTCTTTAATTATGTTGGTATATTTTTCAGGCATCGCTTGACTTGAGTATTGGGAAAAATTTAGTTGCGAAAAACAAACAGCAACTTTTCCTTATCAAATCGAGCTTTGTTTGTCTCGAACGTTCTATGTTTATAAACTATTTTTTCAATTTTTCTAAACTGTGGCCGAATTTCAACCAAGCCCGCGGAATCTTTCCTGACAACCGACACAATCGGCAATCATAAATAATGAAAAAGGTAACATCACCTTAACCTATGTAAAATTAGTGGAACCGCTTGACTCAACAATAAAGGTAAATATTCGTGGCTAAAATCATTGTTGAAAATTTGTATAAAATATTCGGGGCCCAACCCCAACAGGCCATTAAACTGCTTAAACAAGGGCGCGATAAGGAGTTCATTTTAGATAAAACCAACATGGCAGTGGGCGTGAACAATGCCAACTTCGCGATCGAAGCTGGGGAAATTTTCGTCATCATGGGATTATCAGGTTCTGGCAAATCCACCATTGTCCGTATGCTGAATAGGTTAGTTGAACCATCTGCCGGCAATGTCATTGTAGACGGACAGAACGTAACTCAGATGGATCAGGATAGTCTGGTTAAATTCCGTCTTCAGAACATGAGTATGGTATTTCAGTCTTTTGCCTTGATGCCGCACCTTACCGTATTAGAAAACGTAGCCTTTGGACTGAATCTGGCTAAAACAAACAAAGCGAAAAGCCGGGAACGAGCTATACAGGCCCTGGAGCAAGTAGGACTTCCCGGTTGCTGGGCAAATTACTACCCATCAGAGCTTAGTGGCGGGATGCAACAGCGGGTTGGATTGGCCCGGGCTCTTGCGGTAGATCCCGATATTTTGCTCATGGACGAAGCTTTCTCGGCTCTTGATCCATTAATCAGAACAGAAATGCAAGATGAGCTTCTTAAGCTCCAGGAAGAAAACCAGCGCACTATTGTTTTCATCTCCCATGATCTTGATGAGGCTCTGCGAATCGGCGATCGCATAGCCATCATGGAGGCTGGGCGTGTTGTTCAAGTTGGTACACCTGAGGATATTTTGCAAAATCCGGCCGATGATTATGTTCGGGCCTTTTTCCGCGGGGTAGATCCCACGAATGTCATCTCGGCAGGCGACATCGCTCGCGACACCTATCCGACCATTATCAAAACAAAGGGTGGCAGTCTGCGTGCAGCACATGAGCTTTTAAGCTCAAGTGAGCGAAATCACGGCTACGTGCTCGACGCCCGTCGCCGGTTTTTGGGTATGGTCACCGCCGGCTCCATCCGCGAAGCTCTGGAAAGCGGCAAATCAGACAAACCCATTGATCAGGCATATATCCAGGACGTCAAAACCGTTAATTTGAATGACTCCATGCAGGACATCCTGCCCATTGTGGCATCCAATAGCTGGCCGGTGCCGGTAGTAGATGAAAACAATGTCTATAAAGGTGTCGTTTCCAAGAATCGTTTCCTGAGGACTCTGCACCGGGCTAAAGAGACAACAGATGAGCAGACGGAAGAATTCACGGTATAAAATAAGAGTTCTGGTTAGGATCTCTTGAATTTTAAAATTTATTTTTATGGAGATATCGCATGTTTGAAGATGCAGTAATACCACTGGATCAGTGGGTTTCCAGCTTGGTTGAGTGGCTGGTAGAAAATTACCGTGATTTTTTTCAAACCATCAAATGGCCGGTAGAAGCCACATTGAATGGATTTGATGCAGGCCTTAACTGGCTGCACCCTATCATCATTATATTAGCCATTACCTTTGCGGCGTGGAAATTTTCAGGAAAAGGCGTAGCCATATTCTCTGCTGTAACCCTGACATTTGTGGGACTGTTAGGACTTTGGGCCGAAACCATGACTACTTTGGCCATGGTACTTTCTTCGGTCATATTTTGCACCTTTGCAGGCATGCCGCTCGGGATATGGGCCGGCCGCAGTGATAAGTTTGAAACTGGTCTCCGTCCTGTTCTGGATGCCATGCAAACCACACCGGCATTTGTTTACCTGGTTCCCATCGTGATGCTTTTTTCGGTTGGCAATGTGGCTGGCGTGCTGGCTACCATAGTCTTTGCTTTGCCGCCCATTATCCGTCTGACCAGTCTTGGCATTCGGCAAGTACACCCTGAACTGGTGGAAGCCGCCCAGGCATTTGGCGCCACCAAATGGCAGGTGCTGCGCCGGGTGCAGATCCCCCTGGCCATGCCCACCATACTGGCCGGACTGAATCAAACCATCATGATGGCCCTTTCGATGGTCGTAATTGCTGCGCTCATAGGAGCCGGCGGCTTAGGCTCTCCCGTTATATTAGGTCTGAATACCCTGGATATCGGCCGGGCGGTTATCGGCGGACTGGGGATTGTATTGATAGCCATTGTTTTGGATCGCATTACACAGTCCATGGCCCAAAGAAGCTAAGGCGATTTGCAGTTAAAGAATATACCATCTTGCATGTCTTTTTCCCCGTCTTCTGCGTTATGCCAAAGCCCGAATACGTTAAGTATGCAAACTTTGGCACGCCTTAAAGACGAAAAAAAATCCTGCCCAATATGGTATATTCTTTTCCGCCAATCGCCTAAGGAATCTGAATTTACTACAATTGATCAAGCAAGGAGAATTTATGAAGTTATTATGGAAAATGTTTTTCTTTTTAAGTATTTTTATCACTATGGCATTTGCAACAGCTTGTACAAAGACAGCACAAGAAGAGGATATGCCCGGAAAAGGCATCACTGTTCAACCGGCGCGGGCAACGTGGAACACTGGGTTTTTCCAGGAAGCACTGGTTCGCCGGGGACTCGAAGCACTTGGATATAAAGTTAATAAACCAAAGGATTTGCAAAATCCCATTTTTTACAAATCAGTGGCCTTAGGAGATGTGGATTACTGGGCCAATGGTTGGTTTCCCAATCACAACAGCCAGCTTCCCAAAAATTTCTATGACATGGCTGATACGTATGGATACGTGCTCAAGGCCGGCGGGTTGCAAGGATACCTGGTGTCTAAAAAAGAAGCAGATAAATACAACATCAAATCGCTGGATGACTTCAAACGTGAAGAGGTCAAAAAAGCTTTTGATAGCAACGGTGACGGCAAAGCGGACTTAACTGCCTGTCCCCCCGGATGGGGATGCGAAAACGTTATTACCCATCACATGAAAGTATATGATCTCGATGACGCCATCAATCCTGTTAAGGCAGCCTATGAGGCCGGCATGGCCTCGGCTCTTGGTGCTTACAAAAGCGGTGAACCAATATTCTTTTATACATGGGCGCCCAATTGGACAATCTTCAAGTTAAAACCAGGCAAAGATGTAGTCTGGATTAATGTGCCCAAAATCGTTCCCAAGGAATCCCAAAAGCCTGCTGAGGATAAAATGACTATTTCCGGAATTGAAGGCGCTGTTACAGATCCCATCAAACTTGGATTTGTCGTATCGGACATTCGGATTGTTGTGAACAAAAAGTTTGCCGAAAAAAATCCAGCAGCTAAGAAATTTTTTGAAATACTGACACTTTCCCTTGACGATATCAACAATCAAAATACCCGTATGAACGAAGGCGAAAAGTCTCAAAAAGACATTGAGAAGCATGTGGATGAATGGATAGCTAAAAACACTGATAAATGGAATGGTTGGCTTGCCGAGGCGCGCAAGGCCACGAAGTAACCTATACAATTTGATCAGAAATAACACAGCCTAAGAGCCTGTTGGAAAATAGGCTCTTAGGTTTTTTAAAATTGTAAATTATTGACGCCATAACATCATGACGCTATAATGTTATAATTCTAAATGGAGGTCATGTTATGGCAACACCAGATAAAAGAACCACGATTTATTTTGATCCAATAATCCATAAGGCTTTAAAATTAAAATCAATTGAAACGTCAAAATCGATATCTGAGCTTGTAAATATAGCTGTCAAAGAAGCTCTCGCCGAAGATGCCGATGATTTAGCAGCCGTTGAACAAAGAGCTGATGAACCGCTTGTTAGTTTTGCCGAAATGGTTAAAAGGTTGAAAAAAGATGGCCGGATATGAAATTTTTTTCAAGAAATCAGTTTGGAAAGATCTCAAAAAAATACCAAAAGCCGATCTAAAAAAGATTCTGCTACGAATTGAAAAGCTGGGCAATGATCCTCGACCTGAAGAGTGTGAGAAACTAACAGGAAAGGAACTATATCGCATCCGGCAAGGCCGTTATCGCATCGTATATTCAATTCAAGATAATGAACTTACTGTATGGATCATAAAAATTGGCCATCGCAAAGAAGTATATCGTTAAAATGTATGCATATGACGCTTATTTTTTAGATTGCGCTATTAGACACAAAGCACCCCTATTAACATTGGATAAAAAATAAACACAGCCTAAAAGCCTGTTGGGAAATAGGCTTTTAGGTCTATAAAAAAAGGTTCAAGAAACCTTATTTGCCTACCCTCGGATTCCGTCCCCGGATTCTTCTACAATATGTACAAAACATTGCTTTATGTTCAAAAATAATTTATGTTCATAATTAATGAACATTTAATAAGATTGAACAAAAGGTCATGGCGCATGAATCAGGGAATTGAGAACATAATTAACAAAGCTGTAGAAAGGCTAACGCAAGCCACTGGAATGAAAGTGGTTTATCTGGCAAAGCCGCAGAATAAAAAAAACAATTACCCGCATGGTTTGATCCGCATTGCTTACCAAAAAATACAATGGTTTTTTGCCGTTAAGGCCAAAAAGAGGATGACCCGTTCCACGGTGGCTATAGAAAAAACGCAACCAGAGATACTTGCGCAAGATTATATTTTGTTTACCGAGTATGTAACACCGCCTATAGCAGACCTGATGAAAGAGACTGATCAGTTTTTTATGGATACAGCAGGTAATGGCTATATAAACAAGCCGCCGTTATATATTTTTATTAAAGGTAATAAGCTTCCTGAAAGCCTAAAAACTGCGCCAACAAAGCGTCTATTTAAGCCCGCCGGATTGAAGGTCGTATTTGCGCTTTTAAACATTCCGGAAATGGTCAATTTGCCTTATAGGCAGATTGCTAAAATGACCGGTGTGGCTCTGGGAACGGTGGATTGGATTTTCAGGGATCTTAAAGAAATGGGTTTTTTGATTAAAACTAGTAAACGAACACGAAAGATGACAAATGTGTTAACCCTGATCAAAAGATGGGTAGAGGTTTATCCTGATCAATTACGCCCTAAGATTGTTATCGAGCGATTTCATGTAGATCAAATCAATTGGTGGAAAGATGTTCGTATCATGGATTATGACGCCTGCTGGGGCGGTGAGGTGGCTGCAGCCAAGCTTACCAAACAGTTAAAACCTGAAAAAATTACTATCTATGCAAATGAAACACCTATGAAATTAGTAATTGAAAAAAAGTTGCGCAAAGCAACCGATGGTAATGTTGAAATTCTAATGCCATTCTGGAAATTTAATCATAATTTAACTGAGACTGGAATCGTGCCGCAACTCCTGGTTTATGCCGATCTAATGGCCACCGGCGATGATCGGAATATCGAAACAGCAGGAATTATTTATGACAACTATCTCTCACAACTTGACCGAAAAGATCGATAAAGAAACCATCGCCGTTCTATCTGAGATCGATGCGATTGCCCAAAATTTAAAATTATCCTTTTTCATTGTCGGCGCTGCGGGGCGGGATATTATTCTGCAATATGCACATGACATTATTTCGGCAAGGGCCACTGTGGATATTGATATCGGTGTGTTTGTCTCTGATTGGAGCCAGTTTGAGAGATTTAAAAAAGCCCTCGTGGATACAGGTAAATTTAGCTCAACCCGGCAGGTGCAACGTCTGATTTTCGGCAATCAATTGCCTTTAGATATAATTCCATTCGGTGATGTCGCCAAAAATTATGACTCAATTTCATGGCCACCGGAGCACGATATAAAAATGAGTATTATGGGATTCAAGGAATGCTATCAGCATGCCATTTCTGTGCGGGTGAGTGCTGATCCTGATTTGGTGGTAAAGGTTGTCTCTTTATCGGGATTGGCAATTTTAAAACTTGTGGCATGGGATGATAGCATTGAAAGACGCGGCAAGGATGCAGCCGACTTGTTTCTCATAATCAAAAACTATATTGAAGCCGGCAATATGGATCACTTCTTTAAAGAAGGTGATATTTTTAAAAATGAAGATGCTGATTATGACCGGTCATCGGCTCGTTTTCTGGGACGTGAAATCGCAAGAATGGCCGATCAGGTAACCAAAGACAAATTGGTGAACATACTGGAAAGAGAGACTGCCTCATCACAAGGCCACAGGATCGCAATGGATGTAATGAAACGAAATATGATCCAGAAAGAGTCCTATGAACAAATCGTAGAATATTTCAATGCATTGCTAAGAGGGCTTTTGGATTAAGGATCAAGCAGGGACTACCATCTATATATGAAAGAAAGTGGCAAGTCTAAATGAATAATTAAGATTCGTCTACAGCGTCTGAAATCTTTTTTTTCGAATCGTTCTTGAAGTAGTATACGATAACGGCAAAAAAATAGTATTAAAGTATATAAAGACAGCAAATCGTTCGCTTCAAACACTGTTAGACAAACGTTTCAAGGAAAAGATCCCTTCAAGTCCTTTAACCGGTTTGGGTTTCTTTTCATTTTTAGACTGAAACAGATGCTTGAACCGCTGATAGTTTTCCCGGACAAATTCCCGGCTTCCAATAACACCGGAGTCTGTAAAGTAACGGGTTCGAAATCTGAAGTTTTGAATACGGCTGATTTCAAAGTCGTTAGCGCGTTCTTTTGAAAGTGTTTTAGCATCAATGACCGCCACTTTACCCTTATCAGGACGGTCCAAGGCCCCGGCTTCATACACATAGCGACGATACCGGCGGATTCGCTCTTTTATGTCTTTTACTCCAAACTCTTTCAATCCGAAATCAAAGGAAAGCAAATTATCCTTATTTCCTGCTTGCATATGATACCCCAGCGAATTCCAACGATACTCTTCAGGCCGCTTGACAATCCCGGCCCGTAGTGGGTTTAGATCAATATAGGCCAGACAGTTAATCAGGGTTTCACCGCTCTCAACGATTACACTTTTAAACCGGTCACCCCAGAAATACCCCCGGCGCTGATGCCGCTTATTGTAATACCGGGTAAAGTTAACCTTAATATCACTAATAAAATTCGAAAGACTTGCCAATTTAAGCCGAAAAGCAGGAAGCTGTTCTTTGCTCAATTGCCGCGAATCGCCATAAAATTTCACATGACGCTGGACAATCTCTTCATCACTGAAATTGTGCTCAGGAATCATACGCACCAATAGATGAAAGTGATTACCCATCAAGCAAAATCCCATTATCTCAACCAAATA
>JAAERL010000497.1 GCA_024230435.1 Desulfobacteraceae bacterium
CATCCTCTCTTTTGTTGGTATGATGCTACGTGAATTAGGCTTCACTAATAGCAGATCGCCATCTGATCCGCTATCCAGAAAGATGTGCAAAGCTTTATATTTCCATTTTGCACTATTTTTGTCTTTGCTGTGGCTGCATTTAACTTGGACCATGGCTACCACACTGGTAACTTGGCCCTGGCCTTTTACAACCATATTTTTATAATTTTGGAGTTCATTTTCTACGATTTTAATCGGCACAGTGCTGAATTGGTAAAAATGTGATGTAGGAGAATTGGACATCTTGCTACGTTTAAAGTTGCTACTTTTTTTGCTCACATTTTCATCACAGCTACTAAGATTGCAGGACCCAATCTTTCAGCTGGAGCCACTGTTGCTGGAAAATGACGCATATCATTCCTTCTTCTTGGATTTCTTCTTATCCTTCTTGAGTTTTTTCATGAGGGCCTTATGGTCCTCGTGCATGTGGGAAAAACACTTCAACATCTCAGCACAATCCTTCTGCACTTAGACATAATGGTTAGTGCATTGAAACCAAGCGTTTGCCTTGTGGCTTACACGGTTGCCGTTTGCGTCCTAATGTGGAC
>JAAERL010000498.1 GCA_024230435.1 Desulfobacteraceae bacterium
ACCCGACACGTTGTACGACATGTCGATAAGCCACGGGGCGTTGTTTTGGTTGGATAGAGCTCAATAGGGAGAAGAAGAGGTGAGTTTTGGGGTCAAAATCCATGGATTTTGCCAATTTTGACCACCTTTTTATTTCTTTCTCCTCTTCTTGAGGGAGTTAGACCTTCGGAATGTTTTTACCTGACGCGTCTTTGCAATTCCAAACAGGTAAAAATAAGCGGAAGGGCTGGATCAAAATAGCGGGCGTGTAAAAAATCTGCTTCACTAAAAAATGCGATTTAATTCGCCTCGTACAGTACCATTCCTCACTGGGGGTGTGTACCATGGTTGCAAAAGCCATGTAGATCACGCACGTGACATTATTTTCTTGAAGGATAAAGAGATCAACAGGGCGTATAAAGTAAAGGACTTTGGATAGTTTGCCCTCACGACTAACAAAGTCTTTATTAGCTCTCAGGCAATCGCCGTCCATCTCTTCAAGTTCAAGGGTTTTGGCAGTGTGCAGGAAAACGA
>JAAERL010000499.1 GCA_024230435.1 Desulfobacteraceae bacterium
ATGGATTCCGTTTGACAGCTGTTGCTGTTGCCGGTGTAATTATTTGATTCGCAGCAACTGAGACTGAGTTACTGCCGACGGTCTCAGACGATGACTTTAGCTTTTTTTCTTCCTTCGTTTGTCTAATTTCAAGAGCCCTCTTTCGATTTTCTTCCATTCGACGGCGTTGTTCGGCGGATATTTTGGGTGTTGTTGTGTCAACTGCATTATTATTTGGCTCTTTCTTATCCGCAGCCGCATCGATTGCCACCTGCTTCGTCACTTCTTCTTTCTCAGCGGCTGCCTGCAAATAATTTTTTAAGCGTTGCTGCAAATCAACCTTCTTGCCGGATGTGGAAAGTCCGTATTGTTTGACTGTTTTACGCAGCTCATTCCATTTTAGATTGTCCACGTCGACGACATTATTATTGTCCTTGTGCGCATCTTTTTGCTTCGCCATCGTCATATGTTACTAATCATATATTTCAGCGCGGTAATTCAATCACTTGTTCACGAGAGAATAAACACCATGCCATGTGCCATGCCGGATGCCGGGACGAGATCGATCATGATGTGAAAGGGTGCTGCTGCTGTGTGCTGTGTTGATGCGATGTTCTTGGCCGCCGGCCGGTGATTTGAATCATTTGAATATTTTCAAAAGTGAGCTTTTGCAAAGGCCCAAGAAGTTTGCGTAAGAAATTACGATGTTGCAAATAGGTGTCACGTGTCATGTTG
>JAAERL010000500.1 GCA_024230435.1 Desulfobacteraceae bacterium
GACTAAAATATTCGGTAAAATGATAGTTATTGTAGATCGAGTGAAGATCAAGGCAAAATTTTTGGATCGAGGCAAAATATGTATGTTTCTTGGCTATGTAGATGGGCATGTGGCAGGAACATATCGCATTTGGAAGCCAGAAACCAAGAAAGTGGTTATATCTCGTGATGTAATTTTTTTGCGGAAAAATTATGGCGATTGAAACCAAGAACAAGAGAGCCCTCAAATTACACCATCTATGATAGCAGATTCATACGGCAGCGATTTAGATATTAATCATCATCTTGATTTTCCGTCAGCAAACCTAGTTAGAGATTCAGAGGATGAAAGTGAAAATGAAAATGAAACTGACTCTGAAAATGAAGATGAACCCGATATTGAGCAGACTAGTAAAAATCAAGACTCAGATGAGAAGCCTGAACCAGTACAAACTGTACCTTCAAGATTGCTAGGAGAACTGAGAAAGCTTGATGTCTCATATAACCCTGAGGCAAAAGCTCAACTGTTAAGTTTGAATGAAACTGCTAATTGAGTTCTCAATTTGGCGATGTTGCTAAAAGAAGAGAAAAATCAGCGAGCTCAATACGAAGAACCCACTACATTTCAAGAAGCATGGAATCATCCTGATGAATTTCAGCAAAAGAAATGGCGAGAAGCGATACGTAAGGGGTTCGAGATATGATTAGGCGAGGAGTCTGGCGAAAAACTACGAGAAATCGAATGCCAGCAAATAGGAGGTGCGTGAAAAGCAAATGGGTATTCAAGGTTAAGCGAAATGGAGTTTTTCGCCCAAGACTTGTAGCATGTGGCTACAGTAAGATTCCAGGAGAGGATTTTACCGAGAATTATTCGCCAGTTGTGC
>JAAERL010000501.1 GCA_024230435.1 Desulfobacteraceae bacterium
CCATGAAATATTTACTACTTCTCGAGAAATTTTGGAAGATATTTTCGGAAGTTATCTGTTTCAAAATAAAAAAGAACTGTAGATGCAGGGTAGTCTGTTCAACTACATACTGCACTCAAAAAATATGCTCATGGATGAGAGCAAGTTCAACAAAATAACGAGAGTAATACCTATAAGGTTTACCTCTAACTAATACCTATGTCAAATATAAAGAATTGCTAGATTCTTGAAACAGATGACCTGCCTGACAAGGTGTGAACGGGTTAAGGTGTCCAAAAAATGACAGCCAGTACATAAAATCATAGATTTACTAGCCTTCCATACTACAAAAGTAGCCGGAACCATCAGTAACTATGATCTGACACACAATGTATGTATAAACCTATACTGTATGTTGCAAAATAGTTAGCAAAAAACACACCCGCGGAATTTATTCTCAGCCCCTAGATGGAGTCAGACCCCCGTTCTTTTTTTAGACAATGCGCATCAATAAGGGGCACCGTCTAAAAACGGTCCGGTGGTCTGAGTCCATCGTGCGGCTGAGAAAAAATTGACATAGTGGTGAAATTTGCCAATTTTTGGCATTTTTCCCCCAATCTTACCTTCTCTTTACTTTAGAGAGCACCCGCCTCCCCCTCCGCCCCACCAAACCCTGTCGGCAATTCGGGG
>JAAERL010000502.1 GCA_024230435.1 Desulfobacteraceae bacterium
ATTTTTCTACCAGGTATAACAAGACGTTTTTTGTCAAAGACTAAAACTTCTACTGTGTCCATAACCTTGACAGTAATCTTTTTGTCCCTCTTAGGGTCCAAAACGGACCTGAAATACATTTTGTATTTCCTATCTTTACGATGCGCGCGTGCTATTTCAGCAATAGTGGGGGGGTAGATATCATCTTCTTCCTCGCTTATATTAGCAAACACATTGTTCACAATATCGTTTACTTTGAGGTTAATTTGCGGAGCAAGCTTTTTATGGGAGTTAGCGTATTTACTTTTTACGCCCCCAGGCTCTGATTCGGAACATGACCTAAGTAGCTTTGCTACAATACTCATGCGCTGAGAAACGTGCAAATTTTTGACGTTTTTCTCAGGGTAGTATTCTAGGCAACTCATAGCGTTGGCTACTATATTATCTACCCCTTTAATGTAGATAATTTTTGGCCCATATTCTTCAAGAATAAGCCTCCAGCGATATACGCGGTCGGAAGTCATTCCAAGTGCATCGCGCACTAGATTCTTATGATCTGTGTAAACTTGGAGACTTTGGCCCCATAGCATGCCCTTAAATTCTTTCAGGCATTCTACTATGGATAAGAGTTCTAATTCTGTAATAGAATATTTATGTTGGGCTGTACTTAGTTTACGACTGAAGTAAGCTAAAACCTCCCTTTTTGAGTTATAACTGCCCTGAGTGG
>JAAERL010000503.1 GCA_024230435.1 Desulfobacteraceae bacterium
GCCGTACAAATTTTTTTTTTTTTTTAAAGGTGGGTCCGCGACACTCAGATTGTCGGTTCCAGGTTCCAGCATGAATATTGTATTTTTGTACGTGAAGTTAGTGAAAGCCTCATACATCTTCAAGCTGCCCTATGGTCCCTGGTGTCTAATTCTAATGGAAGCTCTATCTGTCCTGCGGGTACGAGAGACAGGTAGTAATGGCTGGAAATCATGTTCTATCCAATCATTATTTTTTATGTAACATGCATATGTGTCTATATTTCTATCGTTCCCCGGGCCCGATCGGAAAGGTCGCTTGTTGGTTCTCTTCCCATCATGTGCTCTTGTTTCGACAGCTCCGCTTGCAACGGCTGTTTTGATCATTGCCGTCATCTTTGTCTGAGCTTTTGTCTGATTCGCTGTCCAATTGCGTCCTCTCTCAATCATTCTCTTCAATTGTCTTCGACCATTAGTTCAACGTTACATTCTTTCCCTTCCTCCTTCCCTTCTCATTCGTTGCCTCCCTTTCCCCCCTATGCGGGCCA
>JAAERL010000504.1 GCA_024230435.1 Desulfobacteraceae bacterium
GTTGCATATTTTAATGCAGTTGACTTTGCTTCTCTATCCACCAAATTATTCTTTCGTTTTTGATGCGCTGCTGCTGATGTATGCCGCACTTTCTTTGCTTTTCGCTTCGTCGTTGGAGGAGTTGCGGCCAAGGCTGACACAGATGGCATCGTAGATGTGTTAACACTTATCGAGGATGGTTTGTCACCGCCTTTTGCACGATGTGCCGCCCGTCGGATACGTTGCTGCAGCGCCATGTTTTTGATCTCGTCTGACGTGAAATCTACACATTTCATCGCATCTGGAACAGTGACAGTATTGTTATCAACAATCTTTTTCACCGCCCTACCATATTGAACCGCGCATCATCATCTGCATTGCTCCTAGACATGTTGGAAGGGTGTTGGGGGGTCTAATGAGCAGTACTAATTGATTGCAATGACGGTATAGTCCATTTTACATTGGTCGGCGCAACAATTTTTGATTTTTTTTAAGGTACATGTACCTTCAGGCGATCAGTAGGTAGGGAAGACAATGGAATTGCCCCGAAGAATAATACATCTATCGTTCTGGCGGGGCCGGAGCAAAAAAACGCCAAAATTCATACTTTAAGTATGATTTTCATTTTCACACCCTTATAACTTCACGATAACTCCGTTTTCAGAAGCAAATAAGGGCAGAGTCGGAATCTACGGTGAATTTTACATACGAATAGACTATCACCACTTTATTTTTGACCTAATATAAAAGAAATAAATGCATTCCAA
>JAAERL010000505.1 GCA_024230435.1 Desulfobacteraceae bacterium
ATTTGGTGGGATAAAAACATGCTTAATGAGCACGTTGAGGGCACTGCCAACTAAGCTTAGTCGCCCCATGCAAAAAAGACCTCTTTAGGATTTAAAAAAGAAGCGTCAGAAAGAAGGAGAGATAAGCATAACATTTAACTAAAGTAGTTTGAAATACATAATTGGACAAATTGAATTAACCATTTCTTCTAACTTTAAAACACATTAACCTAATTTCTATATACATTTGAGCGGCCTGATTGGCCCTTTTTACTCAAAATGTTGCGTAACTCTCCTGATATTAACGCGTTCTGACATTGTTCCTCTTTGAATCCTAATCGTTCCGTTCGTATGAACTTGCGTGATTTTAAAGGGGCCTTGATACTTTACCTCGGCCTTTCTGAGGATACCATCTTTTTTTAGTAGGACCTTTTGTCCAACGGCATAATCAAAGTCTATCCGACGCGCGTTCTCCCGCGAGTTACTTTGATCTACTAAAAGTTGTCGTCGCTGTCCAATGGCTGTCCAGTCTGCAATATAGGGTATGTCAAATAACATATCCCTGCCAAAAACAGCGGCGCCAGGCG
>JAAERL010000506.1 GCA_024230435.1 Desulfobacteraceae bacterium
ATCTGAGGTTATTTACTGAGGTTCATGACTGAAGTGCATGACTATTTGACTATATGATTTTATTGTAGAGTAAAATCCTCATAATTATAATTTTTATCTGAAGTCTACTTCACATCGGCCTGCAAGGCCTTATTTAGCTAAGTACCTTGCTTGCTTCTGATTTTTAACATGCGTTCAACTAATTATGGGGCCTTTAGCCTCACCAGCAAGGACCCTATAACACTTTGAATTCAAACTTTACTTTTTGGAGAACGTTTGAACTGATTAACAAAAAAGCATACTGACAATTTCTTTTTTTCGTTTTATCCCTTGCCAGGAAAAACGGAAGGAGCTACGTCCAAAAACGAGCGCGGCAGCGAGTTTCAAACTCTCAAGCGCGCGGAGCTTTGCTGAGGAGGGCAAATGGACGCCGTCGTGATGGGACGGGACGTTCCAGCCGTCCTCGACAACATTCGGAAGAACTCGACAACGACGGACATAGCCAGGAGGGACAGCGGAAGCCTCCAAGACTTCACCCGGCGTCGCGTTACGCTTTGCTCACGGATGTGTCCGAGACCTTTCGTCCTCGCGGACGTTTAGGTGACAGGACGCCTGCCACTTTCGCCAGGAGGGCAGAAGGACAGAATCGGTGTCCGCGTAGCCGGCGCGAGACAACCGTGTCAAAAACCCAAGGAC
>JAAERL010000507.1 GCA_024230435.1 Desulfobacteraceae bacterium
TCGGCAAGGGAGCATGCTATCCGCAGCTGTAGCATCAAATAATCATCATTATCATCGCCGCCTGTGTTATCATTTCGTTGTAGTCTCCGCTGCTGGATCCAATTTAGAAGTGGCACGCCACCACTGCTGTCATCGCAAGTCATCTTTTAGTTGTGTGTTTTGTTGGTGCATGCTTGCTGGAGCGTCGTGGAGGAATCGATGGTCGTCGGTCGGTGAATAACCCAGTCAAGATGCACAGAAGGTATTGATGACTCCGCGCCAGGCTTTACACTGCTTTCATGCTTTTTTTACACTGCCGCCAGCTGCCGCGCGTTTACAAACAATAATCCGCCCGACATCGTTCGAAAACGTTCTTTTCCGTTCCAAAATCCTCTTGTGGACTTGTGGAGCAGTTGTGAGTTGTGAGTCTCTAAAATACTTATGAGTTGCTCCGACACAAAACTTGAGTGTTTATCTGTGTTTATGCAGGTTTATGATAAGAACTGAGTGTTCAGAGGCGTGCGTTGTAGGAATAATTAGATGTACAAATTCAAGCACCCACCGTACTTTAAAGTCTCCAGGATGATGCTATCAAAGAGAAGGTGTGAATGTTGACGAGAAAGGATGACGAGTGTGTCAAAAAAGTGGAGCCAGGGGGGGGGGGGGGGGGCAACAAAAAAAAATTTTAAAATTTTTGGGGGTGAATTTTTTTGGTGGGGTGGGAAGAGA
>JAAERL010000508.1 GCA_024230435.1 Desulfobacteraceae bacterium
ACCGGCCGAAATGTGATTTTTGTCACATTTCCGGGTTAACTAATAAATATAAGTACGTCGGTCTCTGTGTGTCACATTTTGTCAAAATCCGCTGTGATAACCTGAACTTTTTTCGTTTTCGCAGTCTACGCGTAGATCAAGTTTCTGTATGTTCGCGTAATCATCAGAAATAATATAGGCCTCCATAATGAAGCTCTGAATGGGATAAAACCATTTCCTCTCAGATTTTGTGCCCTACAAGTCTCACGGGCAAAATTGCCTCACGCCATCCCGCACGCAACTTTACCATCATCTGCCTTTCAGGTTTGCGTTCGCTACGTTTTGCAAGCAAGTTAGAGGGTAGAACCGCTTCTCTTCGTTCTCATTCCAAAAAACAAGCAAGGTAAGGCTAACGTATGTAGGTCAAAACGGAAAGGGATCTACCTTATCTACCCTTTCACTTTCAGATTTCAGATTTATGACTCTTCCGGTTTGCATTTGCTTCCACAAAAGTTTAGAGCCATTTCGGAGCGTTCGTTCTCATCCCAACAAGACTAATGCCATCGCGCTGCTTGCCCTGAATAAGTAACCTCTCTCTGCGTTGCACCAGCTGTTGTCCATCCTCTCTCCGGGTGGCTAGCGGACCAGCAATCCAAGCTGGTCCGGTCTAGTCTCTAGTAAAATAAGTAAAGCCGCTTGTCTCAAGGAAGGCCTCTTGCTCTATCGGGTCTGAAAAGGCTATGATTTCTTCAAACATGTACATAGGAATAAAT
>JAAERL010000509.1 GCA_024230435.1 Desulfobacteraceae bacterium
ATAAAAGTAATAAATGAACCTCCTCTAATTCTTACCCTGAGCAGTCAACCACTCCACAACCTGATCCAAATTAGTTAACTGCAATGCACTAATAGGCAAAACCATCCAGGGCGTCTCCATAACATAGTTCAACTGCAACTTCTCAATTAATTCACTCTCACCCACATGAGGCTGAATATCAATCTTATTCGCCAGAACCAACAATGGCGTCGAACCGATACTCCCATCATCCAATAATTTGTGCAGTTCCTTCTTGGCCGTGGCCAATTTTTGAGGCGCGGCGGCATCGACTACGAATAGTACCACGTCACACCCCTTACAATATCTTGACCATTCGGTGCGGTATTGTGCCTGTCCTCCTATATCCCAACATTTCATTTGAACCCGTCCCTTCTGGAAGACCTTAACGTTAAGCCCAATGGTCGGGACAGTCTCTACCGGCTGGCCGTGGGCAAGTGCCGAGAGGAGTGTTGTTTTACCCGAGTTTTCAAGGCCGATAACGACCATATCCAACTTTTTGGTGAAGAATACGTCGAGAAGTTTTCCTAATATTTGTCCCATCTTTTTATTGTTGTGTTAGTAATAATATTATCCAGAGCTCTATTGCAGTGTCCAATTAGGCAATGCCACCCCTGTGCTATTGTTAGTTTGGACTGGTTATCGCCCGCAACCCGCAACAAGAATGAACGTCGGCTTTTGTTGGGTTATAAAAGATAAAAGATGACCTATGTACCGGTAAAAAGAGGTACCTAATCTAGAGGTACACAAAATAGCC
>JAAERL010000510.1 GCA_024230435.1 Desulfobacteraceae bacterium
CGAAACTGAAACTGACGAGTGCGAAACTGAATGTACTGACACGTGTGCCGCAGAATGTGATGAAGATGACACTGATTGTGCTGACACGTGTGCTCAAGAGTGCGAAACTGAATGTCCTGACCCCTGCGAAACTGAATGTGATGAAGATATCGACTGTACTATCGTAAATGATTGCGATGATGACGATGATGACGATGATGACGATGATGACGATGATGACGATGATGACGATGATGACGAGGGTGACGATGGGATATAACTACGATGATGACCTTAACGGTTGTTTAGGTAGTTGTTAGCATATAAATAAAAAAATATCTCATTAAAACCCCATTACCTTGTAATGACAGAAAGACAACGGAAGGCAGGCCAAGCGCCTGCCTTTCTTTTTATTATAACCATATTGATATTTAACTTGGAATTCGCTCTTTGAAAAATGGTATTATTCTTTTTTCAACCTAATAATCAGGTTGCTACGCCAAAATCGGACCAACTCGTTATTGGTTATCCTGTGTTAAAAAGATAGTCATTTAAGAAGCATTGTAAAGGGGCTTGCAATACTTCAAGAATATCTTTTTGAACGTCAGTAAAGTCAGAGACAAATCCGTATTAATTGCCATCCGGCATAAGAATTTCACCACTGACGATATATTGAAACTAAGCCAACAAATTTTCAGTTTTTTGGATTTCGGGCATCTTTTCTGTTTGGCATGAAGTTATTCAGTTTTTTGTCCCATATTTTGATATTTTTTTGAATACTTCTTTCGATCAAAACAATGATCAGCAGGCTATCTTAAATAGGAACAAAAAAGCCTCGATTCGTTCTTGTGTATGAAGATAAATCGGTTCTATATTGTAGCTGCTTTTTGCCCTGCTATTGGTATGCTCGCTTTTATACTGATTTTTGTAAGCCATCATTGCTTCTTCGATACTCAGTGATGTTTCGGACTTGCTGGTAATCAACGGATAATAGGCTTGATCATAAGCATTGGCCCTGGTTCAGTTATATGGCAGCAATTATAAAATCAAAGGTTTACGAGCAAACAGTTACTTCGCAGGCTTTCATAAAGAGCAATACCGGCACAGGTTGATAAATTCAGGCATCGAATGCTTGATGAAATTGGAATACAATATAGCCGATCCTGATACCTTTTTAACAGGGATTCAGGCAAGCCCTTGGTTTCTGATCCGAAAATTAAAAACATGCGCTTAGAGCAGGGCATAGACCAGTGGGGAATTGTACCGTTTTTTGAAAACAGCGCAATCTCTTCGGGTTTGGGATCTAATGTAGAAAAAAAATGATCCTGATGATCCCAAACCGATAATTTTACCTTTGACCAATAATCGAGTCCTGCCCGTTTAACATGCCGGTCATCGAGTGAAAATCCTAATGGGCGCACAAGATGCAGCTCAGCGCCAACGCCCAGACACGTGCGGCCGATATTTCCGGTATTCCAATGCACTTCCGGAGCAATTAAGACCACATGGCGCTGTACCGGATTATTTTCATTTTGACGATTAAAAGAAACCATTCGAGTATTTTATTTACGTGTACCTACTTTTTGATATAACCCCACTCTACCAGCCGGGCATAGGCATGTTTGGCGTTATTTCCCTCATTAACCACCTTCAAAAAGCTATGATAGTATTCGGCAGCCTGCTTATTTTGTGACATGCCTTCATGCGCAAATCCTTTGAAAAAGGTAACGTTGGGATTTCCGGGCAGCTTCTTATTATACGTGTCGAACCGGGCCAGGGCTTTTTGGTACTGCTTTTGATTTAATTTGACATAGCCTGACAGGTAATGGGCCTGGGCCTCTTCAGGATAGACCGCCAAGGCCTTTTCCAGGTACTTGCCGGCCATATCCGCTTTTTCCTGAACAAGTTGGCATTTGGCCATGATAACCAGTCCGGCATAATCATCGGGCGCAGTTTTCAGCGCTGATTTAAAAGCGCTTTCAGCCTCTGCGTATTTTTCCAGCCCGAGGGCTTTTTCACCTTTCTGAATATCTTTTATAGCGCTTTGAATTTTACGCAAACCGGCAATATTATCCATATACCGTTCACGGTGAAGGGGCAGGCCTTTTGCCTGACTGTATTTACTGTTTGAGGTTTTTATTGCGGTGTCATAGCGTTCTTTGCTCATGGGATGGGTGGAAAACAACAATTCGGCAAAACTGGGCATATGCTTTGACATTCCATTGAGCATATCCATCAATCCAACCATACCGCCTGAACTGTATCCGGCCTTGACCAGGTATTCCATGCCCAAATCATCTGCCTGACGCTCATTTGCGCGGCTGTAGGAAGCCAGCAGCGCCCCGGAACCCAGCATGCCCAGTTGGGCCGCCAACCCGCCGTAATCGGATTTAGCGCCTATAATCATTGACACACCGCCCACAAGGGCGCTGGTAAGTGCGCTTTTAGACATGCTCTGGGCGGTATGGCGTGCATTGACATGCCCTAATTCATGCCCCAGCAAAGCCGCAAGCTCGGCTTCGTTATCCAACTCCAATAAAATTCCACGTGTTACAGCGATGCTTCCACCCGGAAAAGCATAGGCATTTACGTACGTAGCATTGACTACCTGAAACGCGTAAGGCATTTGAGGCCTGTGGGACAAAGAGGCCAGGCTTTGCCCGGTTTGATTGATATAGGCGGAAAGCCGCTGGTCCTGGGCCGGACCGTAGTCCGCCGAAAACTGATGAGGAGAGTTCTTTTTATCCAGATCAATTTCCTGTTGTTCACTGATTATCATAAACTGGCTTTTGCCTGTAACCGGATTGGCGGCGCAACCTGCCAGCCAACCCGCTGCGGTCATAGATGACAATTGTAAAAAACTGCGCCTGGTTAAATTACACGAAAAATCCATAATCACCTCATTTTAATAGGCCTAAATTTTTCGGACATTGAAAGGTTCCGATAAAAAAATAAATTGTTTTTTATATAACTATTTATAATAATAAGATTAAATAAACGTTTTAAGATGTTAAAATACGCAATACCTTCTATTGATAATGTCACAATAAATCTTATAAAACGACCCTTGTCTTATTTTCCCCTGGTAACTTCGTGCTCATCGGCGAAATAAGACAATTTGTCCTATGGCGCTAACGATGGGATGCCAGGGAGGTGCTTGCCGCCAGTCAAGCAGCTTGCAAAGCGAATTAACATATTATAAAAAAAAGCTTCCGAGTCAATAAAACATAAAAAAACAAGCGATAAAACATGATAATTGACATACACACCCACATCTTTCCAACAAAAATCAGATCCCGCAGGCAAACTTATTTTACCAATGAGCCCGCTTTCGAACTGCTCTATCGCAGTTCGAAGTCCAAACTCGCCGGAGCTGATGAATTGGTTGCAATCATGGATGAACAGGGCGTAGACAGGGCCGTTACCTTTGGCTTTCCCTGGCAGACAAGCGATTGGTTCAAATACCATAACGATTATATTCTGGAATCGGTTAACCGTTATCCTGACCGGCTGATTGGTTTTTGCTGCTTTGATCCGTTGCACCCCGAAGGCGCCAAAGAAGCCTACAGGTGTCTGAATGCAGGGTTGTCCGGTATTGGAGAATTGGCCTTTTATTGTTCGGTAATCAATGAGACCTGTTTTAACAGCCTGGAACCTGTCATGGAAATCGCCAGACAATTCAATTGCCCGGTGATGATTCATACCAACGAACCGGTGGGACACCTGTACCCAGGCAAAACCGATAACACACTTGCGCAAATTTACAGCCTGCTGAAAAAATTTCCAAAAAACAGGATTATTCTGGCCCACTGGGGAGCAGGATTGTTCTTTTACAACCTGTTAAAAAAACAAGTGCGTGAAACCCTGGCAAATACCTGGTTCGATACCGCCGCTTCACCCTATCTTTATCAAAATGAAATCTATCTCAATGCCATGCGCTTAGCCGGTGATGACAAAATTCTCTGGGGATCGGATTACCCGCTGATCCAGCCCCGGCGCTATTTCGATGAGATCGGAAAATCCGGTATCACAAAAGAGCAGATCCTGCGCATTTGCGGCCGTAACGCAGCCCAATTGTTGAATTTACATCTCTAACAATGTCCCAATCAGAGATAGGAAAATTTGTTCCGGATCAAGGCATACGAAAAATTTACCACAAAAATCAGAAGGCAGGGCTTTAGAATTCGGTAAAATAGCCGATATTTTTTAGGGTCTTAAAAGACAATAAAAATCAAGACAACCAATATTGGGTAAATTATGCATATCCGCCAATTATTATTAGTTCATCCAAATCGTTCCTATCGGGGACTGATAAAAAAGTTCATTTATGCAGACCTAAGCGATGTTGCTGTTGAAGAAATCGATAAAGCACAAATCGCTCTGGACACCTTAAGGGAAAAACAATTTGACATCATATTGGTCAGTGATGAACTGCCCGACATGGATGTCACCGAATTCAAACAGATTTTAAAAACAGAGAAAATTGGCAACGATATTCCCCTTATTTTGATCGCGGAAAATGAAAATAAAACCAATACCAATGAGCTGGCCCGGCAATTCAAATATGTGGTTCATGTCAGAATCCGTCCGGCGGACTTGATTCTCGCTATCAACGCAGCCTGTAACCCCCGCTCTTTTCGTAAAGATCAGCGATTCTATTTCCCCAATACTCAAGTTTTATTGGAAATCAACGGATTGAAACAAAAGGCCAACCTGCTTAATCTAAGCCAGGGCGGCGTTTATATTGAAATAAATACCCGCACACCTGAAATATTGGTAAAAGACACCATTTGCCTTTCACTGTTTATCGTACACCAGGACCGTGAGTACAGAATCGAAAACATTGCGTGTAAACTTCAGCGGCTTAACATAACGGGCTGGAATGAAAAAAACGCTCCGCTTAACATGCGTGCCGGTTTAATCTTTTTAGAATTAAACAAAACCAGCAAAGAGCTTTTCAGCAGGTTGCTGACGACGGCCGCCGGAGACAATCTGATTAAAGGGACTTAGGCGATTGGCGGAAAAGAATATACCAGATTGAGCAGAATTTTTTAGTATTCAAGGCGTGCCAAAGTTTGCATACTTTACGTATTCTGGCTTTGGCATAACGCACAAGACGGGAAAAAAGACATACAAGATGGTATATTCTTTAACACAAATCGCCTTAGAATCTTCCAAGCTCCTGAAATCTGATCATCCACCTCCCAATTGGCCGCAGGCAGCCCGTATGGCGCTGCCTTTGGATGAGCGCAAACGCACAAAAACGTTGTTTTGAATCAGCTCTTTATGAAAACGATCAAAATCCTTTTTAAAAGGCGCGTCAAAGATCAGGCCCGGACTCGGATTAAAGGGGATCAGGTTAACTTTTACCGGCAAATTACTTAAATAAGAGACAAGTTGACGGGCCTGGGCAGGGCCGTCATTCAGGCCCTTTATAACCACATACTCTGCAAGAATAAAATTACCCTTGGCAAGGGGAAAGTCTTGTAAAACGTTTTTTAATTGTTTCATGGGAAACCGGCGGTTCACTGGCATAATTTGATCCCGCACTGCATCATCAGGCGCATTCAGCGACACCGCCAATTTGAGTTGGGGCCAGTTCAACCGGGCAAGTTTAAGAAGGCCATCGGCCAACCCCGCAGTAGACAGCGTGATCCGGCGCTTGGCGATATTGAGCCCGCGCTGGTCTTCCAGAACCTCAATGGCTTGAATGACCTGACAAAAATTATCCAGGGGTTCTCCCATTCCCATAAAAACCGCGTTGCGCACGTTGTGGCCTAAAATCACCTTTGTATAATATATTTGGGCTACAATTTCATCGGTAGAAAGATTACGCTTAAACCCCATTTTCCCGGTATGGCAAATCCTGCAGCCCATACGGCACCCCACCTGGCTCGATACACACACCGTAAAATGATTGGCCATGGGAATCACAACCGTTTCAATGCAAAGTCCATCCGAAAGCCTGAAAATCAGCTTGGTTACGCCCTCACAAGAAACCTTTTTTTCCAGATAGGGTAATTTGATGCAAAGGTCTTCGGATACCCGGCGCGCCAGGACCGGATCAGAGACTTTAAATTCAGGCAAAGACGCTATGTTCAAATTGGCGCGGTTGTAAAATGCGCGATACAGGGCTTTGGCATGAAAGCCTCCGCGGCCGTAACGTTGTTGAAACTGCTGTACCGCCTGAGAACATGTAAGAGCAAGAAGATTCATTTAGAATAAGACTAACAAACGTACGAAATAGGTCAATACTGTAACGGCAATCAATCCACCAGCCCACAAAGCTATAAACCACAACCATTGACGTCTTTTATCAATGCTTTGATCAGTAGTGGCCTTCATGTGAAGCTTTTCCCCTGAAAACATAAAAACAATAGGCCGTATAAATCAATATGGCAGGCAGCAAAACAGCGGTTCCCGCAAACAGCAATGACTGGGATTGAGATACAGCAGCAGCCTGCCGGAAAGAAACCTTAAAAGGCACTAACCACGGATATGTGCTAACTCCAAGGCCGATATAACTCAATAAAAAAATTCCTATGCTGAAAAAAAAAGGTCTGTACTCATTGCCGCGGTGAAGGTCCAACCATAGCAGGATGCAAAAAACAACGGTTAAACCGGGCATTGGCAACAGTAAAAACAAGTTGGGCAGGCGAAACCACAGGTCTTTCACATCGGCATTAATCAAGGGCATGCTCAAGCTCACCAAAGCAATGAAAAATCCCACATAGATCAAAACGTATCCCGCGCACTTTCTGGCCCAGGCCTGGGTTTGTTCATCGGTTTTCATAATTAACCAGGTAGCACCCAACAGAGCATAGCCGCAAACCAGGGCAAAACCGGTCATAACACTAAAAGCGCTGAGCCAATCAAAAGGACCGCCTGCGAAACTGCGCCCCTGAACTTCAATGCCTTGTACAAAAGTTCCCAGTACCATGCCCTGCATGAAAGTAGCCAGTAAAGAGCCAAAATGGAAAGAGTAGTCCCATATTCTTTGCGAACTGCCTGTTGCCTTGAAACGAAACTCAAAGGCAACTCCTCTGAAAATCAGCCCCAGCAACATAAAAATTATGGGAATATAAAAAGCCGGCATCAAAAGCGAATAGGCCAGGGGAAAAGCGGCAAA
Source organism: Desulfobacteraceae bacterium (assembly GCA_024230435.1). Lineage (GTDB taxonomy): Bacteria > Desulfobacterota > Desulfobacteria > Desulfobacterales > Desulfosarcinaceae > UBA2230. Next base: position 7,109 of record JAAERL010000510.1, read on the forward strand.
CAGCCCCCCGCCGCCAAGCACCAGCCAGGTTTCGTTCCCGTCCCAAAAGGGGGCCACCGAATTCATCATCCGGTCGCGGCATTGATCCGAAGGTGCAAAAGGAAACAAGATTCCCACCCCCAGATCAAATCCGTCCAACAGTACATACAAAAAAATGGCCGTTGATATCAGCCCATACCAGATAAGAGGCAAGTCTAGAACATTTCCTAAATCAAACATCTTGTCCCCCTGATTGTGAACCCAGATTATTGGTGACCAGCGGAGGTTTTTTTACGCCGTGGGAACCAAAGACTTCTTTATCATTTTCAGTCTCCGGGCCTTTGCGGACAAGCAGCACAATATAGTAAACACCTGCACTAAATATAAAACCGTAAACCGCAATAAAAGCTATCAAAGACATGGCGATCGGTGTTACCCCCACCGGTGAAACCGTTTGTGCTGTGAGCAAAACATTATAAACGGCATAAGGCTGCCTTCCGGCCTCGGTAACAAACCAGCCAGCCAATACCGCAATAAATCCCGAAGGTGTCATGGCCATGCACCAAAGCTGAAACCACCTTGCGCGGAATAAAGTTTTTTTCAAATAAAGCACCAGCGCGATAGCACCCGTGGCAATCATTAGCACTCCGATACCCGCCATAATGCGAAAACTCCAGAATACCACTGCTACCGGCGGACGTTTTTCTTTCGGCCATTCCTTGAGCCCCTTGACTTCACCATTTAGATCGCGGGTCAAAATAAAGCTGGAAAGTTTTGGAATTTCGATACAATACTTGGTTTTTTCCTCTTGCTGATCCGGCCAGCCGAACAGTTTAAGGGCTGCACCGCGCTGGGTTTCCCAAATTCCCTCTATCGCCGAAACCTTTAAAGGCTGATGCTCCAATGTGTTCAATCCGTGCATATCGCCTACAAGGGCCTGAAAGGCAGACACAAACACGGCCATAATCATGGCCATGCCCAGCATGATACGCGCATGGGATACATGACGCTTACGCCATAAATAAAAAGCGCCGATACCTCCTACCGCAAAAGCGGTAGTCAAATAGGCGGCAGTGGTCATATGTATAAAGCGGTAAGGAAAGGACGGATTGAAAATGACCTGCATCCAGTTAGTGGGGTATAATAAGCTGTGTTCACCAACCCGAAAACCGGCGGGAGTTTGCATCCAGCTATTTGCGGATAAAATCCAAAACGCTGATATAAGTGTTCCCGTTGCCACAATCAACGTGGAAGCAAAATGCATCTTTTTACTCACACGGTTCCAGCCAAACAGCATAATCCCCAAAAAAGAGGCTTCCAGAAAAAAGGCGGTCAAGACTTCGTAGCCTAGCAACGGGCCAAGCACATTACCAACCTTATCTGAAAAAACCGACCAGTTTGTACCGAACTGATAAGACAGCACTACCCCTGAAACGACTCCCATTCCAAATGTTACCGCAAAAATTTTGACCCACATCCGGTAAATATCTTCATAAAGCCGGTTTCCGGTTTTCAACCAGCGCCACTCCACTACTGCCAGCCAGCTAGCCAAACCAATAGTAAAGGAGGGAAAGATGATATGAAAAGAAATCGTAAACGCAAATTGCGCACGCGCTAAAATAACCGCATCTATATTGGAAAACATAATTATGTCTCCATACATTCTTTGTTTTCAAGACAAGCAATCATACTCTGCTCTGACGAAACATATTCCAATAGTACAAAACGGCCGCGTTTGAAACGCAATATGCCTGTGACTGCTCCCGGCAATAAATTACCGGGCATCTAAACGCCTTGCGGCGTTAACGTATCCAGCCCGAAACGCAAAACATTTCTCGCTGCGTTATGATCACGATTTGCAACAAAGGTGCAAAAAGGGCAGCGATGAGTTCTTATCGAAAGAGACTTTTTTACGATTTTATGACACATAGAGCATTCTTGGGATGTATAGTGCGCAGGAACACCAAAAACATGTTTGCCCAA
>JAAERL010000511.1 GCA_024230435.1 Desulfobacteraceae bacterium
AGGAATGAGGCAGGCGGGCAAGCTGTTGGTGGAAAGGGCGGGAGCCTGAAACCTGAACCATCTTGTGCGTGAATGTCCGTGAATGAGAGAAAAATTTCCACGTGTAAATGAAATCATACCCCTTCGCATCGATAAGTAATCAGCATACCCCTTTTCTATTTTATCACTGATATTCTTGACTAATAACAAAAGAAAATAATACTCTTCAATTGAATTTGGTCTATCTGGGGGGTGAAAAGACAGCGGGTCACGAGCTACGATGTCCGCGCGTATTCACGAACGAAGATCTTCGAAAAAAGATCCCCACCGCCGCTCATTCCTCATTCTCAATGATCACTCATTTTTCCAAAAACCTACCGATAGATCGACCTCTCCCCCCTACGCCACTGGTCAAGCACCAATAACAACATCAACAATGGTTAGATACAGCGCTGCAGCCTTCCTTGCTGCCATCTGCATGCTTTCTTCAAACAGTTCTTTCGGCAATGTTGGTGAGTTTGATTTTGATTTTTTGAATGCATGCTTGCCGG
>JAAERL010000512.1 GCA_024230435.1 Desulfobacteraceae bacterium
ATGCGTTACCATTGTAACCCTCAGACCCTTGGGGTTACAATTTGTCTGTCCATTGCCATAAACTTTTGAAAAAGTAACAAGTGAAATAATTGGTCAACTTTCAATTTTAAAAGTAGAAAAAGTAAAAAGTTCTTACTTTTTACTTTAAAATCTGTGAAAGTTTAAAAAATCTCATACTTTCAAAAAAGTAAAAAAATTAGTTTACTTTTTTCTAGCTCTGGCTGGAGGTCCCCACTCATTCAGCGCAGGAGTGTGTTGAGAGATGACCGATTTAGCGATGTGGAAAAGCTCCGGATAGCGTGCGACCAGCAGGCGAGGCTGGTCGGAAGAAAGTTTACAAAGCAGGATTTAGCCAAGCTCAGACTTTCCGCGGTGAAGTATTGCCTGCATCAGAATGGGGGGAGTATAATACCCCGTGGGAGCCAGGTAGCGAGACAGTGAGGCGAACCTCGCTGTGTTCTACGCGGCATAGCTGCCCATTGCAAATATGCTAGATAGGGGGGAGAAACGGCGATACCGCCCATTCCACCCCCCGACATCGGGACATCGAGGTTCGCCGGAGAATATCGATTCCCACGCTGGATGCGACCAGCTTGGCCCCCACGGGGAGTTGTAGAGACCCTAGAGAGAGGTCGCGATATCCGGAAGCGATATCGAGTATATGTTTTTTGTGAGAGCGCGGTGTGGACCGTGCGACGAGGATGAGATGCATCTAGTCTCACTTTTTTACAATAATTTAACTGTACAATATTTTCTTTGTTTGCACAACTGATGTTGGAGGATCAAGTTGTTGACCACCTCCTCCACTGCGTGTCTATCAACACCAGGAACTACCAAAGTACGATGCAGATTGACCGTAGTCAAAATGCTAA
>JAAERL010000513.1 GCA_024230435.1 Desulfobacteraceae bacterium
CCCATCCACCGGCGATCATGTTGTTTACTGAAAGGAAGGGAGAAATTGAAGTTGGAATCCGAATTTACAGCATTAATGAAGACCTGCAGCGAAAGAAGAGGCGTATCGGGCTAAGTCTAAGTATGGTCAGCCTATCCACAAAACGGCGATTTGTCCGTTCTCAGCCGTTACGGGACTAACGGGCCATGTAAGGGTGTTAAAATGCTCCTCTCGGTGAGCTGCATTTGAATCCGTGAAGATCTAAGAAAAATAAAAAAATATTTTGTTAGCCCTACCCCTAGAAAAAACTAAGGGTTAACCCCAAAGTTGTCCCTCTTTCCAATTTACCCGGGTCTTCAGCCTGGAACCACTTTTTGTTTTCACCACGATTCAAAACCTTGCTTAGATCTCTACGGATTTGAACTCCTCTCACTCTCAGCTTTCCAACACTATGTTGACCATTTTCTGAGGTTGAGTACTCGCTGAGAACGGACATCGTGGGTAGGGTGAACATAGACTTAGCCTATTTCTGCCATATTTTGATTGATCTGGTCGGTTAGACTCTAGTTTCGGCAGGATATCAGCCACTTCTATCTCGGTCAATGGCGGCCATTTATTCTGACTTGTCGGGCTGCACAG
>JAAERL010000514.1 GCA_024230435.1 Desulfobacteraceae bacterium
ATCCGCGATGAAGGTAGGCGCAGGCGTCGAACGTGCGGAAACAGCCGTGAATGCAGGGGCTTTTGTTCTGACGTCGGAAAGCAAGGGCGGACAAGTTCTCGCCATGGTCGAGAGAGGACACGGGAGGGAGAGGACGGGAGCGAGACGAGACGAGAGGTAGGTCGTGGCTCGTTCGCTCCCGTGGCCCGTGGTTCGTTGCAGTTCGTTGCTTGTCGATGTCGATGTTGGTCGATGCTTGTTCCGAACCGCGCGTGCATGGCTAGAAGAATTTTTCGATCTTTCGCGGTGTCGTTCGTTGCTTGTCGGTCGATGCATGTTCCGCTCCGCGCGTGCGTGCATGGCTAGAAGAATTTTTTGAGAGATTTCGTATTATTCCTACTTGTAGAGAGGTTGACACCAAAGAAGAGAAGATCTTTATTTTTTTTGATGAGCGGTGACGCAAACTACAGAAGTCTCTATTCAATGCAGCAGCTGGTAGCCATGTTTTTTGCAGAGCAAATTAAATAAAATGCCATTAAAATGAGATTGGTAGATTCGCCTCAGTCTGGACTTCAAAAGCTCTGTAAAGAAACTAATAAAGCTACCCAGTGGAAGAGCTTTGACATTTTTCTGATTTTGCTGCAGCTTTCATAGCCATTGCTTTTGCAGAGCCAATTGAACTAGATATCATTGCAATATCAATGGCAGATTTGCCTTGGTCTGGGCTTTAAAACGCTCCAAAAATTAGCTCCTATAACTGCCCTGCAAAAGAGCTTTGGCATCTTTTCTGATTTTGCTGCAGTTTTGATAGCCATGGCTTTTGCTGAGCCAATTGAATTAGATATCATTGAAACTTCATTGGTAGATTCGCCTCGGCCTGGGCTTTGAAATGCTCCAAAAATGAGACACTAAAACTGCCCTGTGAAAGAGCTTTGGCATCTTTTCTGATCTTTCTGCAGCTTTCATAGCCTTAGTTTTTGCAAAGTAAATGAAATGAAATGCCATTGTAATGACATTGCTAGGTTTGCCTTGGTTTCTGCTGGTTACGCAGCAGCTTACAGCTTGTTTCAAAATAATAATGTTTCCAATCAGTGCTATTCAAAATAATGCACAAATAATGAGCTCCTAAAAATGCTCTGTGCTTTTTTCCTCATTCTTGTGGCAAATGGATGCAGTTCTGTCTTGGCTTCGCAACGGGTCAACAATGAAAGATTGGGGTAAAAGTGGTCTGAATGGATTCGGCTCGCTCTCGGCTTCGAGATGGGCCAAAATTGAGCTCCGTGTGACACTTTGGAAAAAAGTTGTGGCCAATTTTGCGTGTTTTGCTGACAATGGATGCAGCTCACTCTCGGCTTTGCAATGGGTCAACAATGAAAGATTGGGGTAAAAGTGGTCTGAATGGATCCGGCTCGCTCTCGGCTTCAAGATGGGCCAAAATTGAGCTCCGTGTGACACTTTGAAAAAAAGTTGTGGCCAATATAACCCTTACACAACCCTTACATAACCCTAATATAACCATTATATAACCCTTATATGACCTTGATATAACCTCTATATAACCCTTACTTAACCTTTACATAACCCTTATATAACTTTTATATAACCCTTACAT
>JAAERL010000515.1 GCA_024230435.1 Desulfobacteraceae bacterium
ATCAAGAAACTACAGGGGGCCCATGGCCGCAATGCAACTTGGGGAAATTACAGCACAAAGGGAACAAAAGGGAGTCTAGAGAAAATGTAGTTACATTACCCTTTCATCTATAAGCATGGAAAACTCTGCCATTGGGCGCGAAGCTGCCCGTGCCCACACAATCCAGATTTTGGAAGATATAGGATGAAACAGTGGTACATAAAGAAATCAAACGGACTTTAATGAAGCAATACTTCACTAGCGTTACTATGTCTCATAACCTGAGAGTTCCCACATGGTATTAAGCAAATTGACATGCGCGTGTCAGAAAAATTCCAGAAGTTTCAAATGTCTTAATACGGTACAAAGATTCCAAAATAAAGTTTAAATCGAGAAAATTCGCGACAAAACTCGTACAAAACCTATCTGAAAATACCAAAAAAAGCCATTCTTTTTACCCACGCGGTTTTATGTGAAAATTGCACGTGGCTTACGGTAATGAATATCATGCATATCATATCCCACAACTGACCATCTCAAATCTTCAAAAAGGGGGGCGAGTGTGATGGGTTTTATACACACCAGCTAATACCCTCAGATATAGATC
>JAAERL010000516.1 GCA_024230435.1 Desulfobacteraceae bacterium
CACCACCTGCCGCTCAGAATATAAACTCGGACGATAGTCATCTAAAGGATAGTCTCTTGGGACGAGCAAGTAAACCACTTCCATTAAATTCAATTTTGGCCATCCTGACCAACAGCTAGAGCATTTAGCCAATAGATTGCTTTCACTAACAAAAATATTGCGGGAAAGGCTCCGGGTGCAAAAAATCGACCTGCACGGCCTTTATTCTTTTATGTGCCCTGGTGCTACATAGGTGCTAGCTTTAATTGTGTACTTACCGCCCGTGCGTACCGTAAGTACAATACCGCCCAGCACTTTTTCTACACACAAACGGCGGTCAGTTAGTCCCGAGAAGGAGGAACTAGCGCTCGCGACTAAAAAATATCGGGACAAAACTCCTGAGCGGTTTATCCTCTTTGGATGGGAGACACATGTAAATTTCTAAGATCGTAGAAGACACTTTTAATGCCCTTCCCCAGCTCCTTGCGAGATAAGGAAAGATGAAATTAGACAAAATTAGACGTGGAATGCAAAAGATCGAAAATCGGGTTTGACTCATAGAGTACCGTGAACCGTGGTTTGACAATTATCTCCTTTTAGATATTAATTCCTATGTATACTATGTCTTTAGGACACTTGCGTCCGCAAATTCGCAAATTCGAGGAGAAGCTGCTGAAGCAGCAGGCATCCTCTCTGCACGTCCTCATGAGCAGCGCATAAAAAAATTAGGAGTCATCGTATCATCACCTGCAACACTGCAAGCAGCATCGCTCGAGTTCTGTAGTCAGGAGTATTTCTTCTCTCTCCCTCTAGCACCTC
>JAAERL010000517.1 GCA_024230435.1 Desulfobacteraceae bacterium
AACCCCACTACTTTTACTGTCAATTTGAGTTCAATTTGCAAGTCGAATTATCTTCAAGAAGTTGGTGGAGGCTGCTTAGATATGTAATGATTGTTTCTGAAACTGAAACAAACTTCCCTGAACCTGAAACCTGAAACTGAAAGCAGTAAACTTCCCCCCTTAACCTTAACCTTAACCTTAACCTGAAACCTGAAAGTCACGAGCACAAGTCATTTCTACCCATGTAAATAAGTACAAGTACAAACGGCAGCTCTAGAGTTCTGCACGAAGAGGAGGAACTGACGTGGTATGTGTGCAGAAAAAAATTCCCACGAGAAAAAGAGCTGTGTGATGTTGTGAGTAAGTAGTTGGCTAATAGTTTAATACTTGTACATTTTTGTGTATTGTACAATACCACTCAGCTCTTTTCCTCGTGGGAGTTCTACCATACTTAAGTTTTGTCTCCATTTTTTTCGTCGCGCACGTCGGTACCTTTTCCTTGCGACTAACTGACCGCCGTTTGTCGTTATATGGGTAGAAAAAGTGCTGGGCGGTACACAATCAAGCAACCGCCTCCAACTTGAAGATTTTGAAGTTTTTGCAGTCGAGTCAATCAAGTGTGGCTTCCGATAAAATAATAAGTACCCACCGTTTCATTTTCATCAAATATTAGGAATTCGGTACTCATCAACCATCAAATCCGTACCATAAGTCTCTCTAGATAACTTAAATAAACTAATTACTTATATAAGTAGGCTTTTACTCACGTCATTCACAATAGAGCCTCCAGGCTCAACAATAGGAATAACACAAGAAGCAGTTGCAGCAGCACCGCCGAATCGGAATTGGAGATGTAGAAGAGGAGCCAGGGTGGTCGAGTTTACCTTCACCTTCATTTTCGCTTCCATATATTGTTTATCACTCTGACTGTGCAATTGCAATCTGGTTCAGGTGCCCCTTGCCCATAATTCAGTGCAAGATCACAATGAAAAGATTTTGATATCACAGCCCGCACTGTTGCATAGACCAGTCAACGAATCCAGCATAATATTAATAATAAAATATATATATATATTTATTTTAGTTATTGCTCTCTAGACGCCAGTATTAGTGGAGAAAGGAGAATTTAAACCTATTAATAATACGGGTA
>JAAERL010000518.1 GCA_024230435.1 Desulfobacteraceae bacterium
CTCATATTTCTTACCCATGGCGCATAAAATTTGACAAAGACAGTCTTTCCACTAGTTTCAGCATCCCAGTTATCAGTTGTGAGATCAATTGCCGAGATGGCTGGTGCACTGGCGAGTGCGAGGAGGAGAGATAGTTGCTTGATCATCATGTTGGGATGGTTATTTTGGATAGCGTCGTGTGTTTTTTATGGTTGTTCTGGAGCGATTTGCGATTTCCAGGCTGGAAATGGTGGAAAAACACACCCCGGATCTTTTTTTATCATGACTTTCGCTTCTCTTGCCACTGCTTTTGGATCTTACATTTGGATGCATAGGATAAGTAATAGGTCTAAGGTCTGCCCTCGCTTTATAAGTAATTTTGTATTTTTGGCTTGCATATTCGTAATTTTGTACGGACAGACAAAATCGAATCTTTAACCATCTCTCCACCACAAAAATCTTTCCTCCTAAAAAATCTGTCCTGAAAACACCGACACCATGACCGCGACCATCCATGACCATAAGGTACATCTTGTGTCCAGCGAGAGCGTAAGAAGTAGACCAACTGCATCTCATAACGCACATAACACACCACCACAACAACATGGCACCACCCAAAACACTCGTCGATAAAATAGTCTACGCCATCCGACAACAACCCGCATCCTCCGCCAACGGGGTATCCCGCGCATCCATCGTCAAATACCTCTCCTCCGAATTCAACATTGACAAAACCAAGCCGGCCACCAAAAAGGCCTTCAAGGATGGTGTTCGTAAAGGAATATTAATTCAAACTGGGCAGAGCTTTCGTGTCAAGGGTGATAAGTTGCCCGAGGTGCCGGAAGAAGCCAAAGTTGGAATTGAGGATGTTACGGA
>JAAERL010000519.1 GCA_024230435.1 Desulfobacteraceae bacterium
CTATTGTACAATAGGATTGACAATAATTTTTGTCACAGCACGCCTCCGCTCTGACTTTGGCGGCGACCGTATTTGCCGGTCGGGTTGTTCACAACAATCGGACCGGCGGAATGCCCTACGGATATACTCGTCGGGGGCTACAGTGAAGCGCGTAATTTATAATTTATTCTAGATAATTCTATTTACTATTTAGTGTAATTGATGCTAAAATGCCGCCCGTCGCCACATTCGTGTTATCAGGACCTTCAAAAAGGCGCTTAATGACCACGCACGGTTATGCGGAGCAACATATTCCTAGACTATACATTAAACTATGACCTGGTGAAAGCGATTTTAATTTAATTAAGTAGAAGTGGATTGTTAGCTACCTTCTCTAAGGCAGTATCAGTCCATGGCATAAACTAATATTGTCTTAGAAGAAGGAATTTTCCTTGCAAATACTGAAGGGCGTGGACACAAGGCGACGGCCGAGTTTTGACTGCACCATCGTTGATCGCCTCTTTTTTGTTTTGTGGCATGTTATCTACAATACGATAAGTACGTTATGTATTGTATCTAAAAAGAGGAGAAATGATTGTCTTTGTTTTATTTTTGGATATTTTCACAGAGAAAAGGA
>JAAERL010000520.1 GCA_024230435.1 Desulfobacteraceae bacterium
ATGTCTTGTTCCCGGTGCCCTTGTCGAGGAGGGTTTCACCGTAAACGAAGAGTTTGGAACGGTAGGAGCAGAGAGTTTCTTCGTCTTCTTCGCCGGATTTGACTTCCACTTCTTCTAGTTTTACCTATCCAAAATAACATTATTGATATTACCGATGATATTTTGACGATGTATATATTTTGAGTGTGCATCGATGAATGCATTTCATTTGGAAATAGAGATTATTTATTGTGAGAGATAATAAGAGAAATGGATAAGAAAAATGAGGACACATGATGTGAAAACTTTTTTCAGATACAGATCATCCCAAGAGCACCGAGCAAACAGCCCAAACGGCGGCCCCTTTCGCCACTAAATATTTCCCTACACAACTGGCTTTGTTGTTGGACAGCAGCAATGACCCCGACATCAATTACGGGCACCAAATCTTGACGTCATTGCTGAAAAAAACATGTTTTTTTTCCTGTGAAAATAACGTAGACTTTTTGGGCTGTTCACCGTCTTTCCAGCCGCTGATTTCAGTTTAGCTATTAAGATATGCAAATATTACATCCATATCCCGATATATCCCTCGAATAGAGCCATTAATTGATGGCCATAGGCATACAAATGCCCATAAAGTCACACGCAC
>JAAERL010000521.1 GCA_024230435.1 Desulfobacteraceae bacterium
GACTGCTAATACTTTTAGAAGGGGTGTATTCTAAGCGACTAATTGCTTCAGCTACCAAATGATTGGTCCCTTTGATGTACTCAATCCTAGGGGCGAGTTCCTATAACAAAAGCGCCCATCGGTAAACTCTATCAGACAAAGTACCAAGGCCCTCTTTTTCAAGATTTTTGTGGTCTGTATAGACCTTTATGTCTTGCCACCACAACATCCCCTTGAATTCTTTGAGAGTTTCCACTATGGCTAGTAGTTCAAGTTCTGTGATGTAATATCGTGTTTGTGCATCGCTTAATTTCTGACTAAAAAAGCAATGGGCCTGTTGTTCTGTACGACTACAGCGCCGAGCTGTCGAGTTGATGCGTCACAATATATCTCAAACGGTTTTGAATAGTCTGGATAAGCTAGCATAACTTCGCAACCGACAGTCTTTTCTATGTCTTAAAATGATTTTTGATGCGTTTCATTCCAATACCACGGGCTTTTCTTTGTCCCTGTGTGTTTGGTTGATTTCGTCTCCCCACACTCAGCAATGAGATCTGTGAGTGGGGCTAGCATTTCACTTCGTTTCTCCCATAAATCCCTATAATATTGTACGATACCTAGGAAAGAGTGTAACTCTTTTACATTTTGGGGAGAATTTATTGCAAGTATGGATTTTATTTTCTTAGATTGCGGTTTTATACCTTGTCTTGTTAAGAAATAACCTAGGTATTTGCATTTGTCGATGCCAAATGTGGATTTTGCGCAGTTTACTTCTAAACCAGCTTTATGCATTTTTTTAAAAACTTTCTCTAATTTTGTTAAATGATCTTTGAATGAATCATTCCAAATTATCAGTAGGTCATCTATGTATGATCTGACATATTCAAGGTCACTCATCAAACCCGTCATTTTCTCTTGAAAATGTCTGGCAATCCGGCTAC
>JAAERL010000522.1 GCA_024230435.1 Desulfobacteraceae bacterium
CCTGCAATGAGTTCGATGTGGGTTGCGTCATCAACCGCTGATCCACAGTGCTTCAATCAATTTTCCCAAGCATGCTTTTATAATGCGTAAAAGCAACGATGCGAGTTCGAACCACACTTCCGAGATTCTATCCCTTCCGTAGATGCGCGTGGTAATTTTTACGATATGCGCCGTAACTTGTACGATGTATTTTATCCTTTTTTTCAGTCACGAGCGATTAGGTATATAAAAACCCCAGAACCGACTTGCCTGGAATGCTGTTAACGATTTTACTGTGCTCCACCTTCACGATGTGATTTTTCAGTGGTTGTATCAAAGTATTCAGGCTCTGCAAACGATTCTTTCGCCAACACTTTACCACTTGAAATGAGAGAGACATCACAAATGCCTGGCTGCAGTTGAACTCGTCCTTGTCAATCAGATACTGGAATTTGTTAGTGAGTGTCAAATCATTCTCCAGGGCAGCGCGCATGTCACATTTGAATTAATATTCCCGTGGCCCGTCATTTGTGCGCGACCACTTAATGTGAGTCATTGTTTTCAAAATAAATCTATCCTCCTTGATAGCACGTGGTGTTGTCGCTTTGCACTTATGCTCTTTTGGATTGGATTCAAACCAACATTTTCCCTCATTGGAGGCCCAACCAGCTCCAATAACAGACAATGGTGCTGGATCTTCCACGGTAATACGCTCCTGTACGGGTC
>JAAERL010000523.1 GCA_024230435.1 Desulfobacteraceae bacterium
ACCCCAGAACCGTGTAGATTTCACAAAATCGGCCGTCGACTATGGATGTTTATTTGCTATCGCTAGCTCAATGGGTCGTGAAGATCACATTGGCCCCCCGCTGCCCCCCATACGTTATCTATCACTCAAGTACCATGTCGTTATCGAACCGTCGATACGGTGGCAGTCATGGTTGTTCTCGGAGCGCCGAGGGCAGCGCGGGCGGTGGACACGGTGGACGATACGATACTTGTATCTTCTTTAAGTAGGATATGTACTTAAGTAAAGTAGCCCTACTGGAATCTAGAAAATGAAATATGAACTTTTAAGTAAATGTAAAATGAAATTATTTGTACTCTTTTATTGTCAATATTTGTATTATTACGATAAAAGAATAATATATTAACATATTAAACGAATTCGTTAAGCATAATCGCTATTTTTAACATAACGTACCTACATACTACATACTTTTCATTGACAATTAAATGTACCCCTAATGGGCACAGAATCGACACTAAAAGGTCCTCTTAACAGACCCTTTTGGTTCCGTAGAGCCCTATTAACAGGACTGGCGCACTACTGGCGTACTTTTTCCGTTAGCATTAAAGCCTTTTGCTATAGTGCGCCCGTTTCTCGCATTTCCTACGATCAGTACGCCAGTCTGGCGTACTTTTTCCTGGGTCCTAAAATCAGGTCTTTGCGTGATATCACGTGAGATCTTCGGTCCATCTTCGGTCTGAGGAAATAGTACACCGGGATTGTAGACGGACAGACCGCGCTAGCGTACTTTTTCCGAGCTACGGCCTGGCGAATCCCGTGACTTTTTCCGCAATATCCTTGTGACAAGCACATCTTTTTTGCGAGGAGAATAGTACTTTAGCTATATAATTATCGCTAATACTTCATTTATGCATTTTGATAGATTATGATACTACATATCGTACAGTCTCACAATGGATGCCTGTTGGCATCAGCACAGGTCAGCATCCACCCCCCCCCTAGTCTTGGTGATCCGGTCTTGATGGGGCCCTACGTCTGTTTTCCTCCTCGACACTGAGGAGCTTGTCCTCCTCGTAGACAAGGAGGAGGGGAAAAGTTGAG
>JAAERL010000524.1 GCA_024230435.1 Desulfobacteraceae bacterium
CCTTTGCCGCGGGTCGCTTTTGACTACCTTCGCTCAAAGTTGGTGATTGCTTGGTATCGCTCCAATCCTTTCATTCCGCTGCCGCCATAGCCCTGCAACCATAGACCATAAGTAGTAGCCCTGCGACCTCGATAGAAGTATAAGCCCAGACAGTCTCCGTTCCCGCCACCAATCCGTCGGCCGGGCCCATTTTTTTATAGAGACCTCCACCATGGCAGCCGCCTAACTAGACCTAAATTTTATTTCTTCAATGCGATTTGCGAGAATGAAGTACACTTTAAATCATGTCAGTTGATAAGTAATACAGCTAAATAATGATCGAGTTCAGGTTGAGATGAAACTAAAATTACTTCAAGGTGGGCATAAATGCACAAATCAATGGGTGTCAATCTTTGAGCCAGAACACTTTACTAGCTATGTAGAAGTAAGTACATCCAACTCCTGATTGTGTGAATGCATTTGACCTGTTAGGCTTCACTCAATGCACGAGCAAATCAATCCATGACGTTTTCCCACGGAAGTGATTCCACACAGTTAATCCC
>JAAERL010000525.1 GCA_024230435.1 Desulfobacteraceae bacterium
AAGCTCAAGTTGGCCCTTGTGGTTTCGCTCGAAAGGGAGGTGAAAGAACAAACGATAACCCAAAAAAATTGCAAAGCCACCAATTATTACAGCAGTAAGTCGTTCCACCATTCGCAGAATGATGACTTGGTCTCCCATTTTAGAGTCCTCCCTATCCTTATCGATTGAGATTTATTTTAAAGAAGCAGACATGGCCGCTATGCTCTTGCTCAGACAACCCTCAACCTGGAAGCCACTTACAAAATAAGCCTTCAAAGCCAAGTGAGCCATTCGCATATGAGCGTAAGGACGGGTTCAATATGCTTCAACAAGAACACTGATTATTGGATTATTAGTCTGATTCCTAATTTATTTATATATCGTTTTTTCCTTGGCTTTCTCTCGTTATTTTATGATCATCCGAAGAGTGTGGAGATCTAATTAGATACCAGTTTTATATAAAGCCTAAAAGAATTGATCACCATATTTGTCTTATATAAAAAAAATCGTAAAAATCAAACTGGTAAAAATAACAGGTTTTTTTTAACAGTTTGATTTTTCATACATATATTTATGAAGGAAGCGTTGCCCCCCCAATTTAAGTGCATTGGCGACTGAAACTAAGAAAATTGAATATTAGGAAAGCTCCCGTGTCTTTCAGATATCAAATACCTACTATTCAATTTTCCATCAAAAAAATTGTCAATAGTGTTCATATTTGTCCACTGTGTAAATTACATCCTTCAAAAAAATATTTTATAATATCAGTTATTAAAAGGAGGCGGTGCCTTCTCTCTTGCCTACTGCCGGAGAGTCTTACACCGGATATTATATGGGCTTCACTCAACAAGATTTAAACAACGTAAAAAGCGCATTAATTGATCTGGCCACAGGCAAAAAGGCGGTGCGGGTAACCACACGTAACAAAACAGTTGAATTTGCCCAAACAGATATCGACAAGCTGCGCACCCTGCTTTCACAAATTCAATCCGAAGTAGCTACAGCTAACGGCGCACAAAGCTTTTTCCTAACCTCTACCTCCAAGGGGCTATAGATGACCGGCTACCTATCTATAGTGGACGCTTCCGGCAACCCTATCCCGGTTTCCGCAATCTCCCAGGAGTACGAAGGAGCCACCACCGGTCGCCGTATGGGGCAATGGGGTTTGTCTTCCTCCGGCCCTAATACCGGAATGCTCAATAACCTGTCATCTCTCCGATCCCGGCAAAGGGAGCTTGTCCGGAATAACCCTTTGGCTGGCGGCGGTGTAGACTCCATTGTTGCAAACATGATCGGCTCAGGCATCAAACCACGCTGGCGCACGGATGACTCGGATCTAAACGAACGGCTGCAAGACCTTTGGCAGGATAGCATTGACGAGATGGATGCGGATGAAGTGTGCAATTTTTACGGTTTACAGGAAATGGTTGCCCGTACCATGTGCAACGGCGGTGAAGCTTTAGCTCAATTTTGCCACTTAAGCCCTTACGCAGGCATGGCCGTTCCCTTGCAGATCCGGGTTATGGAAGCCGATCATTTAGACGAAGCCTATAGCACTGTTGCCGACAACGGCAATGAAATCCGCATGGGCATCGAGATTGACCGGCAAACGGGCAAACGCACTGCTTACCATTTGTGGAAAAATCACCCCGGAGAGGCGTTTTTATCAGTTTTGCAAAAAAGCTGCTTTCCGTGGGATAACATTATTTATCTGGCTCCGGATTTTTGCTGTTTGCGAGTCTTGTCCTTTTTTTGATCTTATAAAGATTGCCATGTAACTGAACTATTGTTCTATCTATCACATTGGACTTATTTGTTGTTTAATCAAAGAAAGAGAGATTGCCCACATTGTAATTCCAACAGTTGTGTCTAAAATTCTCCAGGCAAAAGGACGGCAAAAAAATGGCGAGAGAAGTTTTCCGCCCAAGCTTAACGAAAAAAACCATAAAATTGAGGCTGTGATCACTCCAATACCAAAAACATAACGGGATAATCCAGAAAATTGACTGCTGATACTACCTATGAGAATCACAGTGTCTAAATATACATGAGGATTTAGAAAGGTTACTGCAAGTGTGGCGTATACTACAGAACGGAATGACTTCTTTATTTCAGCATCGGCCTTTAGTTCGCCGCCATGATATGCAGAACGAAATGCCATTATTCCATACCCCAACAAATAAATTGCACCTGCCCATGATGCTAGGCTGGTAAAAAAAGAATTAGCGGCAATTGCCTTTCCAATACCAGCAATACCTATAAAAACCAATAACGCATCACATCCGATACAAATTGCAGGAATAGTTAAATAGTAGTTGCGTTTTACTCCATTTGAAAGAACAAAAGCATTTTGAGCTCCGATTGCTATAATGAGGCTTCCGCCTATGCCAAATCCTTTTAAAAAGGGGATAAACATGTTCAATTCCTTTCTAAGCGGGCACTATCGTATCTGCCATGTAATAATTGGCCGGTAGTATGCGATGTTTTTTCTTTAAGTCTAATATTTCCTATTGTTTTGGCCTCATTTCTAATTTCGCTTAGATATTTTTTTTACATGAACAATCCAATATATCTTCTATTATATTTAGGCGATTGGCGGAAAAGAATATACCAGATTGAGCTTCGATTTTTTTTCGTATTCAAGGCGCGGGAAGCCGTGCATATCGAGATATTCGCAGCTTCCCGCAACGCAGAAGACGAGTTGATAGACAAGTCAGTTGGGATAAAACATTTTTTCCGGGGCCCTAAAGTCAGCGTTTGTGCATTTCAAGTATAATTGTGATAGAAAACGATAACCGTATCAAAAACAAAAAAATACTATGGCTATATCAAATACTAATTCCGTCTGAACATAATTCGAAAAAGCAAGTACCCCTCCTCAAAATACCATACAGCTTCATCTGTTTAAATTTGGCAAGTTACAGTTGTGCTGTTTTGGTCAAAAGTTTAGTACTATTAATACTTTTCGACAGATTTTCCAATAATTACTATTATCAACTTAAACGAAAGAGCTAAGTACTATAATAAAATCGATAATTCAAGCCATTTTCAATTTATCCATTTTAAAACAATGCTGATTTTGCGCCTTGACAAATGAAACACGTCAAGTCGTATGCGATTTCTAAGAAATTAAAAAAAGAATAAAATATATTTATTTTGATTTAAACAGGCAGGAAAATTTAGGCTTGATTATAAAATCAGCAGTTCAAATTATACATCTACGAGATTACGAGATCTAACACCTCAAAAAAAAGAAAAACGCTTCAGACAAACCTGTCATTGTATTCGAATAATGATACGATTTGCCTGAAGCGTTGAATTTGCAACGTTCAAAACGTTCAAATTGATATCGAAAATCTGAACATTGAGCCAGGCGGGATTCAATGATCAGAGCAATCTATTTTATTGCGATGGCGAAATCACCCTTTTTAATTTTTGTCCTGCCTTTGGTCTTTGCTATGGTAACATCATTTCCAACGGTTTGAACGACCAGGTTTGCAATTCTGTATCCGGGTACAATAAATTTGTCACCCGCATTATTTTTTATGATTCGCCGGGCCTCAAAAACCACTAGGCGATCACCGGGTTCAAGTCCTTGATTGCTTCTGGATTCAAGATGCACGATGTTGCCTTTGACTCCGAGGACACTGCATTTCCATGGCGTTTCTTCCATTACATTTGCTATTTTCCGGGCAAACTTTGCGGCCGTAGCCTTTATCACCTCGTCAATTTTTTCTATGCTGGCCAAATTACCATCCTCGTAGCCTTCATAGTCTGTCAAGTCCAATTTAATTTCATGTTCACGGGTTTCATTGATCAACTTTGAAGCCGTGAAAGGATCGATTAAATTTACAGATATATCCATCAAAAGATAATAGCGCATTTTTCGAAACCAGATCATTCCAGTTTTCTTTTGCAGTGACCTGATGTTTGTAACATAAATTGTGACCAGAGATTGAAGCCCCTGACCTCTGGCCTTTTGAGCCAAGTCAAATGTTGTTGAGGTTTCATTTCCGTCACTAAGGGCTTTCATAAATTCCGGATAACCGTCATCTTTGATTGTGAGCAGACGTAAATCAGAACCCTTTCTTTTGATTGCATCGGCAGTATGTTCCAAGTAAAGGTCCGCGGCTCGGCCCCCAAATAGCGTTGTGGGCTTATAGACAAGCGCCAGGGCAATCTTTTTAGGTATCTGTTTGTAGGATTCATCTAATTGCTTTAGCGTTGTAAGCTGTGTTTTATGCTTGGGGTTAGCCGTAGTGCAACCGCCAAAAACAAGAATCGGTGTAATACAAATAAGAAGTGTTTTGATGATCAATTTCATAGGATAAACTCCTTGGGTACTTTCAGGAATAAGAATTAAGGTGATCTGCGTGAAAAACTATACCATCTTGCCCGTCTGTTTTTTTCGTTTTTTTAAATTGCGCCAAAGCTGCGAATACGTAAAGTCTGCAAACTTTGACCCGCCTTGAGGACGAAAAAAATCTAAGCGCAAGATATATTCTTTTCCGCCAGCCGTCTATCTTTCCGTTCCTTATCTGCTTAATTTTATAGCCATTTGTTACCATTTTGCAAATCCTCAAATTCCATGATGCTTTCCCGGCTTGCGGCCTGAATCTTGACTGTAGCGAGATTAGCTGCTAACAGTTCAAAATTATTACTTAATCGAAAGAGAGGCCTTTATGAAAAAAAGCTCTACCGAAGAACAAGTGCTGCGGGCCAGCAAGGAAATTACCGTTAAATTCATCGAAACCGGAAGGCTGTCGCCTACCGGTTTTGAAAAAACTTTCAAATCCATTTACCAGGCCATCGATGAAACCGTGCGGGGCGCGCAAACACAAGAAAAGCCCGGGCAATAGGAATTCGGTTAAATAACGGCAAGACAGCATCTTTGTCTATTTGGCCGCTCCGATTTTGCCACTAAAATGCGGCAGGCCACAGGTAATAGAATCCCGTACCAGGAATGGCGGAAACTGTTTCTAATACCGGAGCAATGGTTTTAAGAGCACTCGGTGGCCGGCTGACCGTGACATTATAAAGGGTATCATCTTCTGAGTGCCGCTTACGGAAGGTGATTACCCGCGCATTCTTTGGCAATTCGGCAAGGGATATTGCTTTTTCAATGGCCTCTTGCAAATAGCCGATTTGATCCACCAGGCCCAATTCTTTAGCCTCTTGCGCCAGGTAAACTCGCGCAGAAGCGATTTTTTCGCGTTGCTCAGCATTAATCATTTTCCGATTATCTGTAACCAGCGTCAAAAAACGATCCGCCAGGTTGTCCGTAAGTTCTTGAAAAATAATTTTTTCTTCGTCTGATGGCGTCCGGAAAGGCGAGCCCATGTCTTTTAGCTTACCTGATTTATTGACCTGCATGGACAACCCGACTGTTTCCAGAAAACCGCTTGCATTGGGCCGCGCAAAAATCACCCCGACAGAGCCGGTAATCGTTGTCGGATGGGCAAGTATCCAGTCAGCCGGCAAAGAGATATAATAGCCGCCCGATGCAGCGATATTCATCATAGCGACTACAATTTTTACCCCTGTGCGTTCTTTGTAGTCTTTTATTTCATGATAAAGAATATCACTGGCTGTTACGGATCCGCCCGGCGAATTGACTTTCAGAATCACTGCTTTGATTTTATCATCTTTTTCAGCACGTTGAAGCTGTGAGGCAACCCTCTGAACCAAACTGGGTTTGGTTTGCATAAGCCGCTGCTGGGGCTGATCGGAAATTACGCCATCAACGGGAATGATCAATATTTTTTCATTGGCCGTGCCTTTGAGGGTCGCTTCTTTTAAGGGACCTTCTTCAGGGAAAATACTAAATTTGGGCAAAGAACAACTAGAAACAAACAAGATGAATAGGCAAATAATAATAATAAACATTCTTGTTTTCATATAAAATTTCCTCCAAATGGATATAATCGCCGCGAAAAATGAAAAATGACAATTACCTGATGCTTGGCGATATCGGATGATTTGCATTTTCCACGGCCATAAATAGTATCAGTGCGCCTCGGTCCAGTTTTGACCCCATGACACGTTGACTTTGAGAGGCACGTCAAGCTTCCATACATTTTCCATGACATTGAGGGTCAATTTTTTGAGCATTTCAAGCTCTTCGGGCGGTGTTTCGAATACAATTTCATCATGCACCGAAAGCAGCATGGCGGATGCCATGCCTTGCTTTTTCAACGCACCCCCCATATGAATCATTGCCAATTTAATCAAATCTGCGGCAGAGCCCTGGATGGGTGTATTGATTGCCGTTCGTTCAGCAAATTGACGGATAGTTGAATTTGAGCTGTTGATATCCGCTAACAATCTTAATCGCCCCAACAAGGTGGTGGTGCGTTGTGTTTTTCTGGCCTGTTCAATAGTATCGGTCATATACTGTTTGACCCCCTGGTAACGGTCGAAATATTGATCAATATAATTTTGGGCCATTTTGGGGGTAATGTCCAGCTCCTTGGACAAGCCAAAGCTGCTCATGCCGTATACAATCCCAAAATTAATGGCCTTGGCCTGGCGTCTCAATTCCGGTGTCGCCTCATTGGCCGGTATATTGAAAACCTCACTGGCGGTACGGGTATGAATATCTTCTTGCCGTTTGAAGGCGTCGATCAGTATCTGGTCTTTGGCGACATGAGCCAGAAGCCGCAATTCGATCTGGGAATAATCTGCCGCCAGCAAAAGCCAGCCCGGTTGCGGTATAAATGCTTTACGTATATCGCGGCCTTCAGGTGTGCGAATGGGAATATTTTGAAGGTTGGGATTGGAACTGCTCAATCTGCCGGTTGCCGTCACGGTCTGGTTAAAAGAAGTGTGAATGCGGCCCGTTTCAGGGTTCACTTGCTCCAGTAAAGCATCGGTATAGGTAGATTTGAGCTTTGCAAGAGATCGGCGCCGCAGGATAAGCCCCGGAAGTTCATGCTGCTGGGCCAGCTTAGTCAACACTTCCACATCCGTAGAATATCCGGTTTTCTTTTTTGTCTTTTTTACTGTCGGCAGGGCAAGTTTTTCAAACAGAATCCGGCCAAGCTGTTGTGAAGAATTAATATTGAAAGACTCTCCGGCTAAAGAATAAATTTGTTTTTCCAATTGCTGCAATTGCTGCTCGAAAGATTTAGACAAACTATAAAGTTTTTCCTCGTCCAGGCAAATGCCGGACATTTCCATTTGCATCAAAACCGGCACGAGAGGCATTTCGACATTTTTCATCAAAGAAAACAAGTCTAACTCCTCCAGGTGTTTTTTTAACAATTGGTAAGCCCGCAAGGTGATATCCGCGTCTTCACAAGCATACGGCACGGCCTGCTCCAGGGTTACTTGATCAAAAGTCAGAGCTTTTTTACCTTTTCCGGCGACATCGCTGTAACTAATATTTTTATGATTCAAAAAATCCAGTGCAATCTGATCAAGGTTATGGGCTCTTTTTGATGGATTGAGCAAATAAGACGCCAGCATGGTATCAAAAACCACGCCCTGGATATGAACGCCATTGCGCGCCAGCACCATCCAGTCGTATTTAATGTTTTGCCCCAATTTCGGTACGTCAGGATTTTCCAGAACAGGTTTCAAAAGATCCAGTACCTTTTTACGGGGTAATTGCTTTGGAGCGCCAATGTAATGATGCCCGCATGGAATGTAATATGCCTCATATGGTTCCAGGGCGATGGATAATCCGACAAGAACAGCCTGCATCGGGTCCTGGGAAGTGGTTTCGGTATCTATAGAAACAATATCTGCGCTGCCCATCCGCTGAATCAAAGCCTCCAATTCTTCCTCATCAAGGATGGCTTTGTAACTTACCGGTTTCTGGGGTTTGGCTTTCTGGAACTCGGATTGCAGCTGCCGGAACTCAAGCTCCTGGAACAATTCGCCAAGAACGGTGTCATCTTGCTTTTCAAGCTTTAATTCATCCAGATTAAAAGTAACAGGGACATGGGTATCGATGGTAACCAGTTTGCGGCTTAAAAAGGCCTGCTCTTTAAACTCGACTAGGTTTTCCCGCTGTTTTTTTGCGGTAATGGCGTCCAGTTGATCATAAAGTGTTTCCATGGACCCATATGCCTGAATAAGCTTGAGGGCTGTCTTGGGGCCGATGCTGGGCACACCGGGCACATTATCAGCGCTATCACCGGTCAAACCCATCATATCCACAATTTGCTCTGGTTTAAGCTGATAGGCCTGCCAAACAGTGTCGAGGTCCGTTTGCTTTTCTTTCATTGGGTCCCATAAGCTAACCCGCTCATTGACAAGTTGAAGGTAATCCTTGTCCCCGGTAACCATAATTACGTTAAATTCTTTATCCGCCAAAAGCCGGGCAAAAGTTCCAATGAGATCGTCAGCTTCAAATCCGGCCTTTTCCAAAACCGGAATTCTGAACCCCTGTGTTACCTTCTTGATATAGGGAATCTGCGCCGCCAGTTCATTTGGCATGGGCGGGCGATTAGCTTTATAATCATCATAGAGTTCGTGCCTAAATGTTGGCCCCTTGGTATCGAAAAACATTGCGGCATATTCCGGATTACACTCCTGAATAAGCTTGATGAGCATGCGCGTAAAACCAAATACCGCATTGGTGGGTTGCCCTTTTGAATTGGTTAGCTCCCTTATGGCATGAAAGGCGCGATAAACATAGGCGCTGCCGTCGATTAAGTAGACAACGTTGTTTTTTCCCCGGATGGTCTGGTTATGCGTTGTCATAATTATATTTATAGCTCCTGAAAAAAATTGAATAAGCGCCGTAAACGCCAAGTTGACAGCCGATGCCGGCTGCTTTAAAATCTGCTCGCTTTTTAAGGGCTTGCAAGGTTGCTCAATTCCGTAGTTGGGGTTACTAACATGGATAGTATGAAACAACAAGATTATGATCTGTGAAGGATTAAAATGCAAAACAAGGCGCCATCGGCAAAAACTTGTTCACGAAAAAAGAGGCGCAGGCGAGCACAAAAAAACTGCCACTGCTGCTGTCTGACATTTCCTTTTTGCTGGACATGCCGCTGCGGTTTCGCCATTTGCCAGGCATGTATGCATGAAAACATCTGGGGCATGTCTTGCAATCATATTACCTGGCAATGTCCTGATTGCGGGGCAATGAACGGGTTTGGAAATCAGTAAGGTACGGGATTAAGGGATTTAAGAAAGTAATCTTTTAATTTCGCTGGACTTTAGGGCCTTAGCTGGCTCCGATCCATCCATAAATGGCCAATTCGCCCTTTATTTTTTTTTGCGGGCGAAAAATTTTATCTCCGGAATATCAACTATAAGCCCCTAAGAGGCTCTAAGGCGATTGGCGGAAAAGAATATACCAGATTGAGCAGGATTTTTTTTCGTATTCAAGGCGCGCCAAAGATTGATGATCAGTTTGCATACTTAACGTATTCGGGCTTTGGCATAACGCAGAAGACGGGAAAAAAGACATACAAGATGGTATATTCTTTAACAGAAATCGCCTAAAACTTACACTCCTAATAAAGGCTTTAGTTCATTGAGACCTTGTATATGAAAATCAGCATCAAGACCCTTGTTTCCAAATGCAATAAAGACAACACCGGCCTGCCGGGCAGCGGCCGCATCCAGTTCGGAATCGCCGATAAAGACCATTTGCTCGGGCTGCATGCCAAAATGCGATAGAATAACATAGAGTTGCTCGGGATCAGGTTTGGGCCGGCTTACATCGCGGGCAGTAACCACGAGATCAAATGCCCCTTGTAAATTGTGATCCTCAAGTACACGGTCCATGGTATCGGTTCTGTTCGTGGCAATTGCCGTATTAAACCCGGACCTCAGGGATTGAAGCAGCTCATCCAGATGAGGCTCTTTTTCCATGTAACGGATAAACGGAAGGTAACTCATAGTCCGGCGATAGCCGTGGGCGGCAGACAACGTATCGGCATCTTTGATAAGGTAAGCCAGCGTTTCGTCTACAGTGTGCATATGGGCATAGCCGAACTGCCCGGCCGTCATGGCCGGTAAGTTCACCTGCTCCAAAATATAATTGTAATAGGCATAATTGGCTTTACGGGAATCGAACATTACGCCGTCACAATCAAATGTCACTGTGCTTATAGCGGATAAATCCACAATGATTACTTTTTCTCGGACGAATCGGTTTGTTTCTTCTTCTCCAAAATCCGTCCGCTGACTGGAATACGCAAAACGGATTTTTGCTTTAGATCAGTTTCAATAAGAATGAGGTCGTTATAAGTTCCGGCATCTTTTTTTTTGTTCATCACAATAATTCGGTAGCCGTCTTTTTTGGGCGTTTTGCCAACAGGTTCCAGATTTAACTCTATGTTTTCGCCTTTATTGGCTTTAATGGATTTTATTGACAAGGGAAAATTCTTCTCAGGCTTTATATTAACCACAGCCTGGAGCTTATCATCTTCTACAGAGCCCATTAAACGAACATACTTTGGTTGGATGCCTACATAGCCGTTAACCTTGCCAAATATTGTGAGCTCCGTTTTAGGTTTTTCCGGATCATTGGATTCAACCCTGAAACGCTTGCGCAATAATCTGCCACCCTTTCCTTTTGTTTTGACGAGAACACTGATTTTTTCCTTGCCACCGGCAGGAATTTGTCCCGGGTTAGAGGACACCGCGCAGCCTCAGTCCGGTTTTACCGATTTTATTACCAAATCAGCTGTTCCCTGATTTTCGATGACAAAATCGTGGGTTATCTCATCACCCTCCATTACTGGGGAAAATTCGAATTCCGTTTGCGGGAAAATCGCTTTGGGTGACTTTGCACCATCAGCCTTCTTTTCTTGTGGTTGGGGGTCTGTTTTTTCCGCTTGCAGTGGACTGTGAATTAAACAAATTAAAAATATTAAAGGAATAGCAACAGTCAAACTGATGATCCGGTGATTCTTTTGTAGCATCTTATTATGGCCTCCTGATTTCGATATAGCCTCCTGATTCCGAAAATGAATGGGATTAACTTAATTGCCCATTCCTAAAGCCTATATCTATTTTGGATTTTTCCGATCGTTCGGATTTTCTCCAAACCAATTCTATACGGTTATTATCATCAATTGTCAATCCGTGAGAATTGAATCACAACTGTCTTTTAAGGCCTTGAAAAATAAAATCTACCCGATATCGTTTCAAATTTTGATTAGTTTTCATAACACGCCGCCATCGTAAAAACATCTTTTTCCAACTTGCACATCACATGAGAAAAACCGGGTCAACATCCAAAGAGATTTCCACAGTTGATTTTTCCAAAACATTTGCTTTCCCGAAAATCAATTCGTGCATCATCTTATGTAAAGATCCTGCCCGGGGGCCCTTAACCAGGAGCTGCCAGCGGTATTTTTCAGCAATCCGTGATAATGGGGCTTCAATGGGTCCCATTAAACCAATATCGGCATACTCAGAATACTTTTTGATCAGCCTTGAGCAAAAATCACCTGCTTTGTGTGCAGTTTGGGCAACAGCATCCTTATTCGTGCCGCTGAACCGGACTTGCACCATTCTTGTAAAAGGCGGATATTGAAGTGCTTTTCTAAATTCAAGTTCCTGGCGGTAAAAATCTGCGCCATCCTGGCGCCGGGCGGCAACTATGCTAAAATGTAGCGGATTATAGGTTTGTAAAATTACTCTTCCGGGAGACTTTCCCCTGCCCGAGCGTCCGGCCACCTGGGCTAAAAGTTGAAAAGTGCGTTCTCCGGCTCTGAAATCGGGCATATTTAAGGACAAATCCGCACAAATAATACCTACTAAGGTAATGTGGGGATAATCATGGCCCTTGGCCACCATTTGGGTACCCAATAGAATATCGATATTTCGGTTGCGCAAATCTTTGAGTATTTTAACCAAAGCCCCCCTGCGGCGCGTTGTATCCCGGTCCATGCGCGACAACCGGGCCTGCGGGAAAAGTTTTTGCACCTCTTGTTCAAGTTTTTCCGTTCCGGTTCCCAGACGCTTTACACGGCCTGAGCCGCAGTACCCGCAGCGTGTTATCGCAGCTTTGCTGAGCCCGCAATAATGGCACTTGTATGCATTGCTTTTCTGGTGGTATGTCAAGCAGATATCACATCGGCTGCATTTTATCGGCTTACCGCAAAGCGAACATATCACAAGATTTGAATACCCGCGTCGATTCAAAAAAAGCAGGATTTGCTCCCCCCGCTCAAGGGTTTGCCTCATGGCCTGGACAAGAGCCGGTGAAAAAGTGGTTTGCCGTTGGCCCTGGTCTTTTAGGACGTTTAAATCTTCAACCTCTACCGTTGGTAAAACTCGTTTATCAACACGCTGCCAAAGATAAATACATTTAAACTTGCCCGTTTGCACATTGTAAACGGACTGCAGACAAGGAGTTGCAGAGCCCAGGACAACAACCGCGTTATTCTGGCTTCCCCGCACAACCGCCATATCCCGCGCATGATAGCGTAACGCAGATTCTTGTTTATAAGCATCATCGTGCTCTTCATCCACAATGATCAATCCGACTTGGTCAAAAGGCGCAAAAACAGCCGATCTGGGACCTATGGCTATACGGGCCTGTCCATTTGCAATACGCAGCCATTGATCATAACGCTCGCCTTTTGACAATCCGCTGTGCAACAAAGCCACACAATCGCCAAAACGGGCTCTGAATGCGCGTTCCATTTGTGAAATCAAGCCAATCTCGGGAATCAGGACCAGAGCCGGTTGCCCATTTTTGAGTGCGATATCGGCTAATCTGAGATAGACTTCCGTTTTCCCTGAACCGGTCACCCCGGCAAGAAGAAACGTCTGAAACCCTTTTCCCAAAGCCGCCGCCATGGTTTTCACGGCCTGTTCCTGCTCTTGGGTCAGAGATGGCGCTTTGTCCGGCACAATGTCCTGGCCAAAGGGGTCTCGATAGATCTGTTGTTCCCGAAAAGACACCTGGCCGTCCTTTGCCATGGCGCTTACTAGCCTGGGGGCGGTTGGAATGTAATCTTTAAGGGCTGCAGAGGTCATGGGGCCTTTTTCAGTCAAAATTTTTATAATTTCGCGCCGCTGCCTGGAAAGACCTGATTTGCCGGAAACTTCGGGCATGGCAATCACAATCCGCAGGGTTTTTGGCCGCAACCGGCCACCGGTCAAAGCCGTCCGCCGCTCAATAAGTTCTTGATCCATCCATTTGTTCAGCACGGCCCGGGTTAGCGCCCAGCCCGGGACAGCGTCTTGCGGCCCGGTTCTGCGTTCTCGCGCTTGGCCAAAACTCACCGCTGAATCCACTACAGCTTCGTTTTTACAAACGCCGCGAACTTGACCCGGATCACAATCGCCGATTTTTGTTTGAACACAGGTTAACCGTTTGTTAATTTTACGTTCCAGTTGCCGGAAGCTGCAAGGCTGTTGAGCCAATATTTCCAACACCGTTTCCATCAAACCGTTACCGGAAAGTTTCTTGGTAAGTTTTTTATTGCCAGCATCGGTGCAATGGTAAACTGCCTGTTCAGCAAGGGTAAGGCCTGCCGGAAGCGCCGTTTTAATCACCTGCCCGAGCGGGTGCAGATAATAATCGGAAATCCAGCAAAATAAGCGCATCATGGAACCGGGAAACAGCGGATGGTCATCGAGAACATCAACGATCTCTTTAACGGGTTTGCTGATGTCCGCCTCCGTTTTTTCAGCCACCACATAGGCCGTTATCTTCCGGCGCCCGAAAGGCGCCAAAACACGTTTGCCAACCGTTGCCTGCCCTCTGAATTCAGGCGGCACACGATAGGTAAATGTCCCATATACCGGCAATGTTACGGCGACCTGCACAAAAGGCGCACCAGAGAAGGCAGCCGATGCTTTTACAATAGACTCGTTGTCAACCATGATATCTTAAAAGCCTAAGGCGATTTCTGTTAAAGAATATACCATCTTGTATGTCTTTTTTCCCGTTTTCTGCGTTATGCCAAAGCCCGAATACGTTAAGTATGCAAACTTTGGCACGCCTTGAATACGAAAAAAAATTCTGCTCAATCTGGTATATTCTTTTCCGCCAATCGCCTAAGCTGCATGTGAACTAGTTGCATGAGAAAAAGATGCTTGCTATGTAAATAAAGAGCCGGTTCAATTTCATTTGAACTATCATGAGAGCAATGACAAATCTTCAGCCCCACCCTTTGAAAAGGCTCAGTTTGATCCACGGTGAAAAAAATAGTGACTTCTGAAAGGATAAAAAAATGGTTTCACAATTTAAATTAATTATCATCGCGGCAATCACACTCACTATGATATTAGCACCCTGCAGCGTCTGGGCAAATAATGAGAACGTATTGACATCCTCAGAACAGATAAAAATAGCCGAAATGACAACGGATGCCATAGTGGTTCGCCCATTAGGCGCTGTAGCCACAGTTACCGGATTAGTTGTTTTTGTTGTAGCTTTACCTTTTGCAGCACTTGGCGGCAATACAAAATCCACTTTTAAAACCCTGGTTGCTAATCCGGCGGTTTTTACCTTTAAACGTCCAATAGGAGGTTTTGAATAAATCATTGATTATTTAAATAATCATGAAAGTTTCAAACCACCTTCTCTTGTCTGTTTTTGAATCCGTTTTTCGTTTGCTTCGCCCATCCAATAGCCTCGGACGACACGTATGCCTCTTCCGGCACATCTTGAAAACGAATGCGGTATAAGGCGCTTTGCAACCTTTACGGCCGTTTCTAAATTATTCCCGCTTTTCAATGGGAATATAATGATTTATATTGGGGCCTATATAGATTTGACGCGGCCTGCAGATTCGCCAATTCGGATCATCCATACTTTCTTTCCACTGGGCGATCCAGCCCGGCAACCGGCCAATAGCAAACATTACGGTAAACATACTGGTTGGGATACCGATAGCCCTCAACACAATTCCACTGTAAAAATCAATATTTGGATAAAGGTTATAATCAATGAAGTAGGGGTCTTCCAAAGCCACCGCTTCCAATTCTCTTGCGATATCTAAAAGCGGATCGTGCTTATCCAGGCTGTCTAAGAGCTGATCGCAGATCTTTTTCATAATCTTTGCCCTGGGATCATAGGTTTTATATACCCTGTGGCCAAATCCCATGAGCCGGAAAGGATCGTTTTTATCCTTTGCCCGGTTAATAGCTTTGCGAAAATTCCCGCCATCATTATGGATGGCGGTTAGCATATCCACAACGGCCTGATTGGCCCCGCCATGCAAAGGTCCCCAAAGAGCTGCTATCCCTGCGGAAATGGCTGCGTAGAAATTAACACGCCCGCTGCCCACCACACGCACGGCGGAAGTTGAGCAATTTTGTTCATGGTCGGCGTGCAAAATCCAAAACACCTGCAAAGCGCGTATCACCTCTTTCTTTAATCTATACGGTTTGACCGGCGTATCAAACATCATATTGAGAAAATTTTCGCAATAAGCCAAATCCGGGCGAGGATAAACAACCGTATGACCCCGGGATATCTTATATGACATGGCGGCCATGGTGCGAATTTTTGCCAGCAACCGCGTTACCATAATGTTGGTTTCTTCTTCAGAGGTCTCCAGTTCGGGATAAAAGCTGCGCAAAGCGTTCACCATAGCCGAAAGAATTCCCATGGGGTGACTGGCCGTAGGAAAATTCTGATAGAAGGCCTTCATATCCTCATGAATCAGGGAATGGTCGTTAAGCATGATGGAAAAATGGCGAAGCTCGGCTGTGTTAGGCAAGCGCCCATTGATAAGAAGGTAAGCGGTTTCCTTAAACGTGGAATGTTGCGCCAGCTCTTCAACCGGAATGCCCCGGTATCGTAGTATTCCTTTTTCACCATCCATAAAGGTAATGCTGCTTTGACAGGCGCCTGTATTTGCATAACCCGGATCAAGTGTAATAAGGCCTGTTTCACTACGTAGTTTGCTGATATCGATAGCTTTTTCACCTTCGCTGCCGACGATCACTGGAAGTTCAAACGATTCTCCTTGATAAGTTAATGTAACAAACTCGCCCATACTAATAGTCCTCACTGAAGTTTTGAAAAAAGACACCGCGTGGATGCGGTAAATTTGGATAAGAATGTGTTATATACCTGAATCCCGGCTTATCGTCAAGGTTGCGTAAAATAAGGTTGCGTAAAATCAAATATTAACGCATTGACCGGAACCGGAAACAAAAGGCATAATATCGGCACACACTCAAAATGTATTACATCTAAAACCCATCCAAAACCGGTTTTAAAAAATATGAGTTTTAAAGAAAATATACTAAAAAAAATGGAAATTGAACAATTGGCCCGTAAAGTGATGTCCTCTCCGGCCCCTGCTGATATGCCGCAAAAAATTAACCGGCAGGCCATGCTGGACCTGCTGAAAATGGGTAACTATAAGCACCAAAGAGAACGTGACCTGGACCTTTACTTTCTCGAAGACGTAAAGGATCAGCAAGTTATCCTGGTTCTGGACAATGAGCTAAAAATCTATAAAACAACGGTTGCCGATGTTGCTATGCGCAAAAGCCCCATCATAAAGGAAATGGTCAGTATCCGTAATGCCATAAAAATTCTTAGTGACAAAGATGTCGTGGTCAGCCGAAAAAATGAAACCGTGCTAAAAATTCAAAATGCATTGCTGTCCGAATTGGATTTATCCTTTACAGACATGGAAATCGAAAATCTGGTTAAAGACGGCATGGACGCCTTAAAAAACAATTACATAGATGGTGTCATCGAAACACTGTACATATTTGCGCAAATTCTTAACTTTGAACCGGCGCCCAAACCGTTCCGGCTCGATCATTTCCGGATCTGGGGCGTAGTGGATAAACACCAAACAGGCGCTATTGTTTTTGGGCCGGTTGTTCTCTACAACCTGATGAACAATCAGCTAAAAGGAATCCAAAAAACGCTAAACAGCCTGGATAAAAATGCTGTCCGGCATTATAAACAGGCCGCCATTGGACAAATCAGCGCGGACCTTGAAGGCGAAAAGGTTTTTCAAGCACTGCAAAAAGCCGTTTTAAAAATTAAGGCCGGATAAGAAACCAGGAAAATAAAGTGAAGCCTATCACCTTTAAATCGCAAGAATATCAAATAGAAGGCGTTTTGGAAACCGTATCGGACTCTCATGCGGCGATCATCACCCATCCCCATCCGCTTTATGGCGCAGATATGAATAATTCGGTGGTAACCGCCCTTAGCGGCGTTTGCCGGCAATCCGGCTGGTCCGCTTTGCGTTTCAATTTTCGGGGAGTTGGACGCAGTGCGGGCCAATTCGATGAGGGAACAGGTGAACAAGCCGATTTACAATCCGCCATAGACTATCTTAAAGCCTTAAATTTTCAACATATCCTTTTGGCCGGATATTCTTTTGGGGCCTGGATCATATCGCTGTGGTCACAATCCAATGTAAATCATGATCATCGAATTATCCTGGTAGCTCCCCCGGTAGCGTTTATTGATTGTAGCCCAATCGGACGTATTCAAGGCCTTTATAGCGTCATTGCAGGAGAGCATGACGATATCGCCCCCCCAGGCAAAATCAAAGCTTTACTCCCGGTTTGGCAACCCGATGCCCGTATGCGCATTATCAAAGGGGCCGGCCATTTTTTTGAAACTCACGCAAATGAATTAAAAAAACTTTTTCAGCAGGACATTGACGGAAAATAGTCCCGTTTTGAGATTAAAGGTTTTTCTAATATCAGCCGAATAGTTCAATTAGGGCCTTGAAAGTTGCTGATCGCTTTGGCGTATTGCGCATAATTTGGAATCGCTTCCAGGCTCGCCGGAGTGCGCATACTCTTGGCAGATTATCATTGGCTTGAACTTTTTCATTCAGGAGAATAAGCAGTGATGATTCAGGCAAACAATCTGGTTGATCCTTTAACGTTTACTTCGCCGTTCAAAAATAATGAGAACGGACGGCAGCAGATCGCAAAAGACCACCCAAACTTCAGAACCGAAATTCAAGACCGTGTCAGTTTGTCAGGCGAAGGTAAAAAAAAATCAGATAGTTTGAAATCAAATGAAGATTTGAGCACCGAGGAAAAACAACGCGTCAATGAACTGAAAAAACGGGATGCCGAAGTCCGGGCTCATGAGCAGGCCCACATGGCGGCAGGAGCCGGCGTCGTCACCGGTGGCGCATCTTATCAGTATGAAGTCGGCCCTGATGGCAAACGTTATGCAGTCGGGGGCGAAGTCAAGATCGATGTATCTGCCGAGCGCACTGCCGAAGCCACCATACGAAAAATGCAGCAAGTCAAACAAGCGGCCCTGGCTCCGGCCCAACCCTCCGGCACAGATCGCGCAGTAGCCGCCAAGGCTACCCAGGCGCAAGCCCAGGCACGCATGGAAAAGGCTGCACAGGAAGCTGAAGCCATGAAAGACGATGACATCGAAAACCCTGCTGTATCACCCATTGAAAAAGAAATCACCCAGGCATCCAATCCGGTTGAAAATACCGATCAAAGCGAACATGCCAATGGCGCCGGCGGCATTTCTGATAATATGCCAAAAAATAAGCCCGTTGCACCCTATGGCCCATCGTTCGGCAGGCCGAATTCGTCGAAAGGCGCCACAATAAATATTATTCTTTAAGAGCAATCCGGGCACACACACACAAGCCCCATCACCCCCATTGCTCATCCGTGGCTTTTTTAAATCGCAAGATATCAAATAATTGGGAAAGCAATATTCCCGTAAACATCAGTAAACACCCCATAAACGCCCGCAAGGTCAGCGTTTCATTCAAAAAAAACCACCCGCCTATAGCCGCAAAAACCGACTCCAGGCTGAGAAAAATAGCGGCATGAGCCGGATGTGCTCGCCGCTGGGCGACGACCTGCAACGTATAGGCAATACCAACGGAGAGCACGCCTCCATAAAGGATAGGCACAGCCGCATCCATGATGCTTTGCCATTTTACGGGTTCCAAAACAATAGCCCAAAGCCAACTCAGCACTGAACAGACGGAAAATTGGAGGCAAGCGAGCATCAGCGGATCGGTTTTGGGCGCCATGTTCCCCAGGACAAAAACATGCAAGGCCCACATCACAGCTCCGCACAGCACCAGCAAATCACCCTGCTCCACCGAAAACCCTTCTTTTACACTTAAGAAATAAAGCCCCACGACAGCGCACATCGCCCCCAGCCATGTTCCCAAAGAAGCTTTATGATTGCCCAGCAAACCGAAAACAGGGACAAAAACAACAAAAAGCCCGGTAATAAACCCCGCATTCCCGGCGGTTGTGTAAACCAGGCCTGTCTGCTGAAATGAGACTCCTGCAAACAAACATAATCCAGCCACAGCTCCGCCAAGCCAAAAAGAGCGTCTGTCAGCGGCCTGACTTGCGGCAATAAAAAAATCTTTTTTTGAACTGGCAATGGCAAAGGGCAAAAGAACACAGGTTCCCAGTGAAAACCTCACCGCGCTGTAGGTGAAAGGGCCAATGAAATCCATTCCCACACGCTGGGCGACAAAAGCGAATCCCCAAATCAATGCGGTTAGTAGCAACAAAGCATCATATTTCAACGTTAACGGCGGCATGGCTTTTCCCTGTCGATTGTGGGTATTCAGAATTTTGAACAAAAAATAAGCGGCGCATTCTCCATCCTCTAAGCGTAGCGTAGGGTGGCCCCTGTGTCAGGATGGATGCCGCTATTCTGGTTTTCGATATATCGCTTAATTACCGATAATGAAGCGCCACCAGCCGATACAAT
>JAAERL010000526.1 GCA_024230435.1 Desulfobacteraceae bacterium
AATTCCCTTTCCTCGGGATCAATACACAATCCGCCAATTCTGAAAAACTCCAATTACGAAAAAATGCCCTAAATCCACCAAAACAAACCAAAAGTTTCCCAAATTCGGCATGCATCTCCGCCTCATCGTCGCTTTCCGCCCTGTGCAATCAGAATTGTAATACGAATTTTTTTGAAGGAGTGAGAAGGAAATCTGATACAGTGGGTACGAGCAAGCAAAATCATCGATTTACCTTTTTTTAGTCCAAATTTCAATTTTTTAATTTCAAATCCTAATTCCACACCGTTTCCTGGATCAGGTGTACCCTCAGGGGTTGTCCTGATATCGATTTGATCTTCATTCCCAGCCCGGTAACCTCGACCCAAGTACCCCATCGACACCTCGTATCCGCGCGGTAACGGTCTGAGACCTGCTTTCGATAAAATAAAGGTCATGAAGTTAGATGAACGAATTTTGCATGCAAAAATGAAAAAAGCAGTAAATTTGGTAACTATTAGAAGCATATTTTTTTCTTACCAATTGACCTGATGAGTGCATCAATGTCGAGAGTAGAGGTAGTGGTGTTAGTGTTGTGATGGAGGAGTGCTGATTTTTGGTGTGAGTGGAGAAATTAATGCAAGACTGACTTGCCCGTAAATTTACGGGTTTTGCCCGTAAATTTACGGGTTCGCGCGGTAAGGTAGACACTAGGGACACATGCCTACAAACTTCAGCCGCCGCAGGGAGACAGTATAGAAGGCTCGACCCAGTCGGCAGGTTCAAAAGATGGCATGGCATCACTTCACGCCAAGCACCATGGCGAGATAGCAATCCTGCTGATACTAATAGCCATATGCAAATTCTACAATATTACCAAAGCACCACCACTCCAGATCCACATTGACAACATGGAAGTTGTTTCACAGGATACAAAAACAATGGAAAAACGCGAG
>JAAERL010000527.1 GCA_024230435.1 Desulfobacteraceae bacterium
TCACTTCTTAGATCAATTACGGCCGTGATTGACGAATTACGGTCATCGGGGCGCCGCGTTTCTAAATCAAAAGTCGCATCCATTGTTGGGTTGTCTCGTGAGCAAATTAGCCGGCGGA
Source organism: Desulfobacteraceae bacterium (assembly GCA_024230435.1). GTDB lineage: Bacteria > Desulfobacterota > Desulfobacteria > Desulfobacterales > Desulfosarcinaceae > UBA2230. The sequence goes on from JAAERL010000527.1 coordinate 119, forward strand.
ACTCATTTCTTTTTACCAAAAAACCGTGATATATGGGGTCAAAAAAAGAGGCTATTTCCGGCAGGGCATACATCACGGTTTTTATCAAAGCTAACCGCAAAAAAGAAAAAAAATATGAGAGGAAAAGGATCATGGATTATAGTCAGTTGATACGGCATATAGCAAAAGCGCTGGTTGATAATGCTCGCAATGTCTCGGTCAAACAGATTTCAGGAATTCATACCACAGTTTTCGAACTCAAAGTTGCCAAAGAGGATGTTGGGAAAATCATCGGCAAACAGGGGCGCACAGCAGATGCCATACGCCATCTATTGCACTCGGCAGCTACAAAAAGCAGGGATAACGTGCTGCTTGAGATTATCGATTGACGATTGACGGTTGGGTAGGGTGGCCCCGGATCGCGCCGGGGCTTTGTTCGATCAATTGGGTCAATTTACATAAAGGTACGAAACACGACATAGGAATTGTGGGTAAAATTAAACATAAAGGTTATTGGACTTCAGACCGATGTCGGAAAGAAAGGAATTAATACAAATGTCTGATAAATTATTATTTTTTTCTCATATACATGATGAGAAAGATTTGGCTATTTTGATTAAAGATGCACTTGAAAATGAATTTAGTGGTTTTGTGGATGTGTTTGTATCTTCCGATGGAAAAAGCATTCCGGCTGGTGTAAAATTTTTAGAGAAAATTGAAGATGGCCTGATAAAATGTGTTGGTGCCCTTTATTTAATAAGCCCAATTTCTGTTAAAAGAAACTGGATAAACTTCGAGCTTGGTGCCGTATGGGTTAACTGGTTGCAAGTTTTTCGATTCAAAAAAAGTCAATCGTCGCTTGCGAATCCTCAATTTACTTGAAAGTAGTATTTTCTGAGCACTCAATTCAAAATTTAGATGGTCTGACTTAAAACTTTGACCACAATCGTAGAAA
>JAAERL010000528.1 GCA_024230435.1 Desulfobacteraceae bacterium
GCAAAAAGCAAACCTTGGTTGTTCGCACACTGGAAAATTGGAGTATGTCTCCCGGCTGAATGATGGGAGCCGGATGAGTCGAGAGGTTCACGTCCGGTTCTGCGAGAGGCTAAGGGGGAAGTTCCCTTGGCCTACTCACCCATATTTTTTACCTAATCTAAAGTAAAAGCACTTTAATTGCGATGGTTGAAAAAGGCCAATTTATATCATGAAGTACCGAAAAGGGTTACTTCAATATTCCTTTTACGCGGACGATTATCGTGATTGATGGCCACGACCTGCTGCCAGGCGCCCAGTTTCAACTCACCTGCCCGAACAGGCAGATTGATGGAAGGCCCCATAAGTGCAGCTTGAACATGACTATGCCCATTTCCATCATGCCAGGTCAGTTCATGCTGGTAAGATAAATCCTGAGGCGCTAACCGGTTAACTGCTTCCTTAAGATCGGCCACAACGCCAGGTTCGTGTTCAATTGTTGTTAAAGAGCCGGTAGATCCAACCATAAAGGCCGATGCCATGCCATTTTTGATAGCTGAGCGCTCAACAAGACTCGACAACTTATCGGTAATGTCGATTATATCAGGTCCGGTTTTAAGGCTTACTTCAATTGTTCCATAATAATGTAGAATGTTTTTCATGTCATTACACCATACTTGTTAAACTATTTAGTCATTGGTTAGAATAACGATTCAGTCAGCAAATTATGGTTATTTCCCAAATCTAAGGTTAAGAATATCGATTATGTGTTTATTCTCACAATTGCTGAAATGAGAAATTAATTTTTCTTGACCGAATCTTCTATCCGCGGCTTTTAAAATGTCCGTTAAGTTGAACCAATCATTAGCAAATTTTTTCTCTAAAACCATTTCTTTTGGGGTATCAATATATTCTCGCACAAGAATATTAATATCCGTTACACTATATGAAAAGCAGTTTCCGCCATCAGGATAGATAAAATTGTATGTTAAAAAATCTTTTGGAAAATCCCATATGACTTCTTTCCCCAATCTGACTTTATATAATCCCAGCAATCGCAGCGAGCCACGATCTAATGCAGACCCCATATCAATACAATGAATTTGTATTGGAACCTTATCATCAATTAAATTATATATCTGCTTTTGAAGTTTACTCCATCTACGAGCCATACTGTTCACACTCAATGAAAGTTAACATGATTGAATATCCATTTATAAATAGCCAATTTACCCTATATCAGCGTTATACTCAAACTTTATTATAGGAATTATACCCTATTTATCTCAATGGAAGGCTTCTGGTCCCTTTAAGGAGCTGGTTGCGCCCCCCCCACCGTGTGATTTCGCAGGAAAAGCCCCCTTTTTATCCCAAATTTTTGGAGTATGTTCATAATGTGGGCAAACGAGAAAAGGCCCTATTACATTCCGTAATTGAGGCGCTTGTGAAATAAGACCCTGAAACACAACATGAGCCAAAAGTTTTTAGAAAAGATTAAAAAGGCGGGAGTTAAAGTCAATTCCGCATTCTCGGACTATTCCAAAAGTTTTACTGAGTCTATAAAAGAAGTCTTTGCGGATGCAAAGTTTCAAGCAGACCATTTTCATATTGCCAAAAATATATGGAAGTATCTCCGAAAATGTTTTTTAGAATACCGAAAGGAAATTAAAAAAGATGGAGAGAATCAAAATAATGAACACTCTTGGAAATTGCGGCAAAACTATTGGAATTACGGTGGACATTGTTAAAAAACTCTAAGAATTCAAGTAAAGAGGAGCGAGCCGAAATAGAAGCCCTTGAAAAAATACAGGAGTTAGGATTTTTATAGAAATTTAGGGCCATAATCAAACAAACTGCAAATCTATTTGATTGACCATTCAAACACAGAACTTCAAGAAAAAATCAAACTCAATGATCTAAAAGAAAAAATCAATGAAACCGAAAATAAGCATTTGCAAAAGATATCAGATTTTTTGGATGACCATTGGGTGCGGGCGATGCAATATCTTAGGAAAAAAGGGCTTGGCAAATACAAACGCAGTTTTAATTCAGAATCAGAAATGAGACTGTTAAGGCGTCTTGAAAAGAATCATGACGGAATAAGATCTGAAAAATCACGGAAAAACTATATTAAAATATATCAAACAGTAAAATACCTCTCAGTTGATATTACTGATTTTCTTAATTCGTCTAATAAACTGGAACGAACTGAAAAAACATGAAATTTTATTTGTGTAAAAAGTGGGACACAACCGATTTTTTGAGTTTTTGAAGCCCTTTCATTATATGATAAAAATTATTATTCTTGACTTGCCACCCCTTTTTTATATAAAAATTCCGACCATATAGATGCGGTAGAGGCATTTATGGGAGCCTCTCCTTCTACACATTTAATACATACATATTTATGAAAAGGAGTTTTGATGAAAAGACTGTTTTTTTTTCCTGTTGTATTGTGCTTTTTTTTCGTTTTGATAATGACTGCTAATTCTTTTGCTGTAGATTTCGAGGTTATAAAAGTCTCTAATAACGATTTCTACCGTACTAACCGTCACCCTCATATAAACAACGATGGGCATGTGGTTTGGATGGGATCTGATGGCGTCTTTCACGTCTCAGATTCTGAAATCTATTACTATGATGGGAAAAACGTCACCAATATTTCTAACAATCCGGACGCTTGGGACTATAATCCTGAAATCAACGCCAATGGACATGTGGTTTGGCAAGACTTTAATGGTTCAGATTCTGAAATTTATTACTATGGCGGAAAAGACGTCACTAATATCTCCAAAAACGCGAATTTTAATGACATGATCTCTGAAATAAATGACAATGGGCATGTCGTCTGGAGAAGGTTTGCTGAAATCTATTACTATGACGGAGAAACTGTCTCCAATATTTCTAACAACCTGGACCGTCAGACTAACAACCTGGACCGTCAGAGCGATTATCCCCAAATAAACGTCAATGGGCATGTCGTCTGGGAGGAAGTTGATGGCTCAGACACTGAAATATATTACTATGACGGAAAAGACGTCACTAATATCTCTAACCGGCCGGACGGCGAGGACTATTATCCCGAAATAAACGCCAATGGGCATGTCGTTTGGGAGGGAGTTAATGGCTCAGACACTGAAATATATTACTACAACGGGAAAGACGTCATTAATATCTCTAACCGGCCGGAAGGTAGGGACTATTATCCCCTAATTAACGCCAATGGACATGTCGTTTGGGAGGGAGCTAATGGCTCAGACAAGGAAATATATTACTACAACGGGAAAGACGTCATTAATATTTCTAGCAATCCGGACGGTTGGGACGATTATCCCCAAATTAACGTCAATGGACATGTGGTTTGGAATGGGGATAATGGTTCAGACAAGGAAATATATTACTACGACGGGAAAGACGTCACCAATATTTCTAACAATCCGGACGATTGGGACGATTCTCCCCAAATCAACGCCAATGGGCATGTGGTTTGGACTAGAAAAAATGGCAAAGACTGGGAAATCTACCTTGCAATCCCACAATCACAAGAGCCAGCAAGTGAAAGCAGTGATGAACCGCAAAGCGCAGACGATGAAGAAAGCGCAGACGATGAAGAAAGCGCAGACGATCAAGAAAGTGCAGACGATCAAGAAAGTGCAGACGATGAAGAAAGTGCAGACGATGAAGAAAGCGCAGACGATCAAGAAAGCGCAGACGATGAAGAAAGCGCAGACGATCAAGAAAGTGCAGACGATCAAGAAAGTGCAGACGATGAAGAAAGCGCAGACGATGAAGAAGCTGCCAATGATATCGTCATCAGCAACGTAACCGTAATAGATGTGGTCAACATGGAAATCAGGCCGAACCAGGAGATCCTTGTCAGGGACGGTAAGATCTGCGCCGTGACAGATCAGCCCTCGACCGGGAGTAAGGGGAACCGGACCATCGACGGCTCATCCCTGGTGGCTCTGCCCGGTTTTGTGAACACCCATACCCATCTGTGGCAACATCTGGCCAAGGGCTACTATCCCAACGGGAACCTCCAGGAGTGGATAAGTATCTATAGGCTTGCCCATTATCTGGAAGAGGAGGAACTTTACCTGGCCACCTTGGCCGCAGCAGGAGAAGGTCTGCTGTCCGGCATCACAACAGTGGCGGATTTTGCCTCGGTCAACTTCAGCGACTTTTCCCTGAATGCTACGGCCAGAGCCATAACTGACTCAGGCATGGGCGGTGCTCTGGTCTATTGGAATGCCAGCGGTTTTCTGCCCCCTCTGGCAAAGAAAAAGGCGATACTTGCCCTGCAGGAGCGGTTTCCGAGCCTGGATCTGTGGATGGGCCATGGCCCGCTTTCCTTTTTTCCCATACCGGCCGTGTACGATGCGATTTCCCTGGCCAAAGACCTGAATCTACCCATAACAGAACACATCATGGAGAACGTCCAGGAGCAGCGGGATTTTTACCAGAGTTTGGGAAGCTACCTGGACAGCTATGGAGAACAACTCTCCCCGGAAATACTTAGTGAACTTTATGAAATTCATGCAGACGGGGCTCCGTCAAATGTGGATGGGGTGGAATGGATCAGGCGTATGGCCGCGGATATCCTTGAAAATGACAGCTCCCAGGGCCAGCTTACCACAGAAGAGAGTGCACTGTTGAAACAATGGATCGCCCCCCCTTCTATTTCTCCGGCGCCCCTGCTGGATTTCATGGGCGCATTTGACGAGCCGTATATCTCAATCCACTCGGTATGGCAGTCCCAGAGGGACATGGATATTTATAAGGCAAAGGGCGTAGCTGTCTCCCACAACCCGGAATCAAACATGTACCTGTCTTCGGGCATTGCCCCCATTCTGGGATACAAGCAAAACGATATCCTGGTATCACTGGCAACAGACGGAGCCGCCAGCAATGACGGCATCAATTTTTTTTCCGCCATGCGGGGCATGTGGAACCTCCAGAAAATCGCCGCCCTGGATACCCAGGTCAGCGATGCGGTGGATGCCTGGTACGTGATGCAGGCCGCCACGATCAACGGGGCCAAAGCCATGAAAATAGATCACCGCACAGGTTCACTGGATCCGGGCAAGGAGGCGGATATTACCCTGCTGTCACGGAACCGGCTGAAGCTTTCCCCCTATGTACCCGATGCAGGAAATGTACTTCCCCTGATTATCTATAGTGGAACCCCCTCTGCTGTGGAAACGGTGATCTCGGACGGGAAAATCGTGGTGCAGGATCATGAATTTACTAACGGGCAGAATGAAGCCAGTCTGGCAAGCCGATTGTCCCAGATTTCAAGCCAGGTCAACGAACGGCAAAAGACCGGGAAAACCTGGTCCGCCAACTTTGAACTGGACACAAAGACCCTGTCTCCCAACTGGCATAAATTCCAGTCCGTTCGGAAAAAGGACATTGTGGACATTGCTCTGGTAAATGCGGGTAATGATACCTTTGAGTTGTACCTGGCCTTTTCCGGCTCCACCTTCGGCGGCAATTCCGCTGCCCTGCTGAGTGCTCAAACCCTGGCCGCCTTTCCCCTTGAACCGGTTGAAAAATATTGGGAAAAGACTATTTCCCTGGAACCGGGGCAGGAGGTTCGTGTTCTGAAAGAAAAGGACAGTTATGCCTACACCATCCATTCTCCCGGTGAAACACTGACTCGAACCGGCGGGGCGGAACAGGTCCTTTTTCTAATAAACTGAGTTGAGAGGGATGCCGTGAGATCCTCCTCACAATTCACAAAGATTTTTGAGTCAACAACCCCTGGGCTAAAGACCGAGGGGTTTGAGAGGTAACTCTTAAGCCTAAGCCCGGTTGATTAGCCTAAGCTCTTTGAGAGCTACGTTACACTGGAATATATAGTCACCCTGGAATACTCCACACGTTCCAGGCACTGAGGCCGGTGATTAAACATACCTGAGAAAGGGGTGAGTAGGCAAAAGGGGAAGTTGCCTTGGCCTACTCACCCTAAAAATCTCTTTCATTATATTCAGTCTCGTTCACATAATTTTTAAACCGAAACTCATTTGACTATATTTGAGCTGGTTGATGAATACGCGATTTATGACCGGCTGGAGAACGTAATCAACCTGTCCACGGGTTTGTCCAATTATCGCTCACACTATTTTTGTTTTTTATTTTTACGCGTGCTCATATTCGCAGAAAGCATAGAGTCATGGTTTCTTTTCATACGCAAAAATTGCCAATATGATGGAGTGGTATAATGGTTGCCATTTTTCTGCACAATGGATTTAGAGCTAAGTTCTTCATAGTTTTCACAAACATAGGAATGTTGTGGTTTAAACGGAACGGACACTTTGTTAAGGGTTATTTACAACAGGCCAACAAAGGTATCGACATTTAGTGCAATGTCTTGGTAATTGGCACAGTTGCCAGCTCAAAACGTCGCATGCGAGAATGGACCCGCAGGATTGAGTTCGTCGGAGCTACGTGATGTTTTGGGCGGGTTTAAGGCAATGGCCTTCCAGGAAAAACAACTCTGGATTGATGTTGATTACGGCCTTGAAAGACAACGAGGTGTTCAATGGTTCAAAAGCAAAAACGTAAAAAATACACAGCAGAATTTAAAAACGATGCTATCAAACTGGTTACTGAGCAAGGTTACAGCTGCAACGAGGTTGCTCGCCGACTTGGAATCAATAACAATAATGTTACACGTTGGGTCCGAGATCAACGTCAAGAGAAAACAGAAATGACTGAAAACGGCATTTCACCCCGCGAACTTGAAGCCGAAAACAAGCGGTTAAAAAAGGAAAACAAACGCCTGCTGATGGAGCGTGAAATTTTAAAAAAGGCGACGGCCTTCTTTGTCAAAGAATTGAATTAAGATTCGATTTTATCCGGCAGCAAATGAAGGCCTTTCCGGTTACCGTCCTGTGTGCGGTAATGCAGGTTAGCCGGAGCGGGTTTTACGATTATATGGCCCGCTACAAATATGACAATGTTCATCATTCAAGTGAGACAACTATAAAAAACCGAATTAAAGATATATTTAACGACTCAAGAGGAAGCTATGGATCACGCCGAATCTTCAGGCAATTACAACGTGAGGGGTATCAAATTGGCCGGTATAAGGTGCGACGGATGATGCGTCAGATGGAACTTAAAGCCAAAACCCCCAAACGTTTTAAGCGGACAACCGACAGTCGGCATTCATTTCCTATTGCCGACAACATACTTGATCGTAAGTTTGACGTCGATGCCCCCAACAAGGTTTGGACCACCGATATTAGCTAGTGTCCATCCGAGAATATAACACTCTGTTATGATATAAAAAAGCGCATTTTGTGATGACTTTTTTCACTAAATGTTGTATAAGTATTTTGGATAAACACTTAAAATAACAACAAAAGTGATAAAGGAGTCAAAC
>JAAERL010000529.1 GCA_024230435.1 Desulfobacteraceae bacterium
AAAGTAAGGCCGCACGGCACAACCCAAGTGTGTTTCAGGTGCAGAAAAACTGTACCCAAAAAGCTTTCTGACAGAATTCATAACTGTTCTCATTGCGGGTTTGTAGCCAATCGGGATTATAACGCAGCCCTTAATATTTTTATTACTTGCCTTAATCAAGGCCGGGCTTAGAACCGTCCGAAGTGTGGAGATGGCGGATTGCCGCCTCTGTGAAGCACGAAACCGCCTCCATGTGAAACATGGTGGCCGGTAGTTCATTGTTTTTTCGGTTAACAAACTAAATTTGCGAGTTAACGCTGGTGAAGGGATTTTATGAAATCTGAAATATACGATCTTTTATCCCAATCCTCGTCTATTGTTTCCGGTGAAGTTATTTCCAATCATCTGGGGGTGTCACGGGTTGCAGTATGGAAACACATTCAGCAAATGCAGGCAGCAGGTTTCGAAATAGAATCTACCGCAAAAGGATATATTCTCAAGAGTATACCCGATACGTTATTTTCCTGGCAGTTTGGAAAACGGTCCAATAAGATCCATGCCTTCAATGAAGTATCATCCACGATGGAAAAAGCCTTGGCGATGGCCAAGGATGGATGCCCTAATTTCAGTGTTGTTGTGGCTGAAAAACAAACCCATGGCCGGGGACGCCTCAATAGGGCCTGGCAGTCGGATAAGGGCGGACTCTATTTTACCGTCATTTTAAAACCTGACATACCACCTTCAGAAGCAGCAAAGATTAATTTTGCCGCCGCATTGGAATTGGTCCATACCTTAAATGAGTTGTGCGGCATACGCGCCTGTTTGAAATGGCCGAACGATGTTTTGGTTGAAAATGCCAAGCTTGCGGGCATTTTATCCCAGATGGTCACTGAAATGGATATGGTACAGTTTTTAAGTGTTGGTGTTGGCATCAATGTTAATAATTGTCCAACAGGTATTGACCCTCCTGCCGTATCTGTTTTTCAGCTTGTTGGCCGCAAAACGTTAAGGGCTCAAATCTTATCTTGTTTTTTAGATCGTTTTGAAAAACGGCTCACCAGTGACTCGCTCAAGGACATAGTGCCGGATTGGAAGCAAAAAACTATTACGCTTGGCCGCCGAGTTAAGGTTAAAACTACTCGCAATACATATGAAGGGTTGGCTATTGATATTGAGAACGATGGAGGGCTGATTTTGGAATTGGCCGATGGTTCAAGGCAAAAAATTATTTATGGGGATTGTTTTCATACAGAAGGTTGAACAGGATCTTATATCTATGACAACTGACGGTTCTTTAAGAAAATTAGTATTTGCTTCCTTGATGGCCGCACTGATAGCTGTTGGCGCTTATATTGCTATTCCCATGTGGCCCGTACCTATTGTGATGCAAAACTTGTTTGTTTTATTAGCCGGTCTTTTGCTTGGCAGCCGCTGGGCCGCAGCCAGCGTTGGCGTCTATTTGCTGGCGGGAGCGTGTGGCTTGCCGGTATTTGCACATGGCGGGGGAGGGCTTGGGCATTTGATCGGACCTACCGGCGGGTATTTGTTTGGATTTGTTCCTTGCGCCTATATCGTCGGCTTTGTCAGCGAACGGTCAAATCAGCGCATGATGCCGGAAGTGCTGGCAATGATTGCCGCCAGTCTTTTCGTCTACGCCGCAGGTGTTCCCTGGCTAAAAATGATTTATGGTATGAGCTTGGGCAAAGCGTTGGTGGCAGGCATGTATCCTTTTCTAATAGGAGATGCACTGAAAATTGCAGCCGCCGCCTATATCGCCCGGCGTATTCGTCCCCTGGTAAATGAATTCGGGTTAAAACGTTCAAAAATTGTATCCTGAGTTGATGGCGTAACAATTATTTATAGAATAGAAATTTAAGTGACTGCTCTTGGCAATAAATTACCGGGAATTGTTACTGGATAATCTTAAAGGACTTGCTGGTGAAAATTATTGAGATCGAAGGTGTTAGCCATATTTTTGGAGATGGGTCTTGCGGTCTCAAGAAGATAACGCTATCAATAGAAAAAGGAAGCTTTGTTGTTATCGCCGGCGCCAATGGCTCCGGTAAAACTACGCTACTTAGGCACTTAAATGGATTATTGCCGGCCAGTGAAGGTTTTGTCTGTGTAAAAGGCGAGTTGATTGAAAAAAACATTAAACTCGTCAGGCAAAAAGTAGGATTGGTTTTTCAAGATGCTGATAGTCAAATTGTTGGTGAAACGGTCTATGACGATGTGGCTTTTGGTCCTGAAAACCTTTGCTGGTCGCATAAGGAAATACAAAATGCCGTTGAGCAGGCTTTATTAATGCTGGATCTGCAAAATTATCGCAATCAGAGCCCTCATTTGCTCTCTGGTGGTGAAAAACGCCGGTTGGCCATTGCTGGTGTGCTGGCAATGAAACCGGAAGTCATTATACTGGATGAACCCTTTGCCAATCTGGATTATGGCGGTGTTCGTCAGGTTTTAAAAAGTATTATCGATTTACACGAAAAAGGACATACGATCATTGTCAGTTCCCATGATTTGGAAAAGGTGGCTGCTCATGCCAGCCGTCTGGTAGTTATGCACAAAGGGGGTATTGTAAAAGACGGGGCCCCGTCAGATGTTATTCATTGTGTTGAACAATATGGCATTCGTTTACCGTGTTCCGTCAAGCTGAATGGAGCTCTTGACTCATGGCTGAATTGATTCGTTTTGGATTTATCCCCGGCTTGAGTATTATTCATCGTCTGGATCCGCGTGTTAAACTGTTTCTCATTGCCGGTGTCAGTATTTGCAGTTTGATTTCAGGCCCAATAGGTCTTATCCTTGCGGCTATACTTGTTGCTGCGGTTTTTCCAATGGCAGGTATGCAAATAACGGCGATTATTCGCGCAATTCGTTTTTTACTTTTACTTTTGTTTCTTATTCCTTTCTTCCGCGGGTTGAGTACACCTGGAGAAAGTCTTTTTTGTTACCAATCGATTTGCATTAGCCGTGAGGGGGTTATTGCAGGTGCGATCTTAAGTTCGAGGCTGCTTATTATCGTAGTGCTTGGTTTGGTTTTAACGGCTACAACACGCACTTCCCAAATTCGATGGGCGGTGGAATGGTTTCTGAGGCCAATCCCTTTTTTACCGCATCAAAAGATAGGTACTATGATAGGGCTTTTAGTTCGATTCATTCCCGTTGTCCTGAATCACGCCCGCGAAATATCAGCAGCGCAGATTTGCCGCGGGATTGAAAACCGGAAAAATCCTTTTTACCGTACGGTTTCTTTATGCATGCCTTTATTTCGTAAAATCATTGTCACAGCAGATCGACTGGCAATGGCAATGGAGGCCAGATGTTATGGCGATTTGAAAACCTGCCGAGTCTGCCGGATAAGTACAAAAGATTTGATTGTTCTGGGCCTTGTGTTGCTCATATGTTTAATGATGCTGATAGTTTAATATTTTTTTCAATCGGAACACAGGCGAATATAAAAGGGATTATAGCGCTGTTTGACAGCATTTAGGCTCTATAGTAATGTTGCTGCGCTTTTTTTAAGAGCTGAGGTTTGGCAACTAATAAATCGGCTTCAAAAGCGCGAGAATGGCCCAAAATACCTTAAATTCTCGCCAATAGGCCTGCTATTTAAAGCAAATTTGCAACATTTTGGTCTCGCCCGCGCACTTTTTCGCCAAGTTTCTTAATTACCAAAAAAGCACTAAGAGGATAAATAGAACAGGAGAACCAATCGTGAAAATTGTTATTGTTGGAGCCGGAGAAGTGGGATTCCACATCGCAAACCGTTTGGCTTTGGAAAATAAGGATGTAGTCGTTGTTGACAAAAACGCCGCCGCTATCCGCCGGGTTGCGGAAAGTATCGATGTTCAGACGATAACAGGCTCGGGCAGCAGCCCTTCTGTGCTTTTAGAGGCAGGCATAAAAGAGGCTGAAATTCTTCTTGCAGTTACAAATAGTGATGAAACCAATCTGGTTGCTTGCCTGGTATGCAATATGATGTCTCCAGGCACCAAGAAGCTGGCTAGAATACGAGGAGCTGATTTCGACCAGTACCATGCGACCTTTCGCGAACAAGTTCCCAATATTGATACTGTGATTAACCCGGAAATTGAGGTCGTCAAAACAATAGAAAGCCTGATGAAAGTTCCCGGTGCAGTGGATGTCGGGCAGTTTGCAGACGGCCGGATTAAATTTGTTGGCATTTACTTGGAAAAAAATTCCAACTTAACCGGGGTGAAATTAGCCGAGCTGCCTGGAATTCTTGGTGACCGCAGGCCGCTTATCGCAGCGCTTGTGCGTGAAGAAGAGGTTATTATTCCAAGGGGAGATGATCGTCTATTTCAAGGCGATTTGATCTATTTTATCTGTGAAGACACCCAATTGCTGGATACTTTGTCTGTGTTTGGCAAACATTCCAAGCCGATAAATAGGGTTCTGATTATCGGAGGCGGCAGTATTGGGTACCGGTTGGCTGTGCAATTGGAATATCAGGGGATTTATTGCAAAATTGTTGAAAGAAATGCCGACCGCTGTAATGCGCTGGCTGAAAATCTCAATAAAACCATTGTTCTTCATGGAGACGGCTCTGACCAGGGATTGTTGAGCGAGGAAAATATTGGTGACATTGACGTTGTCGTCACGCTTACCAACGATGAGGAAACCAATATTTTATCCTCATTGCTGGCTACAAAATTGGGAGCAGGCAAAGCGATTACGAAAATCAGTAAATTCGGTTATCTGAATCTAATGAATGCAATAGGAATTGAACAGGTTGTCAGTCCGAGGTTGTCAGCCATCAACACTATTCTTCAACATATCAGAAGAGGTAAAGTTCTATCTGCCATATCATTAAAGGGCGAACAAGCTGAAGCGCTCGAGGTTGTGGCTTTGGAAACCTCTGAAATTGTATCTAAACCCCTAAAACGGATTTCTTTTCCCAAAGGCGCCATTATTGCGGGTATAATTCGAAAAGATCAAATCATTATTCCCACCGGTGATAGTGTTATTGAACCGGACGATCGAATTATCATTTTCGCACATCGCAGAGCCATCGACGGAATTGAAAAAATCCTATCTGTAAAATTGGAGTATTTCTAATGCGCTGGCGCTATATATTATATGTAGTGGGGACATTAACGCTCTTTTTTGGTCTAACAATGCTCGTTCCGCTTACATTTGGGATTTATTATAAAGACAAGAGCATTGTTCCCATTTTAAAATCCCTGATCATAACGATCTCAATCGGCCTGACGTTTCACCTTTTATTTCGAAAGGACCGGTCCGCCACGATCAAACAGCGCGAAGGGATGGCCGTTGTCGCTGTTGGATGGACCGCCGTTGGCCTTCTCGGCGCCTTGCCATTTTATCTTTCCGATTCAAGCTGGTCTTTTGTAAATGCATGTTTTGAATCCGTCAGCGGCTTTACCACAACAGGAGCATCTATCCTTTCGGATATCGAATCTTTGCCCAAGGGGCTGCTTTTATGGCGCAGCTTTATTCAATGGCTGGGGGGAATGGGGATTATCGTGTTGTCCATTGCGATCCTGCCGTTTTTGGGAGTCGGAGGGATGCAGCTTTACAAAGCGGAGGTGCCAAGCCCTGTGCCGGATAAACTCAAGCCGAGAATACAAGATACAGCAATGATTCTTTGGAAAGTTTATGCCGCGTTCTCAGTGGCTGAAGTCGCCTTGTTGATGGCTGGCGGCATGAGTTTTTTTGACTCGCTGTGCCATGCCTTCACCACAATGCCAACCGGTGGATTTTCTACTTTAAACACCTCGATTGCCGGATTCAATAACAGCTATTTTGATTTTGTAATCCTGATTTTTATGATTTTTGCAGGAATTAATTTTTCGCTGCATTTTCAATTTTTATGCGGCCGGCCGCTTGCCTTCTGGAAAGATGCCGAATGCCGGTTTTTTCTCGCAGCAGTATTGATCCTTACAGCCATTGTCACATTGGATATCTGGCGCGGCAGCATATACGAAACAATTGGAGAATCATTGAGATACGGCGCCTTTCAAGTCGTATCAATTCTGACAACCACAGGATTTGCAACAGCCGACTATGAACAATGGCCCGGAATGTCTCAGGTAATCTTATTGGTATGTATGTTTTCCGGCGCCTGCGCCGGTTCCACCGGCGGTGGGGTCAAATGCCTGCGCATCATGCTTTGTTTTAAATACTGTTATCGGGAATTATTTTATCTGATCCATCCCCGGGCGGTAACGACAATAAAAATAGGCGGAAATACCGTGCCTGAAGATGTAATGCGGAGCGTATTGGGCTTTCTTGCATTATACATGGGATTGTTCTTTATAAGCTGTGTGCTCTTGGCGGGTTTTGGAGTGGATTTTGTTACAGCTATTGGAGCTGTGGCTGCAAGTATTGGCAATATCGGCCCGGGCTTTGGAATGGTTGGCCCGGTCGAAAACTATGCAAATATCCCGATCCTTGGCAAATGGCTGCTAATTTGGTGCATGTTGCTTGGACGGCTTGAAGTATTTACCATTTTAATATTATTCGTGCCCGAGTTCTGGCGTAAATAGCGATTATATAGATAGCTTATTAAAAAAAATAAAAAAAAGAATTTTCCTGTTGACAAGCAAAAGAGATCAAGATAAGTATGCTCTTTCGTTTTCGGGGGCCGTTAACTCAGTCGGTAGAGTATCTGCCTTTTAAGCAGAGAGTCGCTGGTTCGAGCCCAGCACGGCCCACCAGAAAAAAGGACATAAGTTTCGTCCCCATCGTCTAGCCTGGCCCAGGACACCGGCCTTTCACGCCGGCGACAGGGGTTCAAATCCCCTTGGGGACGCCAATTTAAAAAGGCGTTTAAACTTAACGGTTTAAACGCCTTTTTTATTTTGTTCAAACCGCCCAAAAGGCCACTATAAATGGCGTGGACGTAAATCATGGACGTAAAATGGTTTTGAAAATCGATGGCCCAACCGGCAAGGGTATATTTTTTATCCACGTTTAAAGCCTTCCTCTAATGTTTCTCGGATATCGTTAGCGCCAAGCGTTTTTAAAGAGAACGTTATCAACCCGTCCCTATATTCCCTGTCCTATATTCCTCCATGGACCTTGAAAAAGACGACTTGTTCGGCTGGTCCTTTGACTGCCCGCCATGTCTTGATCTGCGTTGAAGGGTGCGTAGCTGGCCGTCGGCGAACCGGCCTGGATAGCGCCGCTGCAAATCCTCGAATATGGTCTT
The DNA here is from genome assembly GCA_024230435.1 of Desulfobacteraceae bacterium. Lineage (GTDB taxonomy): Bacteria > Desulfobacterota > Desulfobacteria > Desulfobacterales > Desulfosarcinaceae > UBA2230. Next base: position 7,181 of record JAAERL010000529.1, read on the forward strand.
TGCCTCCAAACCGAGGATAAGCTCCAACTGCGATTGAATCTGATCCCAGATCTGTTTAAACGGATACTTTCGCGTGCGCCACGTATGTTGTTTTTTAGCTCACTGGGCAGTTTGCCCAATTTTGCCTATTTGTGAGCTGTTTTTTCATCCATTCCCGTTTTGGCCGCTGCTATCCCAAAATTTTTTTGTGTCTATACCAATTTGAATAACCTCCTGACTTGTTGGTCCGTAACCATCCAAACCGCTCCTTTTCATGTTTAATTTGGATGGTTTTACCAACTTTTTCCGATTTTTAAATTTCGGGAATTCTAATTGTCGTTACGCGGGAATTATAATTGTCGCTGATCAAATCATCGATTTTAAAGATGGCTGATAGTTCAACCGTAAAAGATCCATCCCTTGCTGAATTAATCGCCTGAAGGGCTAAAACTATAATTGCAAAGATGATCCCGGCGGCACCGCTGAATAGCTGGGTATGCATATAGCCATGCAAGGGGCAAGGGGCGGTTGAGATCGAAAACCATGGCCATTAGTCGTTATATATCAATAATAACATTTACACCTATAAAAAGTGGGAGATCCAAATATTGCTGAAAGGGTAGGCCTTTACAAACATGTGGGCCAAAATGAAATGGGGTAAATGGCATTCTGTGGTTCTATTTTGTTTTGTGTAAAACCATGATTCATTCTAAAATTATCAAGCTTGTTATAGAATTACAAATTTTATAAGAATGAAAAAGTCGGGATGGAGAAATTATCAAGATTGTAAAATTTAAAAAAGAAATTTCAGATTAAGGGGCTATCAGAGGTAGTTCGGAATTCAACCTACGGGCTTATTTTGTTTAACGTAGCTGAGTAGTTGCTAAAGTTATGCTTTAAATCGATCAAATATTTTAATTTTTTTGTTGATTTCCGCCTATTTTTATTCTCATTTTTTTTTTAAAGTATGTAACCAATTTCTTAAGTTCTGTGAAATCTATTTCACTAAAAAGTGAATAAGCATTGTAAAAAATATATAAGTGATTGAATTTGTTTGCACGTTATATTAATCCCATATGGCACTAATTTTGCGAACCTCCTATAGTAAAAACAAATTCAATTCTTCCAGATGTTCTGGCAGTATACAGTATTAATAGCATTCATGTTCCCCCTATATTGGGCCTCAAATCTTTTTTATTAACAAAAGAGAGTGATAAGGTTTCTTTAAATTGATGGATCATTAAAGCGATCTATTAGGGAAGGATAGCTATATTCAAAATACTCTGATTTTGCTCTGCTGAAGAATGTCACTTCAGAAGGGTGTCTGAATAAATTGTTTATAGCTGAAGGCGCAGCCATTTTAAGTTATGGTAGATGAATTTTATTCTGATCAGACTTATTGAGGCTTTATCAATTAACGATAAAGGAGGAATATAATGAAAACATTAAGGTGCCTTAACATTTTTTTTGTGTCAATGCTTGTGTTAGGGATAACGATTGTACTTTGCGTTTCACGATCTTCATCATCTACTCCAAAAATTGAAATTGCAGACATAACTAATATCTCAAATACTTTTTATTTTCCTGAACAAGAAGGTGATCCGTCATGGAATTCTGATGGCACAAAAATAATTTTTAGCAAGGGCTGCGACTATACTGCAGGTGGTCCCGGCTCTGTGATTGCATTAATGAATGCAGATGGGTCGGATATTATAGACAATATTACCAACCATCATGAACCGTTTGGAAACCATCAAATGCCTGATTTTAATAAAGATGATAATGAAATTGTTTTCACAGCATTGCACGTAAATGGATCAAGGCTGATGGTCATGGATTGGAATGGAACCGAAGCTACTAATTTAAGGCAGATTGCATCTTCCACCGATGGCCGTCAGATTAAACATCCTAACTGGCACCCTAATGAAGATAAAATTTTATACTCATGTGAGTACGTCTATACTATTGATCCTGAAACAGGAATTGTAGAACAATTACCTCTTGATGAGCAATATGGCTATGATAGAGCAAGATGGAGCCCAGATGGAACAAAAATTGTTTTTTTAATGAACGATAGAAGTTTGCCTTACCCAAACAAACATATTTATGTCATGAATTATACGATGGACCCAAATGAGATCAATTTAATTCAATTAACATCAGGAGAGGAGCTCTATTTTGAACCTTCATGGAGTCCTGACGGCGAGTATATCGTTTTCAATATACGTGACCTTTCTAAAAATGTCACTGAAGACCTTTGGATCATAAAAGCAGACGGTTCTGAAGAGCCATACAGAATACTTGATATGGATGCCGCCTCGTATCCCCAATGGCACCCGAATGGTGATGCTATTGCGTTTTTTAGATTTAATTCCAATTCTGATCCATGGTGGTGTACTCAAGATATTTATATTGCTAATCTTGGGAAAAAGGTATGTTCGTATCCAAATGAAGAAATCGCATCCCTTTCGATGAGTGATTCTCCAAAATTTGTAGCCGTTGCCCCAGATGGAGAACATGTTTATATAACGCATTGGTTTCTCAATATGATTTCAGTAATTCGGACATCTGACAATACTCTTGTTGATACAATTAGCGTTGGTGAACATCCAAGCGGAATGGCATTTGGTCCCATCGGTGAGTTTTTATATGTGCCAAATTGGGGAAATGATACTGTTTCAATTATACGAACATCAGACAATACCGTTGTTGGTAGTTTTGGTGTAGATTCGCATCCTGAGCACATTGCAATAACGCCAAATGGCGAATATGCTTATACAACATCTGGTTATTTTACTAAATCGGTTTCAGTTATAAGGCTTTCAGATAATACTAAAGTTGCTTCTGTTACTGTAGGAGAAGCACCATTAGACTTATTAATAACTCCAAACGGCGACTATGTCTATGTCAGCAATAGAAATGGGCACTCAGTCTCAGTTATCCAGACATCTGACAATACCGTGATTGATACTATTCAAGTTGGAGACATTCCTTTTGGTTTAGCCATAACTCCTGACACAAAATATGTTTATGTTGTAAAACATCATGCCAATACGGTCTCTGTAATTGATACCGGAACAAATACTGTTATTGACACTATAGTGATAGAGGAAGGCAATTTGTCAATGTACCCCGTTGTAACACCCGATGGGAAATATGTTTTTGTAAATGACGCAGAAAACGATTCAGTTTCTGTAATTCAAATATCCACCAATACGGTGGTAGATACTATTCCAATTGGCGATTATCCTTATGGCATGGATATAGCACCTGATGGAAATAAAATTTATGTGGCAAATCATCATGGGCATACAGTATCAGTAATTGCATGCCGTAATTCTCTACCAATTGTAGATGCAGGAGAAAACATAACTATCAGCTCTGAAGAAATATGTTCAACATCAATCATAGGAACTGCCTCAGATGAAGATTTTGAAGATAACCTTGCGTACCGTTGGACTGAAGGCGAAACTGTTTTGCTGGATTGGACCAGTGTAGGGAGTAGCGGTGAATGTCCACTTAATCTCTGCACAACTTCCCTAGGAATAGGCCCTCACACTTTAAGCTTAGAAGTAACTGATGGAGAAAATGTATGCTCAGATAATATGATACTGGCTATTGACAATTCATCTCCCAATGCAGCGCCAAGCGGTGCCGGAGTTTATGAGATTGGCTTTGAAGTGATTTTGGGAGGCGATGTCTCCGATTTTGATGGTGATATGTTAATTTATAAATGGATGGAAGGAGGTGACATACTTTGTGAAGGTAACATTACGGCAAATGCAGGAGGAGAATTTGTGACACTTGAGGAGTGCAAAGTCACAAATTTAAGTCTTGGAATACACAACATTATTCTTCAGGTTGATGACGGTATTAACAACCCTGTTCAAGTTGAAATCACAGTTGAAATAACTGACAGTACAGCTCCCACATTGGCTCTTGAATCAAATCTTACAATTCTTTGGCCGCCAAACCATAATATGGTTGAAATTGTTATTGAGGCCAACGCCCAAGATATCAGTGGTCTACCGGTCACTCTAATGGCTGAGGTGTTGAGTAACGAGCCTGCAGATGGATTAGGCGATGGAGATATGACACCTGACTGGACTGATCCAACTATTGATCAGAATACTGGTCTCATTACTTTGCAGCTACGTGCAGAGCGATCAGGCAGTGGGGAGGGACGTAAATATACTATTACTATTATCGCTACCGATCCATCAAATAATTCAAGTTCTGCTGACGTTATAATTATTGTACCGCACGATAAAAAGAAAAAATAACCTAGCAAGTGATGGACTTTTACTGATTGAAAGTTTTTAATTTACAAAACAATATAATTATCATTTAAGCACTGGTTCAGCATTAAGACCAATCCGGGGACAGCAATCCGGGGACACCGTTGAGTCGTCCCAATTTAGCCTTGTAAAACGAACTTGTGGATGCCGTGATCTTGATTACTTATTCCTAAAAATTCGGCAGGAGGCGATTCCTCCTTTTCTGCAAGCATGACAAAGATCCGTTTTTTTCAGGCAATTGGTGGAAAAGAATATACCATATTAACGGAAATTTTTTAGATACTCACAAAGTTCCTGGAATGGAAGTGGTTTTGAATAGTAATATCCTTGAATGATATCACAGCATTTTTCTTTGACAAGGGATAGCTGTTTTTCTGTTTCAACTCCTTCAGCGATTACCTTTATCTCCAGAAGTTGAGCGAGTTTTATAATCGCATCGAAAATTTTTAAGGCGGAAGTATTTTGGTCAATATCTTTGATAAAGGAACGATCGATTTTTAAATGATCGATAGGCATCTGCCGAAGGTAGCTCAAAGAAGAGTAACCTGTTCCAAAATCGTCTAATGCTATCTGGACGCCAATATTCTCAAGTTCGGTCATGATACCAAAGCTGTTTTTCGAATCGCCCATAAGATGTCCTTCGGTAATTTCAATTACAACCTGATGCGGATTCACATTAGCATTGACTATCGATGATTGTATCACTTGTATTAAGCTTTCAGACTTGAATTGTTTAGGCGATACGTTAATGCCCATCTCAATGTCGTGAAACCCTATCTTTATCAGCTCGGCTAAATGTAGAATTGATTTTTCGATAACCCAGTTGCCAATTGGGATAATCAACGAGCTATCTTCAGCAATCGGAATAAAATCAAAAGGAGGAACAAGGCCCCTTTTGCTATGATTCCATCTGATAAGGGCTTCGGTGCCGACCGGTCGATTTTCTCGTAATGAAATCTGTGGTTGAAAATATAATATGAATTCATTTCGTGAAATAGCGTGGCGTAAATCCGTTTCAAGTTCTACTCTTTTTTGGGCCTTGATATTCATTTCCGGTGAAAAATATGCATAGCAGTTTCTGCCATCCACCTTGGCGGTATGCATGGCCGAATTGGCATTTTTCAAAAGCGTTTGGGTATCGTGCCCGTCTTGTGGATAAATGGCAATGCCGATACTGGTTGTAATAGCCACGGTGCGACCGTTTAAATTTATGTTGTGTGAAAAACAATCAATAATTTTTTGCGCCACGCGCCCGGCTATTTCCAGGTGATTAATTTCTTCTAAAATAATCGTAAATTCATCGCCTTCAAAGCGAGCGATAATGTCGGTCTGACGAATAGTATTTTTCAAAACCCGGGAAGTGTGCAAGATCAGTTGATCACCAAAACTATGCCCGAGTGTATCGTTGATATTTTTAAACCGGTCCAGACCTAGGAAAAATAATGCAAATTTTTGTTTTTTACGATAGGCTCTTTTAATTGCATCGTTGAGCTTTTCATCAAATAGAGTGCGATTACATAAGCCGGTCAAATTATCGAATTTTGCGAGCTTAATAAGCTGCTCTTCGTGTTTTTTTCGGGTTGATATATCCCGAACTATGGCCACATATTTTCTTAGGGAAAGTTCTTTTATGAAACTCAATGAAAACTCGATTGGAAATTGGTTCTTGTTTCGAAGGCCGGTCAGTTCTGTTCTTTCCTTTTTAAGAATATGCAGTGTTTCCACTATGTGCTTTATACTTGAGTTTTCATCAAATTCAGCGATCATCGAATTGATGGGGCTTCCGATTAATTGCTGAAGAGGAACGTCAAAGATTTTTTCACAGGGCGGATTTACTTCTTCAATTTTACCTCTTTCGTCAAAAGTGATTATGCCGTCTGTGGTGTTTTTAAATATTGCGCGCAAATGTTCTTCACGCTCTTTTAGTCCCTTTAATGCAGTTTGTAAATCGGCAGATTGTCTTTTCAGGTGGTTTTCGCGTGAAAGGGTCTGTGAAACATCGAATATTGTAACCAGGCAGCACCGGGAATGTTGGGGCAGGTTTATTGGATTTATAGTAACTTGTTGGGCAATGTGTTCTTTACCGGAGCTATTCGAGCCTAGTCGATAAAAGGGAAATGGAGTACCAAGCAGTTTGTTGGAAATTTTTTTTGTCATGTTAAATCGTAGACAGTTTTTCACGGCTTGAAATATACGGCTGTTTTCCAATTCGGGGAAAAGCTCTGACAATGGTTTGACTTGACTATAATCTCCAATACGGTCACAGTGTTCAGATATCCAACGATTTAGGAAAATTATATCTTCGGTTGAAGCAATAATGATTACTCCGAAGCTCATTTCATTAAGGACTATAAATAAATTATCAGAATTCAGAGCACTGGGGCAAGTTTTTTGTATATCAGATAAGGACATCGGATATATATTCCCGAATATGCGCAAAAAGAGTTTTCGCTTTTTGTAAATCCTGAAGGAAAACCAGTTTTCCGTGGATGCCTTTTTGCTTCGCTTCAAAACAAATTGTGACAAATAACAGATTGTCGCCTTCGTCTTTATTTTTACCTAAAACCAAATTTAAAATATGACTGAGTTTTCCATGTATGCAGATAGGTATAGAGGACGAAAGCGTGATCGAAAGCGTGCCTGATATTGCCATCAGAATATGGTTGACAATAATTGATGAAATATCGCTAAGGACTTCTTCATCCATTTCGGTCATTTGTTCGAAGCTTGATTCCTCGTTCAACAGGTGGCGGACAAATTCGAGGCTTTTTTCGTCACGAAATATCAATAAGGTTTCACCCATTATTGTGCCGGAGAATTCTTGTAGGATCGCCGTGATATTATCGGATTCAGAGGTTTGAGTCAGACTCGGAATATTGCCGGCTTTCGTGATTTTGGCCGTGGGTACATCCAAAGTAATCTCTTGATCAAAAAGTTCGCCAATTTCTCTGGATGCGCTGCCCAAACCGAGATTGAAAATCTCTTTTATTTGATCCAAAACAAGCTCTTCTTTAATATCTGTCAACTCAACCATGATACTTCCGATTTGTTTTTTAAAAATAAAGATTACCAGGTTCTTTTAAGGGCCGAATTTAGTAATAAATGTCTCCTTTGAATTTAAAAAAGTTTTGTGCCATCAGATTAATTCCCATTTTTTTAACATATTCTCAATGGACTGGATGAATTTGTTTTTTTCTTCTTTTTTTAACGGCTTTTGAATAAGCATAGCATTCAGGTCCCGGGCCTTTTGAAGCATCACATCCTGGCGGTTGCCTGTCACCATAGCGATCTTGGTATTTAAGGATATTCCTCTGAGGTATTTTGCAAGTTCAAAGCCATCTTTGCCTGGCAGGTTTACGTCAAGACTTGCGAAATCAAACATAATATTACCCATGGATTGTTCTGCATCTTCGGAGCTGTGATGAATGATAAAGTCAGCATTATGTAAAAATTGAGAATATATTTTTTGCAAATTCATACACATTACTTTGCTATCATCTACAATTAGAACATTCATTGCGCGGAACCTCAATTTGTTAGGAATGTGAATTAAATATAGTTGGCAAAATATTGCGCCGTATTTAGCTTTGTCTGCAAAACAGGTGACAGGTTGCATACTCTACGTATTCGGGCTGTTACGTAACGCGGCAGACAATCCGGAAGCAACGCAATATGGTTTATCTTATTTAATTCCCATACCTTATTATTGGCAAGAAAAAATAAGCCAAATCTACCTCTATTTGAGGGTTGAAAATTTAAAACACACACTCAGTCTTTCTTATAGCTATCAATTATTAGGATTTGATCCGTTTTTGCTTGTGGCGCCAAAACGCAATGGGTATTTATCCATTGCCTCGCTTTGAAACGAATACAAAAAACAGCGCAATATCGGATGATTTGAATTTTCTATGATCTTAAATGCCGATAATTAAGCGCATTGATAACTGTTTTCCAACCTTTTGTATCGGCCGGTTTTGTATCAACTTTAGCTGGTTCAAAGGGACAGGGGATAAACGTCATTGTTACATAAAAAATTTAGAATGGCCAAAAATAGATAAATTTTCGTTATTAAAATGAAAATCGCACAACTCATACAAATTTATAAATGGTATGATGAAATTATTTTTTTTATAGGAACAGAATCGGGGACATCCATGATAAGTATTGTCAAGTAAAAAACGTTTGACATTCTTTTCGATATATAATTTGAGGAAAATGATTCAATAATAGGAAGTTAGAGAGGAATATTCATGCCCCGGATACGCCGATTAGCCAATAATGAACAAGCAACCGTATACCATGTGATGTCTCATACAGCCTTGAATGGCTTCCCGATAGGAGATAGCGAAAAAGATTTTTCATGAATTTTATAAAAAGTTTTTTATCATTCTATTTGGTTGAAATAATAGAGTTTTTTGATGGGCAATCATTTTCATTTATTGGTGCGTATGATTCCTGAACATAACTTCAGCGATGAAGAAATTATCAGCCGGTATGAAAATTTTTATGGGGATACAAAACAAATTGGCCCTGACCAGCTTCCTGCGCTTAGGCGTAAATTGGCGAATCTTTCTGAATTTATACGTGACATCAAAGTGAACTTTATCCGGTATTATAACAAACGGCATCAGCGCCTGGGCTATTTTTGGGGCGACCGGTTTAAAAGTTTGATCGTTGGAAACGGTCAAACTTTTAAATCGGACACCTGCCTTTCGTATAGGGAAAGTTCGCATCTATCATCCTTTTTAGAGCCAATTTATTTCTAAATATCCAGATAATAAAGTATGCATAGCAAATCTAAAAGTACTCCTGCATAAAGAATCTGTCCCAATTTGCATTGGTTTACATGTATCTGAACCAGCGCCAAATTTTTGGAAATGGCCTTTTCATATCCTCTGAATAATTTTACAACAGAACCGCTTTTCCCTGTTTTTCTCAGACGAATTGCTATCGCTCCTTTTGGAATTCCATGATTAGGCTATTAAATTCTTCATGATTAATGCTTTTTAGTTTGTATAGAATCTTTTTTGCATTTTCTTTAACTCGTTCTTGTTTAGAGTTCTTAATTTTTTCAACTTCGGCTTGAATTTTCTTTAGATTTGATAAAGTTCTATTATTATCGCTAGTTATTTTTAGTTCATTTGCAATGCATAATAACACATCAGTAATCAAACCGATTTGTTTTCCATAAGAGGCAACATTAAGAAAAATTTCTCTTTCTATTTCACCATCTCCAACCTCTGAATTGATAGTTCCAAAGAACCAATCAGGTTCAATTCTTTGGTTTACATCTCCACTGAAAGGAAAATTTAAATTAGATGGTATCCATGGGAACATAAAAGCCTCCTTTAAGTAAAAAAATACTGCGTATGTGTTAATATTTTTATTAGATTGCCTAATACTTTAGAGTAGACTGAGGCTAAGCACGGCTGCAGACTGCATAGATATTTCGATGTTGCCGGACGTTTTTTTTGCGATGTCCAGATTTTGCGCCATATCTTCGGTTATTCCTCAGTTTCTCTCATAATCGGATAGCGGATTTTCCATACTTCGGACTCTTTGATTAACCTTTCAAATTTTTGTGTTCTTCGGCATGGATTCAAGTTTTTGCGAATAATCGGTTTGGGCAATTTATAATATTGTAATACTTGGTTCAAGTCCTGCCATGTGCAGCTTGATCTTCGACTTTTGCAATTTGTCCATAAAAGTGCATGAATTTTAAAAAGATGAACTTTTCTGGATTTTGGCTCCTTCAGCTATTATTAAACCGGCAACTAAATACAACAATTTGTTTTTTGACAAACCGGCTTCTGGCATAGCTTTAAGCAGTCAAATTAGTTAACTAAATAATTGCCGGGTTAATATTCTTTCTCACTTTTCGTGAATATTTTTTGCAGATGATATCTCAGGCGAGTTCCCAATAATGGAGCCATAGTTGTTGATGATACTGTAGTTCTTATTGTAGATGTGGCCGTAGTTATAGACAGTGCCGTAGTTGGTGATGATGCTAAAGTAGGTGTTATTGATGGTGCTGTAGTAGTAGTTGTTGTTGATGGCGCCATCGTTATTGATGGTGCTGTAGTAGGTGTTGTTGATAGTGCCGTCGTTGTTGATGGTGCCGTCGTTGTTGATGGTGCCGTCGTTGTTAATGGTGCCAAAGAAGTTGTTGTTAATGGAGCCGTAATTGTCAATGATGCCGTAGTTGTTAATGGTGGTGCCGACAAAGTTGCTGTTGATTATGCCTCCGATGATGAGGTGGCCTGAATTGTCAAAATTGCTTCCAGATTCAAATGCTATCTTAACACCATAATATATTGAAACAGTAACGCCTTCTTCGATCGTCCAACTTTCCCCTCTAAGAACTGTTTCATTGTCATAAACTACTGTATTTTCAGAAAATATACGAGTATCAGCATAGGTTGTTTGTACTAACGCCAAGCCGAAAAATGTAATTAAACATAAAAATGAAATAACAGCTTTTTTCATATTGAACTCCTTTTTTTTGGTCTTGGAAGTTGAAAATTTTCCGCTCTTGCTTGTCTTTTAATTCGGTTTTTGCGATGTGCCAATGGACACAGACAATGAGTATGCACTCATCGGCGCGTCTTGAAAACGAATTCGAATCAAACTTAATAACGGGGTATTTGCAACCTGCAAGATCCTTAATGATGTTTAAAAGGTAGTTAATGACACTACCACCCAATTAATTTGGATGAAACCGTGGTACGTACGCTGCAATTTTTGAATCTAAAGGGATTTTTAGCCGCCACAAACAATCACGCGTTAGTTTGTTGCCTTTGCAGATAAAACAGCTCGTACTGGTTGCTAGTATAGATATGAAATTAAATTGTTAAGTGAGAAGAAAGTATACTTTAATCATCTAAAGTATAAATTAAATGTAAAAAGCAATATTTTAAACGAATTTTTTTAAACATTTTCAGAATAAAAAATTGTTTGATCTCTTTTGGTTTTTGTTCAGTAAGCGCTTTTGGGCACTGGTTCATCGAAATGACAACTGAAAAATGACCACCTGTGATAACCGAAAATTGACCATTCTGAGCCTTGCCATTTTGCCGATCCTTTCGTGGATGATCACGTAGATGGGCTTTATAGCTTGGGATGATTTATCAACTATTTTTTTGAATGGATCTGATGGAGATGGTAAAGCTGAGGCGCAAAAGCTCTGCACTGATTCGCACCTGTCGCCATGAATTCCGCTACGTTTAGCTAGTGTCCATCCGAGAATATAACACTCTGTTATGATATAAAAAAGCGCATTTTGTGATGACTTTTTTCACTAAATGTTGTATAAGTATTTTGGATAAACACTTAAAATAACAACAAAAGTGATAAAGGAGTCAAAC
>JAAERL010000530.1 GCA_024230435.1 Desulfobacteraceae bacterium
TCATGTAAAATTATGTGCGTGAAGGAGCGTGAATGTGTAAAGATTACACAGGTAATCACTTTTTGTGATTCCCTCTTCGTTACGTTACCAAAGTGACCACAGATGAATGTGACACTTTTGTTCACGTCCGCGACTCCTTTTTGGTTCAATGTGTCTTCAGTTGTTTTCTAGTTGTCTTTTTGAACGCGTTTAGATCGAAGGCTGCTTTTTTGTCGTCTGCTTTTTGGTCAGTTTCTCAAATCATTCACGTTTGCATTCACCAACAGGGATGAAATATCTACTTATGGTAAATAAAAATAAAGTGGTTTGTTTTGGTAAAATAACAAATCATATTGAATCTAATTCTCTCCGCCAGTTCCAGACTCCAGACACAGGCACAATAATATTAGGAGGTAGTATTGCTATTGCTACTTATTGCATTATCGCTACCGCTCACAATATCAAACACAATCATGAAATCACCCGCCTTTGCCCTCCTCTTGCCACATCTTCTCATGAATTCTGCGGCCGCTCAGGCTTGCATCGGTTCAAATCCAGAAACTTGCGGATGTGACTCCGTCTTACAGGATGATTATCGTGGAGATATTTCCACCACTGAATCCGGACATACTTGTCAAAGCTGGGGGTCTCAGTCTCCGCA
>JAAERL010000531.1 GCA_024230435.1 Desulfobacteraceae bacterium
AACACAAAGCAGGAATGGCAAGTGGACGACGCAGAGGAATACAAGTTAATACGGATATATAAATTAATGCAACATAAAAAGTACAGTCTGACAAACAGCTTTGTCGAACCATCCTACTCGTGGAAATGGTTAATCTCTTAGAGCCACTGTATTTTTGTCCAAGGACAATCTTGTGGCGCAATCATGCCGCTGAATAGCGCACACCTCGAGCAACAACCAAGCAATTTGATCATGCCGCAGGTTTCATGCTGTCAAAAATATTGCGATTGCCAAATGGCTGCGGTGTTCACCCACTCAATGGGTGTCTTTACTGACAAAGGCTCGCAGGGTGGTTCGAAACAATATTTTGTCAATGGATCTCGGCCTTTGTCAGTAACGGGGCATTTTTTGCTTCGCAGCATACTGCGGCGGTCGAGGTTGCCGGCGGCCGCCATTGTGGTGAGAGGACGGATGCGCGGTGTTTGTGCGTTGAGCGGTAAAAACAGATTTATAAAATTATTGCTAACTGAGTACCGTATGTGACGTGGCATCAGACTTTTTTTTCTGGTATGTTCAGTTAAAGCCTACGGTCTGCAACACTCGTGTTGTATCGGCGTTTTGTGACTGTTTACATTTCGTACCT
>JAAERL010000532.1 GCA_024230435.1 Desulfobacteraceae bacterium
ACCGGTTTAGCTTTCCAGTCACCTAGAGTGCCGTCGAATAACTCCTCGAATTCGAGTAATAGCTTTAATAGTTGTTCTTGTTGACGCACACTTAGGTGTTTACAGTTTTCTGTAATTATCTTTGGAAGATCGGCGTTTTCATATTTGGCATCCAGTATTTCGAGCGCACGGTTTGTAGCCTTGTGCATAGAAATAGGCTCCAAAAGATCCCTACATTGGGCTCTTATGGATTTCATGTCATAATGGCCTTTTGCTCTCATTGGCAACTCAACTTGATCTATAGTTACAGTTGACTTGGCGAAATCGAGAATTGCGCCAATATTGGCTAAACTCTTGATGCCTAGAATCAAGTCGTATATAGGAGCGGCAGCTGTTTTCGGTACCTCGACGATGTCGGGCTGAAAGCTGGCCGTTTTAGATTTCGAGAACTCTGGGAATTTCAAATCGAGATCGCCTACACTTCTGGTCATAAAAGTGCCGTTGGATGTCCTCCATTTTTGGGGGGATATCCGCTTCTTAAACGGTATAATACTACTTGTTCCTTTCTGGACAAAGAGCAGGTCCCCATCGGAACCGCTGTCCAGCAACACCTTTAACACCTTATATTTGTGTTTAGGATTATTGCTCTTGCTGCTTTTGTCTTCGACCATAGCTACGACGGTTGTAACTATGCCGTTGCCTTTGACCACATTGTTTTTAAACG
>JAAERL010000533.1 GCA_024230435.1 Desulfobacteraceae bacterium
GACCGTTTTTGATTGGAACTATGATTAGCGTACACTCTAGCATTTGCTGTCTGATTTCCACTTTTTCCCATTGTAATGTTCGTGTTATGAGTTGATGTTGAATTATTTCTTTGTTTATTTTGCTTTAAGTCGGTTCATCCACTAGTCCAACCTCTTCATGGCTTAACTATCCGTTCGTTGAGCTAATTTTTTAGTTCCTATACCCATATTATTTGCATCTATAGCTTTACACGACACGCTTGATCTGTGTCGCCACAATTGTTTCCGTTGATACGTGACTTACTTGCTTTGTACCACAATAATTATTTCCGTTGATACGTGACTTAAATAATGATTACCGTTATAGCTTTCTTTTGTCCCGCGTTTTTTATCTATACAGTACAACTGTGCCTCAAATTTCAAAACACATTATGAGGTAATTGATACACAAACATCTACAAGTTTTACGTCCCTACTAGTTTTATTATTTTTTAATTCTAAAGATCAACAATGTTCGCTTTTAGTTCAACACTTGATGAGTCGCTATCGCTCATTGAGCCATCGTTAGTTGCGTTTTCAGTCACCATAGTTTCACTGTTTTCATTTTCGTAGGTCAACTTCCACAAGAACATTTTTTCTTCTTTCTCCGTGATAATTTCTTGAATCTTTGTTTTTTCTTCGTCTTCAATCTTCTGTTTTTCTTCTTCTACCCAGATATGTTTTTCCAATTCTGTCTGTGTATATCGATCAAATATGGTGTGTATTAGGCATTCATTGTCATAAATGTAACTGTGAGTTAGAAAATCAAATTACTTACCATATGCCACGAGTGCCACATCCTTCTCTGTTGAATTCTTCTATGAACCACGTCTTCAATATCTTCTGACTCTGCCATCATGTCGTCGAAATCACTTTTCGTTACTGTTTCAAATCTTTCGTTACCGTCAATCTCTGCTTGTACTAACTTGGTTCGTGTTTCACATTGAATCTGGTTCATCTTGAACATGAATGTTTCTTCGATATGATACAAAAGAACATATTTGTATTCTCTTATCTGCGAAAGATTTGTTGTCGGAAGTGTATGAGGGAAGCGTAACAAACGGCCCATTTCAGATATTTTTTTTTATCTATGTGTGTTTGTAACCTTGTAGCTCCACATCGCTAGTCGTTTGCCTTTTCTAATTCGTTTCCGTTCCATTGTTTTGAAAAGAAGCAACGCCTAATGATCCACGTTAATTCAACAAAATTAGTAAATATTGTATACCCATTGAATGAAACAAACATTTTATCCCACTAAATAATGTTGGGTTAATGTGTGACTCCCGTTTCAAGTTTTGAACGGATTTTTCATCATATTCAATAACGGTTTTTAGCAACCCTTTTTCTCTACGTCACTAATCATCTAGCAACGATTGTACTCTGACGAAACGGGGAGGTGCCTGGTCTTCGACGATATATTCTGTAAACACCAGAAATTTTGTAATCATCAGAATAACGTATGCTCTAATTTTCTTCATCAGCATCACAATAAGATGATATGCAACGATGATAGTAGCGTTGACAGGTCATCGTCATCATCCGAAGACAGTATTTATGAGGAACGAGAAAATCCAAACGCAGTTTCAAAATCA
>JAAERL010000534.1 GCA_024230435.1 Desulfobacteraceae bacterium
ACCCCCTCTTTATTGGGCAGAAAAAGGGGATAAATGCAATGCATTTCAATTACTCTGAAACTCCTGCCATGCATCTGGGCTTATCGATAGACTCCAGCCATGAACATGCATTGGCAGTTTTGGAATCTCTATTGCATTTCATATTTTGCATAATAATACACACAATAATTCAAAATTGCATGCGATAACACTGAAGTTGAGGCCTTTCATGCTACATTTGAAATACATTCTTTCTTTAAAAATATTTATTTAAAATTATTGTGAGTTGATTATACTACGTAAAAAATTCAATGTATTCAATTATATGACATAATTTAAATTTTGTCACATAATTCAAATTTTGTCACATAATTCATATTTTGTCACATAATTTTGGAAAGTCTAGACAAGGTGTACTGATTATCACCTCGACATGTCGTAATGGATCGTGTATTCATGCCGAATTTGGAAGCGCTTATGATTTTTACCACACTGTGACCTCGAAGACCCAAATTCAGAGACGGATCTGGGCCAAATTTGGCAGTGGTCTTTTTTTTCATCAGCCTCTGATGTACGTAGGACAGAACATTAACGTAGGAACTAGTTGATGCCTCCAGTCTTGGGAACTGGTGCGCGGAAAACAGAACAAGCAGCTTCAGACCTCCGTGCCGCCGTCATCGTCCGCCGCAAATCGCCCTCCGCGCCGCCGTCGTCGTCGTCCGCAAATTGCCGCAAATCGGACCAGTTCGCCGCGCCTGCTCTAGCAACATCATTATCGCCGCGACCAGAACGCGTCCACGTGTGAATTGGTGTCATTGGGGGGGCGTGCGATCACGTCGCGGACAGGGATCGGTCGCCCGGCGCAGTAGGGGAGCAGCGCGGAGGCCGCGCCGACACTGGGAAAGGGAGGG
>JAAERL010000535.1 GCA_024230435.1 Desulfobacteraceae bacterium
AGTTGAAAAATTTGAAAACAGTAAAGAATGCGAGGAAATGAGCAAAATAAATATGGAGAATAACGAAGAAGCAGAATCTCGGCATAATTGCTGAGGATCAGCATTGAACTAAATCAATTGACAGTCCAAATCAAACTAAGGCTAATTGTCAAGCAATTCAGCCTGGTGGCACAGAAAAATAGGGCAACCACTAGATAATAGATGATGTCATAACTGGGGGTTAGAATTCGAAATTGCTTTTGAACCTCCGTTCAATAACAATCAATGTTGCCTGAATAAGGTGGATCAAAACAAAGGGAGAGGAGAGACTAGCTGGTTGCGCCGATGGCGAAACAAGCATTGACCCCGCTATGCCAGGTAGTGATGGGGGGTATGAATCACTAGCGGTCCCAGATTGGCCGCGTGATTTCAAACAGAAGTACAGGTACAGTCTTATTTTATATTTTTATTGCCACGGAGACATGGCATTTGGTGATGGCTGAGATCTAGCATCACATGTTTGAAACTTATCGCTTTCAAAAAGCTAAGTTGACACAAAAACTAAGAGGTTGAGCCGGAGACCAGCAATTTTATGGTCCAAATC
>JAAERL010000536.1 GCA_024230435.1 Desulfobacteraceae bacterium
AATTTGGACAGGACGCGCGATGAACGCCGTCCCGCCGAACGTGATGCCGATTCAAAAAGGGAAATGCGATGAACGCCATCCCGCAAATCGAAGAGACGAGCGATGGACGCCGTCTCGGGATAAGCAAGAACGCTGTGCCGAAAAACAAAAGAGATACGTGCGATGAACGCCGTTTCTTAAAACGAGCGATGAACGCCGTGATACAGTGATAAACACTGCACAAAAAAATACAACAATCAACCAACACCAAAGCGGAATCACCGCGGCGATTGGATCGATTGGGCCGTGCCAAAGCATGCGCCAATATTGTGCAGAGCTATTGATCCCTACGTAAAGTAAGGGAATCTAGTAAAAAAAAATCATACTGCAATTAAAATAAAAAATATCACTGTAAAACAATTGATTCATTTAATTATATTAATGCAATCAAATAAATATATACTGCACGAGCCCATGCTCCAGTATCATAACCACAATTGTCACCTCACAAACTATCATACTTGCGAGGAGCGAAATGGCCATCCGAAGACGAGCGCAAATGTGCTATCGACAATAAAAACCCATCGCCTTGTGAGCTATCGTTCATTTCTTACGAAATAGCAAGCGCATGGGTAAGTATCCTTACCTACGTCGAAAGACGATAATAAGTACGTAAAGGAACAAATGACCGATTGATTTCATAAGTCTAACCAACTTAAATGGTCATTTGCATCCTGAGGAGTCCAAAATAAAGGATTTTCAACCGTATAAAGTCTTGCCGCGTTACCCGGTGATCTCCATATCATGTAGGTAAGCGTGGTGGAGGAGGCATTTGCACGTACATATATCCCTGCCTATATAGGTAACGCACAAGCACATCGCCAGGACGTATAGCTTTTAAAATAAAAAAGCTGTATGTGAGCCTCTAGAGCAAGCGCTTG
>JAAERL010000537.1 GCA_024230435.1 Desulfobacteraceae bacterium
CCTCAGTGCTGAGTACAACAGGGTTAGTTTTATAGCACTCCAAAAGGGCACTTAATGGCCACATATTGCTACACGGAGCAACAAATTCCTAGTTCATGTATTAAACTAAAAACTGACAATTTAAATTTAAATTTAATTTACTAGAAATTTATCATTACCTACCATCTCTAAGGCAATGTTGGCCGATGGCGTGGCAAACATTGCCTTAGGAGAGGGTGTTTTCGAATACCCCCCCCTGTTCCGCGCAGCGACGTTCTTGGCGTTCGTAGAGGAAGAGCAGGGCTTTTGATTGAGCCACTACTCAACCTCAACGGCCAAGAAGTCGCAAATACGGAGGGGCGTGGACACGAGGCGACGGTCAAGTTTTGACCGTGCACCATCGTCGATCGCCTCTTTTCTGTGCTGTAGCATGTTATCTATTATCTACGATACAGTAAGGTACGATACCTACATACTCATCATCAATCGCCTCTTTCATATCTAACTTTCTAAAAAATTTCTTTGTGACGTAGTACAGGCAAGATAAATCTCCAAAATTTGCCTTGATAATTTCCAAGAGAATAGCTTGTTTGCGCGTCTTTTTTGTCATAG
>JAAERL010000538.1 GCA_024230435.1 Desulfobacteraceae bacterium
CATCGGATGCATAAATTCGTACACATGTTTCATTTCATCAAATTTTGAAACTATTCGTTCAATAGCATTTTTATTAACCTCTTTTTCGGCCTTTAAAATTGTTAAGCTTTTAAATAATTCTATAATTTGGGGTTCATCTTTTAAATCCATCTCTAATTGTAAGTAATCAAAATTATGGTGTTTTAGTTTTGTATCCAAAAAATCATTTTTGTATTCTTCTGCTTTCTGATCGCAATATTCAAGTGTTAAAAAATCGGCGCATCTTTTTAATTCAAATTTGGGATCTTTTATTATATCTTCAAAATACAAAACAATATTTCTATCATTATCAACATTTCTTAACGCCTGGAAATAATATGAACGCCACAACTTCAAAGCATATGACTTGTATTTTCCTGCTAAATTTGCTTTAGGATTCTGCTCAAAATTTTTATGTAGTGATTCTGCAACTTCCAATGGATTCCTGAATATATGAACATAATATATTTCACCTAATTGATATTTTTTAATAACGTGTTGCCAAAAGGGTAATAAAAAGCATAGTCTTGGATCTTTTAGGCCCCAAATCTTTTTTTGCGAATAATATTTATCAAGTAGCGATTTTGCTGTAGCAATTGGTTGAGTAAATTTTTCTAAGGTGTAATCTACCTGCTTACCAAATGCCAGATTATCCCAGGAACTGCCCAAATAATTCAATAAACGATCATTGAAGTTGGTTATTTCAAAATTTTCAAAATATCCTTTTTCATTTTCAATATTGGACAAATTATTAATTTGTCCAATATCAACACCGATTTTATTCAAACCAGCCATTAAAGCAGAGGTTCCGGACCGATGCATTCCTAAAGCAAATACAATTTTCGTCATATATTTATAGCCTTCCAAATTAAATTAAATCACAGTTAATTAGAACTTTGAGTCATAGTTAGGTTTTTCTTAACAATTTGTGATTTGCAAATACAACAGTGATAGAGACTCTATTGGATTCGGTAAACAGCAAAATTATACACCTTCAAAAGGAAGATTAAAATTTTCGAATTCCATCTGCTTTAAATTATGTTTATGCATGAGTTTTCTGGTAAAAAGCGCAAATATTTTTATTGATTTTACAGGTTTTTAAGCACTTCATACCCTTATATTTGCCTCATTTAGACTGAAATTACAACATATTATCTGTATTTCTGGAAGCCCTATTTATTCTGAAGTGGACCCCACGTCAAGACCACTTCCTACGTACATACTCAAAAAATCCGGGATAAAAGGAAGCTTTTCCTGTGGGATGCCACGATGTGGACGTAGCCAGTTTCTTAAAAGAGATCAAAAGCCTTCCATTGTATTGACGTGAACTTTTATCAGTAGCCGTCACCATCCTTATCTTTCATTATCTTTCGGCAATTTGTAGGCATCAACGGTCTGTCTCTCATATTTTTGACACTTGCAACCAATTCGATTTCCTTTTTGAATTTTGGCGGATACTCTCAAGTTCCGCCCCCTCTTTACAAGAGAGTGATCCACTTCGCCAATGTTACGAAGGGTTTTTACCGGCAACAGTTACCCTTGCCCTCAGGTAAGTTTAATCACCGGCCTCAGTGCCTGGAACGTGTGGAGTATTCCAGGGTGACTATATATTCCAGTGTAACGTAGCTCTCCTATAGCTTAGGCGATTGGCGGAAAAAAATATAGCATCTTAACAGACACCATATTGGGCTTAGATTTTTTTTCGTCTTCAAGGCGCGCCAAAGTTTTGCTGATCAGTTTGCATACTTAACGTATTCGCACCGTTGGCATAACTCACAAGACGGAAAAAAATCGAAGCCCAATCAGGTATATTCTTTTGCGCCAATCGCCTTAAAACGGCAAACTTGGGGACAGGGACACAATTGCCGTACCGTAGACAATTGGCACGGCCTAAACCGCAAGTTGCTCGCCGTTCCTGCATAGCTGTCTATTTCCCATGGTTAAGTCAAGATTTTTACGTGTTTTGTTACCCGGCAGCGATAATACCGTCAGAGCAGCCGAAGTTCAAAGGAACCAACTGTGTCCAAAATTCACGGTTAAAAACATCGTAAATGAGCTTCAGAAACGCCACAGCTTCGATCCATGAGGTGTTGATCAGGTGTTCGAAAATAAATAACCAGCGTATAAATTTTAGTGACCGCAGCATAGTACTTTTGACGGTTGTAAAAAACTGCCGTTAAGTTTTAAAGAAAAGTTCTTCCATTTTTTGATTTTATGTGAATGTGGCTAATTTGCTTTTCGGGGACCAGCGTTCAAGACTTGTGTCAGTGAGTCGCTGATTTCGCCGGACAGCATCGCCAGTGCCCGGGACATAGCGGCTGCCATTTTATCGTAAGTGTTATTTGCTGTTTTTACGGTAATGGCTGAGTGTTGTATTTTTAAAGTTTTTTTGCTTTTGGTGTCTATGATACTCCAATGGGCCGCGAGTGTGATACGGCCATCCCAGTCTTGAACAAATTGCATGATGTCCACGATAACCCTGGTATCTATTGGGATAGACGAGCGCCATGGAAAAGGATGCACAAATTTTACTCCGGTCAATTTCGACAGGTTTTCAGCCATCACGCGGGTGATATTTTCCTGCAATGGCTCCGCCCATTGATGAAAATCGCTAGCATGGATTTTGTTGCCTTTACGCTGCCGGATCATTTGCGGCCGGTTCAGGTATTCGGGCAGGGTCACCGGACCTATGCCCAGATTCATCTGCGGGGCCAATCCCGCTGCGCTGTCCGTATCAGCCGTTTTGGCTGTCGCTGAAAGCAAATAAAGTTTTGTTCTTGATGAATCCGATAATCCGAGTTGCATGCATCCGGCGATAAGAAGAATATAAATACCAATGACGGCTTTGAGTGCTATGCGTAGTTTCATTTATTTTCATCCTTGGGTAATGACTTGCCTTTCAGGATGGCTTCGGGGTGGCGCCCCAGGTAATCTGCAAGAACTGAAAGGGCGCTGGCAGCTTTTTTTACTTCTGCCAAGGTACCGTTGATCCGGTAAATAAGGGCCGAATCTTGATCCGAGAGGTAATCAAAATTATTCAGCATGGATTCAGCGTGCTCAAGTGCGGCATTGGCCGAACTAACGGTTTGATCGAGATTTTTCAGCAAGGGCTGAATTTGGTTGTCCAGATTGGTCAGGGTTTTTCTTATGCCGGCCGCTGTGGCGTTAATATTTGTCGCCAGCGGTGCAATATGTTCATCTGCTTTTTTTACCAATCGACTGATATCAGCCAGCGTGACCGTAAGTTCGGTTGACATTTTTGAGGCCAGTTGCCGATACATTTTCAGCGTATCGTTGGCGGTGGCGACAATTTCATGCAGGTCTGAAGACGTGGCCAGCTTCTCGACGCCGTTGGCGACATTTGAGATTGAATCGACGATACCCTTGAAATCTATTTTATCCAGGGTTTTTGTCAATGCTTCCATATCCGATGGCAGTGTGGGCAGTTCCCGGTAATCATTCTCAAATCCTCTTAAAATGACTTGCGTATCCGGGTAAAAGTCAAGGGCTACCAGCAATTGGCCGGTCACAAAGCTGTGAATCTGCAATTTTGCGCGAAGACCACTGTGAATCATGTCATCAATGGCTGTATCGGTTGTGAAAACTTTTTGTTGAGGGCTGTCTCCATTGGAGTCTCCGGCAATTTTTATCGGCCCTTGCTGTACTTCGAAAATTACTTGATTGAGAAATGAATTGCTCTTCGGATTGAATACCAGATTGATCTGTTTAACCGTGCCGATGTTTACTCCTTTGAGTTGAACAGGGGCTCCCAGGCTCAAACCTTTTACAGAGCCGGTAAAGTATATTACATACTGGCTCGTTGATTTAAAAAGCCTGCCGCCTCCGAAGATCAAAACGCCGGCAATCGCTAATGCAAAGGCGCCGGATATGAAGGCGCCGATCATGGTTTTGCTTGTGTCCTTTTTCATTGTTTCAAGTTCTCATTGCTTTGCGATTTTATCTCCGCGTGTCAGGAAGCGGATAACGTTGGGATTGTTCGAGGTTTTGAGCATTTTTTTAGGATCACCAGCGGCCACTGCTGTACGTGTGGCGGTATCCAGAAAAATAGAGTTGTTTGCAATGGCGAAAATACTCGGCAGCTCATGGGTTACAATAACAATCGTTGCACCCAGGCTTTCTTTGATTTCAATGATCAGGTCATCGAGCATCTTTGCGCTTATGGGGTCTAATCCCGCGGACGGCTCGTCAAAGAAAAGCACATCAGGGTCAAGGGCCATTGCCCGCGCCAGACCGGCGCGTTTTCGCATGCCGCCGGATATTTCCGACGGGTAATAATTTTCAAATCCGGCCAGCCCTACCAGCGCCAGTTTCAATGTGACGAATTCACGGATGCCGTTTTTACTCAGGCATGTGTATTGTTCTAATGGAAGGGCAACGTTTTCGGCAAGGGTCAAGGAGCTCCAAAGCGCACCGCTTTGATACAGGATTCCCATTCGCTGCATCATTTTATTGCGTCCTGACTCGCTCATTTCCCAGAAATTGACATCTTGATAATGAACGCTGCCCTTGGCAGGTGATTTCAAACCAATCAGGATTCGCATTAATGTGCTTTTTCCACAACCGCTGCCTCCCATAACAGCAAACACGTCCCCTCGATTGATGGTGAAATCCAGGTCCCGTATGACAACATAATCGCCATAGGTCATGGTCAGGTTGCTGACCGTGATGTGTGGAACTGTTTTTGTTTGCGTTTTATTATGCATTGGAAGCGCCATGTGTTTTATAAGGGTCTTGGAAGATGCGAATATACCACTTATGCTTGTCCTTGAATTCGGTTTCTGTGTTGCGTCAATGTGCACAGGCAATAAGTATGCACCCTTTGACGCGCCTTGAAAACGAATCCAAATTCTAAGCCCAATAACGTCTACATTGACATCTTCTAAGACCCTAACAAGTCAGGAGACCGTTTTATTAGTCCATGCATCAGATTCCGATCATATTGGTGATAACGGCAAACAGCCCATCGGCAACGACGATGTAAACAATTGCGATTACAACGGCGGAGGTTGTTGCCAATCCAACCGCCGAGGCGCTTCGGCCACAATACATTCCCTGCAGGCATCCTGACAAGGCCACGATGAAACCGAATAACACACTTTTTACCAGTCCGATTGAAAAATCTGTAATATCAACTGCTTGCCTGGTGTGTTCAAGGTATTGTATGTACGGAATATCCATCATGCCTATTCCGACCGCCATGCCTCCGGCAAGGCCCAGAAGGTCGGAATAAAGGCATAGCAAAGGCATCATCAGCACCAGAACAAGCACCCTGGGCAATACCAGGTAATCTATCGGGGACAATCCCAGTGTTTTGAGCGCATCAACTTCTTCATTCACTTGCATTGTGCCGATATTGGCTGCGAATGCCGCTCCTGTGCGCCCGGAAATGATGACACCGGTCATGATAGGGGCCATCTCCCTGGCCATACCGATCGCCACCAGATCCGCAACATAAATCTGGGCATCGAACAAGCGAAGTTGGACAGCTCCCATGAACGCCAAGATCAAACCGACCAATATGCTGATCAGAGATACTATGGGCAAGGCTTTCCAACCGCATTCCTGCAATAATTCATAAACATCCGCCATTCGAAAGTGGGCCTTGCCCCTTATAAGACGTCCAAATGATAATGTCAGGTCGCCTATGAATTCAAATGTCATCAAAATTGAGCTGTGTACCTGTATACCCTTATCGCCAATGCGGGCCAGGAATTGATCAGCGTCGCTGTTTTTATCGGCGCCGGTTTTTGGCGCAACTGCGGAAGCCAGGGTCAATAGGCGCTTGGCTCCAGAAGGCAGTCCAGTCTGATCCACAGTAATACCGGCAGGTTCACACTGTTTGAGTATGCCTGAGACAAAGACCACCACAGAGCTGTCCCAAAATGTCAACCCGTTGCTTTCAAATTGTAATTTTCGGATTGCGCCGTCTTGAGTCAGTTTCTCAATATCCGGTCTTGACGGTATCTGTCGTCCGGTTTGCCATTGCCCTGAAAAATTGATTTTTATCGTATCGGGGCAAGGATATAGAATGTCCAGTTTAGCTTTTGCCATATCTTCGCCAAGCATTATTAATTTAACTGGTAATATACCATCCGCGTACGTTTGTCGATGCAATTGAGCCTGTCCTAAAGCTACGATCCTATTTTACAGTAAAAATCAAATAGCAAAGGGTATGGGTATTGCGCCGGTCTTGGAAATGCAAAATGACGTTAACTGCCTGACATCAAAGCCATCAATGGCTGTAATTTTTGTTAGGGCCAACCTGAAACGGCCGATTTGCCCGATATTTTCTTTATGCTGAAAAATTTTAGCCCCGGCAAATCAATCCTCGGCAAATCAATCAGATGACTGTGGTAAAATGTTTCACATGCCTTGAATCCGGGTCAAATTTGCTTATTTCACCGGTGAGCACTCGTCAGAGACGGTTTTTATCTCATCTATTACTTTTCTTATTATTTCGGATAGTTTTGTTTTTTGTACGGGCTTATAGGTCAACGCTTTTACACCGATTTGAGAGGCGTTTTTACTAGATATTTTTTTATGATAGCCCGTGCAAAGGATTATCGGAATATCCGGCCTGATTTCAATGAATCGTTCAGCCAGCAGATCGCCGGTCATGCCAGGCATTGTCATGTCGGTGATTACCAGGTCAAAGTCGTCCGGGCTGGATTTGAAAAGCTCGTAGGCTTTTATGCAATCGTTTGAAGTAGTTACAGCATAACCTAATTGTTCCAGCATCTTACGCATCATTTTGGCGATGGGCAATTCATCATCCACTACCAGGATACGCTCGGTGCCACTATGAACTTTCTTTGTTTCGCTAAGCTGATAACCATCAAAATCTTCGGTAATCGGCAAATAGATTGAAAAAACGGTTCCGGCGCCAATTTTACTATTGACGGTTATTTTGCCGTTATAGCTTTCGACAATGCCGTGAACCATGGCAAGGCCCATGCCCGTGCCTTCCCCGATACCTTTTGTTGTAAAATAAGGTTCAAAAATAGACTCGATAATATCCGGTTCGATACCGGGTCCGGTATCAGATACGGTTAATCTGATATAGTCGCCGGGAGCTATGCCTGATAAGGACAAGGGCAAAGGATCATCAAGTTCGGCATCCGATAAGCAAATGCTCAGGATGCCGCCGGTGTTCTCCATGGCCTGTACCGCGTTTGTGCAAAGGTTCATGATCAGCTGGTGCATCTGGGTAGCGTTTGCCATGATCAGCGAATTGCTTTCCAGTGCCTGTCTGAGTTCAATGTTTGCCGGAGTTGTTGCCCGGATAAGCCTTAACACCTCTTTAGCAATGGCCCTTACCTGAATAATTTGTCTTTCCTCAGCGGATTGGCGGGCAAACGTTAAAATCTGTTTGACTAAATCTTTGGCTCGTTTGCCGGCGGTATAGATTTCTTGAAGATTATCTTCAAGCGCAGTTTCTTTTTCAACTTCATCTATGGACAATTCGGCATATCCAATGATCGAGGATAAAATGTTGTTAAAATCATGGGCGATTCCACCGGCCAGGTTTCCAATGGATTCAATTCTATGGGCCCGCAGCAACCGCTCTTCGTTCAGTTTTTTGTTAGTGATATCAACCTGGGTGCCGGCCATTCTTACCGGTTTTTTGTCATCATCCCATTCAAGGACTTGGCCCTGGCAGTGCACCCAGCACCAGGCGCCGGATTTGGTTTTCAGCCGCAATTGTGCGCTGTATTGGCACGTTTCATTTTTAAAATGACGGTATAAGGTTTTAAAAATCTTATCCTTGTCTTCCGGGTGAATAAGATCAAGCCATGCACCTGCATGGGGAATCAATTCATCCGGTTGATATCCTATCATTTGCGCAAATAAGTCATTGCAGGTCAAATGTCCGGTTTTGATATCCCAATCCCACATTCCAAGGCTTGCGCCCTGTACTGCTAATTTTAGCCTTACTTGATTTTCCCGCAAGGCTTGTTGCTCTTGTTTATACCGGGTGATATCTGTTCCCGCAGCGATGATGGCTGCGGCTTTGTTATATTCATCGAATACGGGGCTGTAGAGCCAGGAAAGCCATTTTAATCCTTGCCTGGTCAATGTTTTTTGTTCGGCGCATGCCGTATATGGCGGGCAGCTAAGTTTTTTGGCCACCTTTAATGCCTTTGCCCGGTCATTCTTGTGGATCATGGGTAATGCTTTTTTCCCAAGTAAATCATTTTCCCGTTTGCCGAACATTTTGCAATAAGACGGGCTTATGAATTGAAATCTTCCTTCAAGGTCAAGCTTGATGATCAGATCGGTCTGGTTTTCAATCAGCAGTCGGTAATTTTTTTCCCTTTTTTTAAGGCCGCGAAACATCAATAATACATCTAAAGCATCTGTGATGCGGTAGCCAATTTCCTGGAATAGCCTTTTGTCCTCAACGGTCCATTTTCTGGCATAAGAGCACTGGTGAAGGCCAAGCATCCAGGGTTTTCCAAATTTCGGGCGAATGCTCATAACCATGATCGAGAGGACATCGAATCGTTCGATCAACGCGTTCAATACCCGCCGGTTTGAATCTGCGTAAAAAGCAACCGGAACATCCGAATTCAAGACTGACCGGCAAAATTCGGTAACATTCGCTGTCATGGGTATATCGCAATTGAGTGCGCATGCACCCGGAAAATCAGGGTGCGTATGCTCTATGGGAACTCGAAATGATGGCGCATCAGGCTCACACGGAAATAATAGCCATGCCCGCTCGCACTTGAATATATGATATACTGCGGCAATTGTTTTGTCTAAAGTGATTTGAAGATCCGTACTGCCCCGGATGCAAGCGTTAACGCGCTCTAAGGCTTCGTGGAAGTAAAGAGGCAGGCCGCCAGACTTGTGCGTGGTTGTGCAATGCTCAAAATACGCCTCACAAGCTTTTTGGGTTTCAGTTTCCAAAGTTAGTACCGGTAAGCGATTATCGAGTTTTGAGGGGCTTGAAAGTTGCACATCCCCCGTCTTGTTTAATGCTCGTTTTCCTTGTTGCGCCAATGGGCGCAGGCAATGAGTGCGTTCTACATTGACGCGCTTTGAAAACGAATTCAAACCAGGAACAATAAAGGAAAGGGGGGATTTGAAACTTTCAGGACTCTCAAAAGGATTACATAAGGATTTTGTATATAGATATAATGCTATAAGAACTAATGCATGTTTGCAAGTTTATATTTGCAGCTTCCAAGATCCTTGGGGGTATCTTGCGCCGCCTGAACCGGATTACAAGATACCCTTTACCGGATAATTTTATCCTTCATGCCGAGAAGACTCCTTGCTTCGCGCAGCGAAGGAGGGGGAGCAGTCACTTTTAAAATAATTTTGCATTGAGTATCATATGACACAGAATGCTTACCGCATAACCAATAGCGATAACAGGCGTCCATTTCAAATGTGCACCAAAGGTATAGGTTCCCCTGGCAGTGCCCATTAAGGCTACACCGGCAGCCGAACCGATGGCCAGCAGGCTTCCGCCGGTTCCGGCAGTCAGGGTTACCAGCAACCATTGACCAAGAGACATGACAGGGTCCATAGTCAATACGGCAAACATTACCGGTATATTGTCGAGAATTGCGCTGATAACGCCCACTAAGCTGTTGGCCGCGGTTTGCCCTAATCCGATATAAAGGGAATTCGATAGAATGCCCAGATAGCCGAGTTGCGACAGCCCGCCGACACAAAGAATGACACCGTAAAAAAACAAAAGGGTGTCCCATTCTGCACGGGCGATTCTTTTCATGATATCAAAGTGCGAGGATTTTGTTTTTTGTTCGGTGTAGTCATGCAGTGTCTCTACAACACCGGTTACTTTGCCTGATTTATCTTTGACAGGGACCGCGGAAATCAAGAGCCATTTGCCTTCATTCGAAAGCTTTGGAAAAAAACCGGCCGCCTCATAAGCGTCTTGCACATCGGCCACTTTTCTGTGGCGGCCGTTATAGTACTTTCCGATTTGGTCTTTGGGAAATTTTTCAAGCACAAGGTCTGCAAGGACCAACCTCTCTTTACGATAAAACGGCTGCCAATGTTTGCGTGTTCCGATGACATCTTTTGCCTTGACGCCGGTAAGTTTTTCCATAGCAGGGTTCCAGTGGGTTACGATATGGTCGTCGTCAATCATAAAGGCCGGTTCACTGTAAGATTGAATAAACTTCGGCAATCCTTTTTCCATTTTAATTAAAGTGTATAAGGGGTTAAGGCCCTCATAAGGCCGTTGGCCAAGGATACTGTCGTAGCGCTCTTCGCGCCCTTCTATTCGCTTAATGTAAAATGAAAATATTCCCAACAGCCCAAGCCCGAACATCATACCGGCTGCCGGTGGAAGATGGAGAAAATTATGAAAGCAGACCGCCAGGCAGATTGTCACTATAAACAGCAACATCATTTTATTTGCCCCAATTTTCATGGTGATTTTTTCGTCACTAACTTTCGGGGTGGACTTCTCTACCGCCATGCTCATAAATAGCGCAGGGATAAGCCAATTGAGCAAAGAGGGAATAAAGATATAAAAAAACTGACTAAATTGAATTTTTCCTTTTTGCCAGACCATGAGCGTGGTGATGTCTCCAAACGGTGAAAACGCACCGCCTGCGTTGGCGGCTACGATAGTATTGATACAGGCAACCGTGATGAATTTTTTATTATCACCGCCTACGGCCATTACTACCGCTCCCATGAGCAAGGCTGTGGTCAGGTTATCTGCAATAGGGGAAATTATGAAAGCCAAAATACCTGTGATCCAAAATATTTTTCTCAAAGAGTAGCCCCTGGAGACGAGAAGGGTCCGTAATCTCTGGAATACATTACGTTCTTCAAGAGCATTAATGTACGTCATGGCAGCCAAAAGAAAAAGAAACAGCTCTGCGTATTCCAAAAGGCTGTGCTTGATCGCCTCGTGGGCCGTGTGTGTATCGCCGATGCTTTTAAAAGCCAGGGCAACCAAAATCCAAATCAGTCCAGCGGCCAGAATCACCGGTTTGCTTTTTCTTAAATGTAATTTATTTTCAAGAGGAACCAGAGAATAAGCCATAACAAAGATCACTATTCCCAGATAGCCATACCCGGTGGAGACAAAATTTGCGGTTCCAGACACTGCAGTTTCAGATGCTAAGACAATAGAAGGCCATATTGCCAGAGCAATGAGTATTCCGATTAATTTCATGATGTTCGCTTACTTTTACCTATTGTTTTTTAGAATGTGGATTGTTTCTTTTTCAAAGGATTTGTTCACCTGGGCGCCAATGGCGGCGCCAATGGCGCATTCGACGCTCGTTTGAAGATCCATCCGGCCCGTATTGATGATTAAATCATAATGGCTGGTATCTTCTATATTTTCGTGAAAGGATTCTTTGATAAACGCCTTTCGTCTTTTTTCGCGGCGCCTAATCTTTTTCCTGGCCTCTTCAAGGCTAATGCCGTATTTGAAGGATACATTTTTAGTTCTGATATCCATGGGGGCAACAACGCGGATGCTGAATCTGCCCTTGGCGGGTAAAATAAAATTGGCCCCGCGGCCCAAAATGACGCCTTTGCCGATTCTGCCGATAATTTCAACGGCCTCTTTCAAGTGGCGCAGGTAATCGCCCGTATAAATATAATCCCTGTCTATCAGGGCGCTGATAAAATCCTGGACTCCTGCGGGCCTTTCTTTTTCAATCTCTTCAAGCTTTGAGCTGCTTAGATTTGCGCTATGGGCCATGGGGACCAGAATTTTTTTGTCATAAAGCTTCACATTAAGCCGTTTGGCAATTTCAAAGGCAATCAGGTGTCCGCCGCTGCCCGGCTCCATGCATACTGTAATAATAGGGATAACTGCGTCTTTCTGAATCGCTGTATTAGAAAATCCGTTTAGCCGCTTTTCAGTCTGCTCAGTGATAAATTTTTTGATAGAAAGATTCACGCCATTCATTGTCAAGCTCCTTTTCAAATAAAATAATGTGAGAATGAACAGTCATTTTTAACTAAAACAAAAAATCAGACTCATAGGGACATTGGATCGTAATGTCAATATCATTTAGTGTTATTTTCAATATCCGGTATGCACAGGCTTTTGCTAAACAGCGCCTGGGCATAAAGAATAAATCAGGTAATTTTCAGGGGGTTTAAAAAATCGTCTTTTCCAGAGGGGGGCACGGCCAGTCTTTGAACCCGAGTTTCGGCTACTGGTGAACGGCTGTGAGCCTTGAAAACGAATTAAAATCCGGCGCAATAGCGGAATATTCTTTTCCGCCAATCGCCTTAATTGGAGGCGACGGCGTTTTTTAGCTCCTTTTCGATTTGAGCTAATTGAGTTTTTTGTTCTGCCAGCATAGCCCGTTGATCCATTAATGGCTGTGTCAGCATTGTTTCCAGTGAAGATAGAAATTTAGCGTACCATAAGTCCTGAATATGGGTATATCCTTGCTTTTGGACCGCTTTGGCCACCCGTGTATACATAATCATTAATAAAAGACTGTAAAACAGTCCCAAAAAAGCAAGGCTGGTCAATAGAGAACCTGAACCCAGCAGGGAAATAAGAAAAACCGTCAATGTTTTGATATTGGCCGGGGCCGATGCCGATGCCGGCCAATCCAGCGTGTTTATCCTGATCAATAAAGGCTGCAAAAAAGGAAACCACACCAGGGGAAGGTAAATCAGCCCGCGCTTTAAAAATCCCGGCCGGGCTTTGGCAATGATGAGCGCATCTGTAATCCGTTGTTCATACTCTTTTAAAAGATCCGTGAAACTTTGAGTTATGCCTTGGTTATAGTCCGGTTCCTGGCCCGCTATCTGCGAAAGGTCCGGGAATTTTGAAAGCAGGCCGTCGCGGATTTTGAAAAGATAGGAAACCGCGGATTTGCCTTTGTAGCGCAGCATATCCTGGGGTCCTTGTGTGTCCTGATCCATAGAAGATTGAAAACTGAGCTTGCCTGCCAAGGCTGAGATGATACCGGTGAGAGGATAAAACAAAGTTCGTAAAATAGGCCAGCTTTTTACCCGTTGGGAAAATACAGCTTTGCAAATCCGCCGCTGAACGCTTTGTTGCACCCCAAGGCGCCTGCTAACGGTTACCAGGTAGGATTCGCTGAATTGTTCACTTATCCGTTTATTGATAAAATCCAGTGCGCGGTCCATCTGGTCCAGATGATGATCCAGATGATAAGCCTCATTGATGCGTTTGAGGTTTTGTTGAAA
The DNA here is from genome assembly GCA_024230435.1 of Desulfobacteraceae bacterium. Classification (GTDB taxonomy): domain Bacteria; phylum Desulfobacterota; class Desulfobacteria; order Desulfobacterales; family Desulfosarcinaceae; genus UBA2230. The sequence continues at coordinate 13,219 of JAAERL010000538.1, forward strand.
CTCCGCTTTTAAATTGTTGATTTTGGCCTGCGCGATTTCCTGGGCCGTATGTGGGCGGATCAGGCGTTTGTGCATTTGCTTGAATTCATATTTTTCAGGCTCTATCGCTGATAACAGGAAAATGCGATCCATCTTTGGTTCACGGATTCCGCGTTTGGCGCATTCGTTGGAAATAAACCGGAAGACTTCCCTGCGGACTGTTTCCAGGGGCGCCTTGGCCCCAATCTGGTCCATTTTGTTAACGATAATAAAATAATTTTCATGGCTTTGAGCAATACCGGCCAGCTGTTGTAAAAATTCGTCATCGCCATATTTGCGTGGAGTAATTACCCAGATCAGCCCCTGAAGGTATGGCGTCAGTTGTTTCACATCCGCCAAATGAGATATAAAACGGCTGTCATAGTCCGGCATATCCATCAGAACAACATTTTGCAGTTCACTGCGGTCATGGGTAGCAAAGATGACCCGGTTATTGGAAAGCTTTCCAAGCCTGTCTTGCAAAGCGCCAAGATCTTTAAGGTGGCAATAGGCGACCGTTACCCGCGTACCTTCATCAACAATGGTGGAGTCTTTGGAGATGGTGGCGTCCGCCAAATGATTGATGATGGAGGTTTTGCCTACATCCTTGCCGCCCACAATTGCATAAAGAAAAAGCGAATCGGCTTCAGCCCGGCCGTTTTGCCGGGTTAAATTTACTTCGCTTTTTTTTATCCCGGCGGCGATTTGCCGGTTTAATTCTTTTAGCCTCTGTCGTAGTGTTTCTATAGACATCGCATTTTCCAGGTTATGTGGCATGTTGGCTGCATATTTCCAAGGCCTTCCAAAGCGGATCGGTTTGGCTCAGAATGTTTTGATAGTAAAATGACTGTATTTTTTTTACTGAAGAAAATATTTGCTTGCGGATAAGGTTTTGTATGGCGCGTTGAAAGTTTTTTTTAGCGCTTTCAAATTTGCCCATGGGCAGATATTTCAAAACCGAGGGAACCAGCAGCCAACTTCCAAAACCGGGCACCACAAACACATCCGCCGTTAATGCCCCCAACAGTAAAAGGATTGCCATGGGATCATTTTCAATCACCTTGGCTACCGAATCCGAGCTTAACAACTCGCGGCAGGTAGTTTCAAAATCATTAGCGATGTTTTCAATTTCGGTGATAAAGGGTGACAGATCCGGTTCTGAGCTGAAAAGATCATCGAAACCCGCACCTGATCCGGCATTGGTATTCACTTGCTTTAAAAAGTCAAATTCACGGCTCCGGCGAATAACGCCCGTAAGATGCTGACTGTGATTTTGAACCTGTTTTGTGACCTGCCTGATCAATTTATGCCGGTCGATTTGAAGCAAATGGCCTAGAACTTGATCCCTGCGGTTGCCAAAAAGAAGGCGTATACTGTTAGTTAAAGCTCCGGTGGATGCCACACGTTTGAAAAAGTAGAGTAAATTGCTCAGCGCAAACCGCTTTAACCCCAAATGATTCAGGGTATGCAACGTGTCGCCTGCAAGGATGCGGTTCAGGGGCAGCGGCTGTTGCCTGCTAAGTGTTGTGCGGATAGACTGGTTAATGGATTTGTCTAAAGCTGCGGCGTGTTTTTGCCGTTTCAGATTTTCCCGGCATAAATTTCCGGCCAACTTGGAGATTTTTTGAAATATTGGGCGGTTCGGGCCGTCTGTGGTGTATTCAGTCAGTTCTTTTTTTAATGCAATAAAGCCGGGCTCATTACCATAGCCGGATTTTTGCCGAAGATCCGGCAGGACATGGATTTTATCCACGCCGAAAAATGCCTGGGTTCTCAGCCAGTCCGGGTGTTCCGGATCAATACCGTCACGGCCGCGATTCACCATGACACAGCAACGCGATTGCTCTATCTCGTTGGCTAGATGAACAGTTTTTTCGTAAACCCGGTGGTAAACGGTTTCATCATCCACCACAAAAACAACATAGTCCAGCCAGGGCATCGCATCCAGTGCAACAAGCCGTTCGTCAATGGCTGGTGCGGAATTGATGTCGGGCAAATCCAACAGGCCGAACGTGTTAGTCCGGTTCCGGGACTCGTGTGCCGCAATGATCTGCAGTCTTCCGGGTTCGCCGCAGGTTTGTTCATCGGCCGGCAGCACGTCGTTGATCCGCTCGATAGACGGCATAAGCAACCTGCCGTGCCGCTGCTCCAGAATTTTCAGCTCGGCCAGGTATGTTTCAGACATAAAAAGCACCGGGCCCCTGGTATTATGCACCCGCCATCCGGTGGCGCTGATGGTATCGCCGCAAAAACTGTTAAAAAGCGTGGATTTGCCGGCCCCGGCACAACCAATCAAACCAATTAACGGTAAACGGTTTGGTCCGGCAAACCGGCGGTAAGTGACAACCGCCGCCAAATTCTGAATCCGGTCCACAACCTTACCGGAAAAACCAAATTGATTAAGCTTTCCCGCCGTTTCGGCCACATGTTCAATGGCATCCAGTATTTTAGGGGCGATTGGCATGGCACCATTAATATTTTTTTAAATTATAATACGTTTCTTAATGACCCGGATGGCAATAATACAGTATTCGGTGATGGGCCATTTTCCCATTTGTTGAAATTTATAATCTTATACAGCGCAAAATGCAAATCGGCTTGTTACAACAATTATGGATTGCAGGCTGCAATTGACCTCCAGTGGAATTAGTTACAGCAATTCCGGTAAGTTATATAAATCGCCTTAAAATGTGGTGAACAATATTATTTCTCAGCTACAGCACAATAGCAGGTGCGTGAATTTACTTTTTTTGAAAAAATTTGGGTATTCTTCATAGAACCATGAACAGATAGAAGTTCAGTTACATTTTGCAACGTATAATATTGAAATACATCTTTGCTTAACGGCATTTTTTCCAGATCTTTTTTTTCAATAAAGCCAATCACCACTTTGCCGCCTGGTTTTAAAATACGGTGTATCCGGGAAATCGCCGTTTTGGGATTTTGCCAAAAATAGAGTGTATTTACGGTAAAGATTTTGTCAAAGCAGTTGTCAGCAAAAGATGCTTGATTAAAGTCGTTCAGGTGGAATCTGACCTTTCCGCTGCGCAAATGCTTCCGGTTTTTCTTTTTAGCGATTTTAACCATGGTTTTTGAAAAATCGATGCCTTCTATGGCGCCCTTATCCAGTTGGCCGGCTATCGTCTGGATTAGTTTTCCGGTACCAAAACCAATCTCTAATGCATGATCGCCGGATCTGATGGATAAGTTCTCATACACAAGTGCGTTTAACTCGGCGTTGCCTTTTTCAAAAAGGTGAGACATAAAAAAACGGCCAAATAAACCAGAGGGTTTTCTGGCCTGCTTCGAAAAGAAAGAATAATAGCCCATTGTCACTCCAAGGTCTAAATATAGGTTATTGTTGGGTTGGAATATCCATCAATTGGTCTGCATTTGCCCATCGGCGGTTTCTTTTTCCTTGTTATCCAGAAGATCAAGAAAGTTCAACTGCTGTGCCTTTTGAACGATAGTGACGCGCTCGTTGCTCCATAGCTGGCTGACCTGCTCTTGTTTTAAAATGTTGGACGTTACCATGACACTGGTGTTGAGTTCGCCGCGTTTTTTGGCCGATGCTAGTTTGGTGACCTGAATAAGCTGGTTGACATGCTCATGCAGTGAGCCTGCGCTTTTATTGGGTACGACGAACAGTATTTGCAATCCTAAAGTGTTTGCCAGGTAATCTAAAACGGCGCTGCAGCGCTGCTCATCCATTTTGCTAAAGGATTCATCGATGAGCACCGTGCGCAGGTGGCTAAAGCCTTCTTCAAACCGTAGTGCCGAAGCAAGACCCGCAGAACGGATAACATAGCTGGGGGTTTCCATTTGGCCACCGGAACCTGTGCCGTAGTCTTTCAGGGAAATCTGCCGGTCGGGAAGACATTTTTTAATGTCGTAGCTGCGATAGTTGCGATAGTCGGCAATACGTTTTAAATCTTGAACCGAACGTTCGATGTCGTCATCAAGCAGCTTGGCCCGAATCTGCTCAAAAATTCTCCGGCTTTTTTTTGAAAGTGTAGTTCGCCCAAAAATATTCAATTCTTCGTCGGTGTTTAACAAGTTGGCTTCCTTGAAAAAATTGGCATACTCAAGATATTCCGGTATCCAACTATATTCGAAGCGGTAATGTTCTTCTCCGAAAACATGGTTGCGCAGTTTTCTGTTGAATGTTTCCAGCTTGGTCTTACCGTCCCGGATGGCGTTGTAAAGGCTATGACAAATATGTGATACAAAGGTAGTGTTGAACTGCCGGGTGATGTCCGATAATTTTTCCTTGTGGCTGGCCAGGATATCGTTGTTGAGAAAATTCAGCACCAAGTCAATTTCCTGGGCCATATCGCAAGCTGCGTCGAAGCATGCGAGGCGATTTGCAGGATCTTGTTCCCGGATCAGGTTTTGTTCTACAAACCCGGCGTAATTGATGGCACGGCCGCGAATGTTCATCAGGTTGAATTCTTTCATCGCGGATTCCATGGCGCTTGCATGATCATTTAACCCCGCGCCGAAATTAACGCCCTCATAGTGATGTACAGGTTCGGCTTCGGAACGATTTTCTTCGATCTTTTTAAACGCACTGGCGATGTTTAATTCCGGCCATTTTGCGGCAAACTGTTTCAACAAAGTTTCAATTTCCCGGCGCTTGTCCAGGATTTCATTTTTTTTAACACAAAGCCCGCGCGTGCTCTCGTTCAGGTTTTCTATTTTCGCGCCATAGGAGCCGATATCCTGATGAACTTTTTTCAAAGACGCATTTAGGCCGTCTTTGTTTTTCCGGGCTTGCCCGATTTGGGTTTCAATTTGTTCACATTTGCTCAAATCAAGATCATCAAGCTGGCGCTTCGTGTCCAGCCAGGCATTGCCAGTATGCACAACATCCGTGAACCGGCCGGATAAATCCAGAACCGTCATTTGGGCGGCGGATTCATACCAGATTTTAATGGCATCGAATTTGGCAAGCTCTTGCCCGTAGTGCTGCCTGAGTTGATTGAATTGCTCTTTTTTGGCGTCTAAGGCACGGCGGCGGGCCTCGGACCCGAATACAAGGTCGGATTCGGCGATGCGTTCGATAAACATTTTGTAATTGGCGCTGGCCGTGCCGTCTTTAATCAGCCCGCGGCGCACCGAACGTAATTGCTCCACATTTTCAATTTGCAGAACTGACCCGTAACCGGCCTTAAAGTAGCTTTCCGCCAGATGGTGGCTAAAGCGCATCAGGTTGAAAATGGAATTTTTGGCCAAATTGCAGCGACGGGCATCGGCTGAGGCTTTTTTACCCTGAACGATGGCGCTTTTGTGCAAGCCCTGGTTTTCAAGCAGCTTGACTGCGCGAGCTTCGTAATCAGGGGCAACCAGAATCAGAAACCTGTTTTTGCCCAGAAGGCTCTCGATGGCAACCTGCCACTGGGCGTTACTAACTTCAATATGATCACAGAGCACCCGCGGATCGGCTTTGGGGTAGCGGTTGGCAATGACACTTATAGCCTTTTGAACCGATGCAGGGTAGGATACTTGATTGGCGTTTTCCAATTGACGGATTTGCTGTTCGAGCCGGGCCTGTTTTTCCAGTAACGTGTTGATGGCGGCCTGGGATTGGAAAAAGATTTTGGTAAAAAATTCACTTTGGGCATAAAGTTCGTTAACCAGTGTATTGTGGGTGTTTTCAATATCACAGGCTTGCTCGGAGCACTCATTGAGCGCCTCGTGCTGTTTTTCATTCAACATCTGCTCAAGGGGCAGAACATCCCAGGGATCTTTTTTTATCAGGTTGTTGAGAAGTTCTTTACATTTTCTTGCTTGCAGGGCGCTTAACCAGCTCTGATCCTGTTTCAGGGCCTGCTCAAGTTTGACAGCCCTTTGCCGGTTCCGGCTACGCGATAGATTGGCGGTCAGAAGTTGATTTGTGTGCTGTTTCCATTGGGATGCATGCCGGACAAGTTCTTTTTCCAATTGTTCCTTGCGCACCAGCACATTGAATCCCTGGCGTTTGATTTCCAGGGTTTGCAATCGCTCGGAAACCTGGCCGATAGAGCCGGTCAGGTTGATTTCTTCCTGCTTGAGCCGATCCAGCTTGCGAATAGAGTCTTTGAGCTCTTTTTCGGTCTCAATCCGGATATCGTCCATCCGGGATACCTTTCGGTCAAATCGTTCGTATTTGGCCAGTTGTTCGACAATTGCGTTTCGAATAAAGCCGCGTATCTCTTTATCCGTTTTTTTCAATAGCCGGATGCCGTTTTCAATGCTGTTGGCCTCCTGCTCCATACTGTTAATGCTGCGCATCATGCTGGAGACCTGGCGGATGGCGTCTGTGAGATCCTGGGGCTCGAGAATTTCCTGGCGTACAAATTCATCCAGGTTTTTCAATGGCTTGTAAACCATGAATTTGGCCACCGCTTTGGCGGCGTTTCGCGCTTCGTATTTGCCAACGCTGTTTTTGCCGCGAAAGGCCCCGTAAAGTCTGCAAAGATAATCCTCTTTGCCTCTGGCGGCTTCAAAGGTTAATTCCGGGTGGGTATCTTTGAAATGTTGACCAATTTCAACAATGGGAATGACATACTTTTTGCCGGTATCCGGATCGGTTTTTTGAAAATTTTCCACCAGCAGTTCGGTGTTGCGCACAACACCTAATAAAATTTCTTCCTCTTTTGCTGTCCGGGCGCTGCCCGCTTTGTCAAGATAGGCGCTAACGCCGATCACAGCGGTAAAAGGCTCGGATCTTTCGTTGTCTTCCGGTCTCCAGTTGCTGATGATATACCCGTGTGCGCCGTTGGGGCGTGAATAGTAACCATCATCGCACCCCAGAATATAGGAGGCAAGGGTTCTGCTCAGCTTGGTCCTGCTTTTCTGTGTCGTTTCCTGCTGGCCTGGGTTGTATTGAAACAAACCCGAAGTCGCGCCGGTCAAGATGGTCTGGATGGCATCAAGCAAGGTAGTTTTACCGGCGCCGGAATCACCTGTAATGAGAGTGGTTGTTCTGAAAGCATAGTTTTTGTTTTCCAGATTTGCCCAATTCAACAGCCCTATTGAGTGCAGTTTCATAGTTCTTCCTTGTCTTGTCCGTCTAGGCTTGCCGTATCAATGGCGCCATCTTCAGCGTCTGTAAGCTTTGCGGTATCCGTTTCCATGATGTCCAATTGATTAAGAGCCTGAACTACGCCGTCTAAGGTGAAATGCAGGATGATTTCACGGATGCCAACCCATTGTTCGGGGTTTTCAAGATCGGTGTATTCAATGATCCGTAACTGCTTGAGTGTAGTGAACAAGGATCTGCGCTCAAGTTCGCGCGAGGGCATTTCTCTTTTGGTGATACTTAAAAACCGTGTGAATACGGTTTCCAAGGGGACGTAGACGCAGCCGTTTTCGTGGATGCCGCCTTCGCGGATTTTTTCTTCATAAAGCAGGCGCAAGGTGATCATCAAACCGGCTTCATCGCCCAGAATTCTTCTTTGCAAGGCGCTTTGCCCGTTTTCTTGTCCGGGTTCGCCTGGAATATCGCTGCCGGGCGGATAGGCGATAACAAAGCTCATTTCCCGGTTGGCGATAACACGGACGCCGATCACCGCCAAGTAGTCATTAACAAGGTCATCCATGCGGATAAATAAATCATAAATCTCAGATTCGGTATTGCTTTCGCGGCGGTAGATCACTTGTTTTTCCAGCAGGCGATGAACCACGGTTTTGAAATCAATCAGGGATAAATTGCGGTTGTTCAATTCCTGGCTAAGTTTTTCGACGATCATTGCGTTGTTCTCCGGTTAAAGGATCTATAAATTCAATGCTGAAATTACTGCCGGTGTAGTAGTCATTTTTTACTTCTCCTTTTTCTGACCGGACCCTGAACCTGTTTTGGCCGCTTGCGCTAATACTGCCGGCCATAGGTGCGTGCAGGGCTCCGAGCAGGGCGGCTGCATTGTCGATCTGAAATTGCCTGGCTTCGATGCGGCGGGATTCGGCGAGCTGGTTGACGACAAAATCACTGACACTGGATGTTTCAATCCGAAACGCAAAGGCCAGCTCTTGCCGGATATAAGCGCGGCGCTGCTCTTCGGGGCAAATGGGAATCTGGTCTTCCAAAACCGTTTCGATTTTACGTTTTACTCTTTGCTTTAAAGGTCTCACACGGTCTGGGTTGACCATTTCCACACAAAGCCGGCAATGGCGGCTGCGCGGGTCTTCCAAAACAGTACGGATCTGGTTCTGATCAAGCCCGGAAAGGCGTTTGACAAGCGAAAAAATCGAATTGTTTTCAATTTCACCAAACGCAAGGCTTGCCAGGTGTTTAATCAATACCTGGGCGCGTTTGATAAAGTTTTTAGTCTCCAATCGCAATTCCGGCATTTTTACATCGCAAGCGGCGGTTAGCCGTTGCTCGATCAATTCAATGGCCCAAAGCAGGATAGAGGGCCGATTGCCTTTTTTGAGGTTTGGATAATGCAAACGCAACCTGGCTTCAATTTTTGCTTTTACCGAATCAGGCTGGCCCCGGATGATATCCAGCAGATCGATGATTTCGCTTTTATAACGTTCTGCCGAATCCTGGGAAAAACGTACGGAAATGTCCGGCGCGATGCGTTTTTCCAGAAATTCGAAAAAATTTTCCCCGGCTTGCTTGGCGATGCGGGCTTCCTGGTCCGCAGATGCGATCAGCTCGCGCCTTTGCTCGACGATTTCCTCTATGATTTCATTGAAATCGCAAATGATTTCACCCGATAGTTTGGCCGCGATCATCAGGTCGTCAACCGATAGGATGTTCTGTTTCAGTTTGGAGACAAAACTTTGCAGGTGAGATAATGTGCTGCGCGTATGCTGTGTATTGGTAATGATTTCGGAATGCTGTTGGGCAAATGGCGAAGCGAATTGCCTGCCGTAGCTGGTTAACCGGTAAGCGGTTTGCATGTTTCCGGCGTCCATGTAGTGTTCGATCCAACCAGTTTCTTTCAATCGTCTGAGCATCCTGTTGGCACGTTCATGTATGGAGCCGCCGGTATCGGCTTCATCGTTTTGCCCATCCTCGATCGCAGGGGTTATGCGTATGCTTTCCGCTAAAATATCAATGACATCTTTGCGGCTAAGATGATAACCGTAGTCGGCTTCAGGCCCGTTTAGCCTCAGGTAAAGGTTTCTGATGCAGGAAACGGCGATTTCCCTGTATCTGCCTGTTAACACGCTGAAAAAATTCAGGCGGTTATTTTTAAAAAACAGATCGCTGTTCTCCATGGCGGCTCCATAAAAAAGGTATCGAAATCAAATTAGCGATTCGGTTTTAAAACCGGATGCCGTGCGCACAAGACTGCACAATTCGTACGTTTCAAAACATGCCAATATCACAGTTCATGTTAATGGCAAGTAATTTTCAAAGGTATGGCCTATTACGGGTTTACTCTGTTTGATTTACATGATAGCTGCTTACCCTTGGTTTTGTAAATTTTAAGTTGATTCAATGTTAATAGCAGGGTTAGTCAAAAATGCAAATACGTCTTACGCCCAATGGCCTTCTTCGTCTTGAAGGCAAAGCCGGATCAGGGCGGTTTTCTTCAATATACAAAGCATTTCAGGTTGATTGGCGGCAAGGATTGTTTGAGCTTGCGGCGCAAAAGGTCAAGGCCAATGATGCGCCCACACTGCGGTATTGGCAGGAGTTCGCCTGGCGGTATCTTACGCGTTTATGTCATATCTGCCAGTCTGTCCAAAATTTTCAAATCGATGAACTGCCGGAGCTTGAGCGTGAAGAGCTTGTGGTGACCGCTGCGCCCATGCCGGGTGGAGAATATCTTTCAGGGCCGGTTCTTGATCAAATCTGGCAGGCCCTGGACCTGTGGGTGCATGAGCAGGTCGATCAGCATGAGGGGTTAAGCGATTTTTTAAAACAATGGGCAGACAAGTGGTGTCAGGTCGGCCGCGTATGTTTTCATCTTGCTGAAAACAAAAATGATGAGACGCGCCCATTTGCTTTTATGGCGACCTATACAACGGGCTTTGGCGCCGATGGGAAATTAAAGCATTTGCCTTTGCACAAAGCCCTGGAACAGTATGCAGGAGCCCGCAAACGCGCTGAACTGATCAATTTGCTCGAACCGATTCAGCAGGCGGCAGACACTTGCGGCTGGGTGCGCAACCTTGTAAGTTCCGGCAAAATTTATCAACCCCTGATATGGTCCTGCGGACAGGCTTATCTTTTTTTGAAAAGCGTACAAGGCCTTGAGGACAGCGGTTTGTCCGTCAGGTTGCCCAATTGGTGGAAAAAACGTCCGCGGGCGCAGGTGTCTGTGACTATCGGTGAAAAAAAGAAGAAAAACTTTGGCGTGGATGCCCTGCTTGACTTCAAGATGTCCGTGGCCTTGGGTGATCAGACTTTGTCGCCGGAGGAACTGGCGCAGTTGCTCAATAGCGAAGATGGGCTGGTCTTCATAAAAGGACAATGGGTCGAGGTGGACCGGCAAAGACTGCAAGAGGCCATTGAACACTGGGAGCAACTCAAAGATCACGCCGGTGATGAGGGGATTTCCTTTATCGAGGGAATGCGCCTGCTGGCCGGCGCCTCCGTGGACTTGAAACATGAAGATCAGGCCGAAAAAGCGCGTTCCTGGGTAAATGTTACCGCAGGCGAAGGCATTCGTGAAATCTTAGCGCGGTTGCGTGACCCGGGCAAGCTGGACCCAGTGGCTTCCGGCAACGGTTTGCAGGCTACGCTTCGTCCTTACCAGCATCAGGGAGTCGGCTGGTTGCATTTGCTGACGGAATTGGGCCTGGGGGCATGCCTGGCTGATGACATGGGGCTGGGTAAAACCATACAGGTGCTTGCGCTTTTGCTTTCCATTCGCAAGTCTAAACCACGGGGCAAACATTTGCCTTCCCTTTTGATTCTGCCTGCGTCTTTATTGGGCAATTGGCGAAACGAGGCGACCCGGTTTGCACCTGAATTGAAACTGCTGTTTCTCCACCAGGCCGAAACAGACCGGCCCACACTGGTTAAAATCGCCCAATCTCCCGCCGGTTATCTCAAAGATGTAGATTTGGCGGTTACTACCTATTCGATGGTGACCCGGCAGAATTGGCTTGAGGACCAGCAATGGCGGCTTTTGATTCTGGATGAAGCCCAGGCCATTAAAAATCCCGGCGCCCGTCAGACAAAGGCTGTAAAAAGACTCTTTGCCCATGCGCGTATCGCTTTGACTGGAACACCAGTGGAAAACCGGCTGGGTGATTTGTGGTCGCTGTTTGATTTTATCAATCCGGGACTTTTAGGCTCAACCACCGTATTTAAATCTTTTATTAAAAATTTAGAAGAGCGCAGCAGTAACCGTTATGCCCCGTTGCGCAAGCTGGTGGGGCCTTACCTGTTGCGCCGGTTAAAAACGGACCGCAGCATTATCGCTGACTTGCCGGAAAAAACGGAAACCTCACGTTATTGCCCCCTGAGCAAGCCCCAGGTAAAGCTTTATCAGCATGCTGTCCGGTCTTTGGCCGCAGCACTCGCCGGTGAGGATGCCGAAGGCATTCGTCGCCGCGGATTGGTGCTTCAAACTCTGATGCGATTGAAACAGATCTGCAATCACCCCAGTCAGTTTACAGGTGATGGCGAATACACACCATCACACAGCGGAAAATTTCTTCGCCTTGGAGAAATTTGCCAGGAACTGGCCGAGCGTCAGCAGAAAGTTTTAATCTTCACCCAATTCCGCGAAATTATCGATCCACTGGAGGACTATCTGGCTGGGGTTTTCGGACGCAAGGGGCTTTGTCTGCATGGTGGAACAAGCGTAAAAAAACGAAAAACAATTGTGGATCAATTCCAGGGCGATGATGGACCGCCTTTTTTTATTCTTTCATTAAAAGCTGGTGGAACGGGGCTGAATTTAACGGCTGCCGCCCATGTGGTTCATTTTGACCGCTGGTGGAATCCCGCCGTTGAAAATCAGGCCACGGACCGCGCTTTTCGTATCGGCCAGAAACGCAACGTGCTGGTCCATAAATTTATCACTCAGGGAACCATCGAGGAACGTATTGATGCCCTGATTAACGAAAAGCGGCAGTTGGCCGAGGATTTACTTTCCAATGATAAGGAAGTTAACATTGTGGAACTGCCGGATGAAGAATTGATACGCATGGTCAGCCTGGATGTAACCAGGGCAGCTTTATAAATTAGGAGAAAATATCATGTATTGGGGAAGATATGTGCCAGTGGCTGAAAGACGCGCCAAAGCCCAAAAAAAGATTGAAAAACTCAAAAAAAAGGGAAAACAAATCAATCCTGTCGAAATTCAGGGGCGCATGATTGCCCGCAGTTTTTGGGGCAAGGGGTGGTGCGATCATCTTGAATCCTTTTCAGATTACTCCAATCGTTTACCTCGTGGAAGAACTTATGTGCGCAACGGCTCTGTGTGTCATCTTGAAGTAAAACCGGGACAAATCAATGCTTTTGTCAGCGGCAGTTCATTATATAACGTGTCCATCCGGATCAAAAAATTGAAAGCTGAAAAATGGAAAGCCATCAAAAAAGCATGCACCGGGCAGATCGGCTCCATGCTTGAACTGCTGCAGGGGCAGTTTTCGGATAAAGTAATGGACATTGTCACCAACCGCAAGAACGGTTTATTCCCCCAGCCCGGAGAGATTGAGCTTGACTGTGATTGTCCCGACTGGGCCAATATGTGCAAACATGTTGCCGCTGTGCTGTACGGTATTGGTAACCGGCTCGATGAAAATCCGGAGCTTTTGTTTGTGTTACGCAATGTGGATGCCCAGGACTTGATTAGTGAGCAAATGGCTCTACCGGCTCAAGACGAGATTGTATCCGCTGACCTGTTGGCCAATGACCAGCTCAGTGATATCTTTGGAATCGATCTTGATCTTGACGATGAAGCTGGAAAGCAGACCGCCAAGCAGCCCGCAAAGTCCAAAAGGGATACACAAGTTGCAAGGCCAAGGCGCGGCAAACCTGCCGGGAAGCAAAAAAAATCCGCGGCCGCAAAAGTGCGTAAATCCAAAACTGCGCAAACCGTTCCAGCCAGGCGCACGCCCGTCAAGACTTCTGCTAAGACTTCTGCTAAGACTGCTGCTAAGACTGCTGCTAAGACTGCTGCTAAGATTGCTGCTATAGATTTACCAAAACTGCGTCCCAGTGGAAAATCGGTGGGCGGAATGCGCAAAAAATTAAAGTTGACCGTTGAAGAGTTTGCCTTAAGGCTCAGCGTTTGCGTTGCCACGGTAAATCGATGGGAGGCCGCGTCTGGCAAGCTCAAGCTGCAAGTGCGCACTCTGGAGAATTTGGCGAGGTTGCATCTGGAAACTAAGAAAAAGATATAATTTATATTTATTTATATTCGCATCTTACATGACAAAATTTTAATTTTATTGTGTTTGTGATCATGAATCGTTTTATGGTACTGTTGCTGCCAGTAAATGATGGCGTTTTTGCTTTGCAACGTTAGGTTTTAAGTGCATTTGCGCTGATGAATATGTAATCACCGATGGTGAGGCGCTAGGGGGGGAAACCTAATTTAAATAGGATTCCATGTTTTAAGGAGGATTCTGATATGGTGTTAAGTTTGTTGAAAAAATTGAAGCTGTTGGTTGTGTTGTTTTCAATGGCGGTATTTATGGCGTCGTGTGTGGCTCCACCGCTAAGTGTGGCCAATGATCACCGTCATCCTGGCCCGCGTCCTCATAATCCCCCAAAGAAAGGGCCTGGGCCGAAAGGCGTGCATTTTTATCCAGGGCATAAAGTAAGAGTGATTCCCCACGGACATCGGATCGTTCATGTCGGTCCCAAAAAGTTTTTTTATCTGGAAGGGATTTTTTACAGGCCCGGTCCAGACCATTATTTAGTGGTCGCTGCTCCAATAGGCGCCGTTGTGCATGCAATTCCCGTGGCGGCGGTAACACTGACCATAGGGGCCATGATGTATTACACCCATAACGACGTGTATTATGAAAAAGTGCCGAATGGGTACAAAGTTGTGCCGATGCCTGAAGCAGTGATTGTAGATGAGGCCGAACCGGAAAGTCATGATTTGAGTGGAATGAGAATTGCCGTTAACGTTGCGTTTCTCAATGTCCGCTCAGGTCCGGGAAAAAGACACCCGGTAACCAGGCAACTGCGTATGGGAGACATCCTGATCATTGAATCGACGGCCGACGGTTGGCATTATGTAAAGTTGCCTGATAACTCTTTTGGTTGGGTGATGGCGAAATTTACGATCATTGCTCAACCCAAAGCGCAAGGATAAAAACTTAGAGCCAAAGTGTTATGGCAAAGCAGGTGTCATGACAAACAAAAGGGCGCCCCTTTTTCAGAAAAGGAGCGCCCTTTGTTTTTAATGATCTTGTGTGCTTATAATACACTCACATTCTCAGCAGCGGGTCCTTTGGGGCCTTCTTTAACTTGAAAGGAAACTTTGTCACCTTCATCGAGACTTTTGAAACCGTTTGTATTTATTGCTGAATGATGAACAAATACATCCGGTCCGTTTTCCTGTTCAATAAAGCCGAAGCCTTTTTTGTTGTTAAACCATTTTACAGTGCCTTCTGCCATGAGAACATCCTCCTTTCGATAGAATGTCTTTGTGTTAAACTGGAGGATGTCACATTTTGAAAATGAGTTTTTCCTTCAGTAATAATAACAATTTTTGCCAATTGGAGCCAAAAATTGCTGAACATAAAAAACGATAGCATGTTTTACGCTGAAAGTAAGTAATTATTTGTTGTTGCTGTTGCAACACGCAATCAATAACGTTTACGGCTGTAAAGCATCCATTTGTTGACATTTTTATGTTAAATCCAAATATTGCTTAGGCGATTGGCGGAAAAAATCCAGGCGCAATATGTTATATTCTTTGATAAAAAAACCTTAATTTTCTCTTACACGTTTGCTGCGCTCTGAATTTTACACTTTACCCATCGCGCCTGTACGGCCGTGGTGGTTTGGGCTTTGCAAACCGTTTTTTCAAGGGCTATTGCGGCCGGATTTTTCTCGTAAAATGTTTCGGGCTCATATGAATAACCGTTTGCCAGGCGGCGCTGTTCCCGCTTCACGGTGATATGGAGAAAGCGGCCCGCTAAAGGGGCAATCAAGCGTGATTTTACCCCAAACGCTTTATAAAGGTCTTTTAATAGCACATCCATCTGTCCGGCCATTTTTGCATCTTTGCGGTACCATTGCCGCATTGCCCAAACTGCCCCTGCATAAGCCGTAGCCAGTGGTTTTGCCTCAAATTCAAAACGCTTGCGGATACGTGGGTCGGAATGATGCCGATACTTTTTCCAACCGGCGAGCTGGGTACGGATCAATCTTGCCAGGCTGGGGCCGTTGACTTCAAAATCACGCTGGAAGGCTCTGTGTAAAAATTGTTCTTCCTGTCCGTTTTTGATGTGCCGGTGGCGGTAATTAAAACGATATTGCCCATGAGCATCTGCAGGTGAAAATTCAGATTCGTCTAAAAGGGTTCCGTCAACCTTGTGTTTTTCGTACAATGGGGTCCCGGCGTTGGGGGTATAGAGCATAAATTGGTGGAAATCGGTTTTATACCCGATGGCGTCTTCGATAATTTGTTCCATGTTTTCGGGGCTGTGGTTTTCCAGTCCGATAATGGAAGATCCCAGTATACGGATGCCGTGGGATTGTAAGGTGCGCACCAGTTCATGGGTATCTACATTGTTTAGTTTAACATATTGGCTCTTTTTGCCTTCAAGTCCCATCCAGATCCATGAAACACCGAGCCCTACAAGCTGTTCAATGGTGTAGGATTTTAAAGCCCTGGCGGAACTGAAAACGTACATCATCCAGCTTTTTTGATTGGCTTGCATGAGTTCCAGCAAGCGCAAGGCCCGTTTCCGATGCAGCAGGAAATTTTCATCCATGATAAAAAATGACTGGACGTTCAACTGCTTTTCGAGGCGGCACATGACTTCAAACAAAGCATCGCCGGTTTCATAAAAGTTGATAAACGATCCCTTGCCGCCAAACAGGGCGGAGGTGGAACAAAAGTTACATCCCACCGGACACCCCACGGAGGGGATGAGAATCGCGGCCGTATCGCCGGGTTTGTCAGGCGGGGTAATGCCCAAAATCCGCATGCCGTAAGCCGAATAGGCCATGGGATGATGAACGGGTGCGGACGTGTCCTGGCCGAGATACTTTCTAAACCAGGCAACGCCATCGCCTTTGACGATATGATCCGCATCCACCAGGCGGTCAATATTTTCCTTATTTGTCACGTGCCCGCCAATGACAATAGATGCATTTGGAAGATGGGAGCGTATCAGTTTGCACATTTGTATGACTTTACCGATATTGGGGATGATCGAGCCGATTCCGACCACATCATAGGTATTTTCCCTTATTTCCCGGATAAATCGGTCAAGGGATGGAAAATCAAGCAGAGAGCAGGGCGCATCAAGGTTGATTTGAATCAACATCAACCCGAAGCTGCGATGAAACATGCGCAGCGAAAAAGGGCCTTGAAAACGGGTGACTTGATTCTGGTACAATTCCATGGGATTGATTTTACGGCTGCCGTATTCGTCATCCTGGGCATAGGGGCCGAATACGCTGGTTAAAAGAACTCTGGCACGCTTTTTCATAGGATGTACGGGGTGATTGGTCATTTTATACTCTCGCTTTTATATATGGTTGCATCATATTTACTGTAGAGTGTAATTACATAGATAAGATAATAGGTAAAAAACAATATAACTTTAGGTTTTTACATTAGTTTTACAAAAGAAGGGCGCAATGGACCGGTCAAAGTGGTTTTTTCATCCCATTTTCATTTTCGTCGTTTCGATTTTAGCCTTGGGCACGTCCCTGATTCTTTATATTTATTGGTATATTGAAGCCAGCGAAGGTCTGAACAAGGTTGTCAACCGGTTTAATCTGCCATCGGGACAGATTCTGACAGCTCAGACGTGGGTGGTTATCCTGGTGTTATCGATACTGGTGGGAACCATTCTTTTGGGCATGTTCATCATTTTTGCGTACAGCCAGAAAATGGTGCAGCTTTATCGGCTTCAGCGAAATTTTATCAATAATTTTACCCATGAATTAAAAACACCGGTGGCATCTTTGAGTCTTTACCTTGAGACGTTTCAAAAGTATGAATTGGACCGCGAAAATCAGCTCAAATACATCGGTTATATGCTTTTGGATGTAAAGCGGTTGTCGGATAACGTTTCGCGTATTCTGGATCTGGCCAGGATAGAAGGCAAGGGGTACGCGGCTGAATTTATATGGTTGGACCCTTTGAAGCTGATTGAGCGATTTTTGATAAAAAACCGTCACCTATTTGTCAATTGCCGTATCAACGTGTTGAACAATTTAAAACAACCACTGCTTTTGCGGATGAATTCGTCATTGTTTGAAATGTTGATGATGAATCTAATGACAAATGCCATCAAATACAATACATCGGAAACACCAACAATTAAAATCTTCTTGCGGCAAAAGACCGGAAGGCTGCAAATTTTATTTAAGGACAATGGAATTGGATTTCAAAAAAGTGAAAGAAGAAAGATTTTTAAAAAATTTTACCAAATTGGATCATCAGATGACATGACGGCAAAAGGCAGCGGCATTGGGCTTTTTCTGGCTCAGAGCATCGCCAAAATACACAGAGGCCGGATAAGCGCCTACAGCAAGGGGCCGGATCAAGGAGCTGTTTTTATATTGATCCTGCCCCTTTTAAAAAAGGGATGATTAGGCGATTGGCGGAAAACAAATCGTCTGAAAATAGTGCAATCAGCCCAATGTGTCTATTTCCCGATAAACACAAAAATAGTGGATAGCTGATTGCATTTAAAAGAGGTAATTCATGAAAGAAAAATCAACCAAACAGATCCTGGTCATCGAAGATGACCGGCATATTGCCGAAGGACTGCAATTGAATTTAAAGATGAAAGGCTACGATGTGCACATCGCGTCCGACGGTGCTTCAGGGTTGCGGCAATGGAAGGAAATACATCCGGACTTAATTGTCCTGGATATCATGCTTCCGGGCATCGATGGGATGTCTGTACTGCGTAATATCCGTCTGGAAGACGAGCGGCTTCCCATTCTGATCCTTTCCGCCAAAGCGGATATCGATGACAAAATTGAAGGATTGGCTTTTGGCGTGGATGATTATTTGTCCAAACCCTTTCACCTGGATGAATTTTTACTTCGCGTGGAGCGATTACTTCTTCGTGGCGACTGGTCAAAGGGCAAAGATAAGCTTATGCCGGCGGCGCCGCAAACCTTTGAGTTTGGCGATAACCGTATTGATTTTTCAACCTCCACGGCCCAATGTGCAAACGGCAAGACCGTTCGGTTGACCGAGCAAGAGATTAAATTGTTGAAGCTGTTTATCTCCAACCGTGGCAAACCTCTTAGCCGGGGTAAACTCCTGGAAATCGGATGGAGCTACACTGGACGGACAACCACTCGCACCGTGGATAATTTTATCGTGCGTATTCGCAAGTATTTTGAAAAAAATCCTAAAAAACCAGTTTATTTCAAAAGTCTGCGATCAGTGGGATATGTCTTTGACGATAAGGTGGAGCAATAAATAATAATGAGAAGACAATACCGCCAAATCACACAAAAGCCGGTTTGCAGGATCAAAAAGTAATCACTATTTCACATAGTTATTCATAAGATCCGAAGAAAATCTTCCGGACACACCTATTCGTGTGCCCGGCTCAGCGCCGATGAAGATGTCAACTCTCTACAGTCTGGTCATTTTGCTTTTGGAAGGCATGAAAAAGTAGGTCACGTGGATTGCTTTACAGGTATTGATCGTCCAAAGAGATGAAGTGCTGGCAATTCCCGATTTAAATTTTTGATTAAAACATTAATTGGCTGTTTTGTTCGTATTCCTCTGAACATATAAAGTTGTGACAGCATTCACAATGGTAACTCACTGTAATAATTGTCCTTGTCCCACCGTCCGAAGTTTTTTGTTCTCTGTTTGAAAAATTGCCTTTCAAATTTTGCATACTTTTACAGTGTTGACAATATTCGGCTAATTGTGTTTTGAGATGATTCATTTTTTTTCCCTTTAATCAATGATAGCAACCGGTGTTATACTGGCATAGCAGCGCTATCAGGTGAGTCCAGAAATCTGATAATAAAACTATTTTTTTGTTATCCTGAGAATATGATTTTTTATATCCCACACCCTTTATACTTATTGTGCGGATGTTTTCATAGGTTTTTTTAGAGCTTAAGCGAAATGGCGTGCTGTTTTACCTGATTGGTGTCTTGATTGGTATCTTAACTGGTGTTTTAGTTATTATCTTAATTGATGTCGGGCTCAGAACCTTGCGAATGTGTGGACATAGCGTACTCGCCGTCTGTGTAAAACGTAAAACCGTCTCCATGTCAAACATGGTGGCAGACAGTTCATGGGGGCTTTTTTATCAGGGCCAGTAGGCGGTTACGGCTCCGGGCCAGTGCTCCGGAGTGTGATGGATTTCTAACAAAATTTGTCCCGCATTGAGTTGCCCTTCAATTAAATGCAAATCTGGTTTATAATATTTAATGTCAACACTCGTTAAGGACCGCAAGTTTGATTCCATGCCTTTGATGAGTTTCCATTCGTCCTGATGGAGCGTAAACAAAACAAGGGTATCGTCCAAAAAGCATACAGCCTTGATATGGTCCGGGCACGCATTAGTGCAAATTATCAGGTCGAATGCTAACTGCAAAACACTTGAATTCAACATGTTAGGCGATTGGCGGAAAAGAATATACCAGATTGAGCTTCGATTTTTTTTCGTATTCAAGGCGCGCCAAAGTTTTGCTGATCAGTTTGCATACTTAACGTATTCGCACCTTTGGCATAACGCACAAGACGGGAAAAAAGAC
>JAAERL010000539.1 GCA_024230435.1 Desulfobacteraceae bacterium
CTGTTGTTACAAGGAGAGTTACTATGTATTATGCTAAACACAAAAGCGTGCCACCCAACGGACGAACCGAGAAAGGCTTTTCAGATTTCACGGCCGAAATTTTTTTCGCCGAGTTTGATTTTCACAACCTGCCGCTCGATGTCCTCTGGCAACCCATCGCAACCATGGTAATATTGAAGCCATCTGCCCTTAACCGACATAATCAAGACACCCACTAGAGCATTTTTTCATGCTGATTCCGATTCTGTTAGCGGAAATGTCGAATTTGAAGTAGTTTTGATGATTTATGGGTGTGCAGCACAGGCATGAAAATCTACATATGTCGGGCATGATCAAAGATGCTCATTTATATGAAATTTGGTCAACATACTCGCACTAGATCATTAACAACTCCTTCTAAGTATTACTATGATTGATACTACGACTCGGCTTTATTATAACCTGCGATATGTGCTACCAAAGGAGTTTTATGTCAATTACTAGAATCTCATAATATTATATGGGAGTATGTTGAAAGGTATTGTTAGTAATCTATCTTTTGATTCAGCCGCCGCCAAAGGTCCACAATAGATTACTATCGATATTGTGGGTCTGATGGTCCCGGTGCTACGATGCAGAACTCATTCTATACACAAACACTCTGTGAGCAACTGCTGATGTGATTGTCATATAACAAAAAATCATCCAGTCAGCCGATAGATGTAGTTATTCTGACATTATACACTAAACCAGCTAAAGATTGTTCATTATCATATAAGTGACGATGCCTCTACTGAATATGATGTGTTGTTATTGTGTTTTATGTCGTTTCTACCATCTCTTTTCGGATGTAAATAGCATCAGAAATCTTCGTATAAATTGACCCATAGACTCGATGTGACGCTTATATAGACACTGAATTAACCCCATACATCTTCCACCGCTCCTAAATATGACATTGCTCGCCCCTACAAACCAATTTGCCGTTGCGCCCACTGCAACTTTAGACATGAAAGGCATTTATCGATTATGTCAAATGTAAGAAATGATGCCTATTATGTAACGGCCGATACGTCTGTGGATACTTTAAATATCGGATCTCTGATAACACCGTTGGATTCGGCGTTGAAAACGGGTCTAGAGGGCATATTTTGGTAGTAATTGGTTGTTAATAGACATGCTGTGCAACCATCTTATCCGGTGGTATGATAGCGTCGGCATGTTTGTGAAAAAAAATCAAACTCGGTGAAAAAATTTCGAGCCGTGAACGCTGAAAAGCCTTTCTCGTTCCGTCCGTTGGGTGGCACGCTTTTCTGTTTGGCATAATATAAGAACCGCAGCAGTGGTGGTGTGTGGACGACTAAGAACAGTAGATCGACGCATTAGTTTTAAGTTAGATATACGCTATAAA
>JAAERL010000540.1 GCA_024230435.1 Desulfobacteraceae bacterium
GCCACTCCGCATTGTTTTTACATAGGATGGCGGATTTTTGAGATGGGCATCTTGATACTAAGACACTATTTTTGAAGCATCCGGCACCACCTTCTCAGCTCAAGCGGCTTGAAGCGCAGCAATCCAATGACAATAACGGCTGTATCTTCTCTACTACTCGTCTAATGAAGGCAATGAGTGTCGTTTTGGAAAAGTCTCATCGAGCTCTATCGATTAGGCGTATAATGAGCCTGATTGGACGACTTACTTTTCACAGATCGATCAGGTTAAAAACGGGTCTAGATTCCGCATAGCCCCACCAAATCCACAGCCGCAGCCAGATTTTCACAAATAATGTCAAAATTGATCAAAATTGACAATATGACCACCAATCGAAAGCTCTCTTGAAGTTAAATCGATTGGTGCCATTATTGCAATCATCGAATTTATCGTCAAAATCAAGAATTGATAAACGGTGCTCGGGCAGGGGCCCTCGCAAAAAACACTTCATGACGATCAGTGTGCAGAAAGTTAGTTGTTGGTACATCTGAAATCCAACGCTTCGCTGAATACACTTTCTTTTTATCAGCCTCATCCAGACAGTTGGCACGGACGCATTAAGACGCTTCGCTGAAGACACTTCTTTAAAGAAGGCTGATCCTTCTCATCAAAGCTCGGGCAGGGGCCCTCGCAAATAATACAGGCATCGTCCATGACAATTGGCACATGCACCGTCCAACAATTATTA
>JAAERL010000541.1 GCA_024230435.1 Desulfobacteraceae bacterium
AAGCACAAGATGAAAAAAAGAACTTTTTCAGCAGCAGCAGGGAGCAGCACCACAAAAACACAAATCAACCAGGGCATGATTGTTTGCTCAGCGACGCTGGAGGCGAAGCACCATAAAAATAACAGTCGGGCCGGCAATAGAAATACTCCTATGTTATTATTATCATGATATCCAGTCAAGAAGACATCGCATCAAAATTGCTGCACTCGTCAGATGCACGTATCGCCGAAGCTGCGAAGCGGGTATTCTCGTTAAGTAACTATCCGGCTGCTGCCATGTCCGCCCTCCCTGAGGTATCAAACAACGTATCTTTAGGCTCGGGAAGCGACAAAAAATATACTGCTGACACCGCCGCCGATCAATGTCAAGATGGCGACCATGAGATGAGCACATCACCTCAGAACAAGGCCGGTACAGGCAAACATACCGCAAACATCAAAAGTGGGCCGATCGATACTACCACAACAAATGAAGAGGCTTTTGACGATGCCCAAGCGGGCGATAAGAAACCATCATCGACAGAACGTTTACAACGCAGGTAAGTTTATTTCCACGATGAAAGGCGTCGAACAGGGCCGCCAAAGACGCCTAATAAACGCCATGGTACACCTTCCCACGGCTGATTTCCAGAATTCATGCCATCCACTTGAGGCCTCGCGCATGCCACGTAAGCGTCGCCCACCAAAAAGAC
>JAAERL010000542.1 GCA_024230435.1 Desulfobacteraceae bacterium
GGCCATATGGACATACAAAGTCATGCAAGATGGCGATTGGGATCATAAACCGATTATTGCAAAACAGTTTCATCCCCGTACCGATGACGAGCAGCATTACCACCTTTATGGCGACCGGGTTTATTATTACGATGTTTGGTCTAATATTCATTATGGCTATGTGGGCTGCGCTTCAGGATTTTCGGAATCTGTTCTGCTTGATGGCGCTGGTTTAGAGCAGATAGGGTCAAATATAGTGGCTGGTAAACTTCCTAAAAAAGATCCCGGTGCTCAAGGATTGCGTGCCTGGGATGCTGTTTCTGATCGAGTGGCGGTTAAAATGGGCATTGATCTTTATAAAACAAATCCCAATAATGTAACAGCTTCAAAACTTAAATCCTTGGTGCTTAATTGCGATAAAATTGAAATAAAACCTTTTCCAAATAATTAGCCCATGTATTCTGAATTATTTTCAAAGCTCAGAAAATTAATCATACCGTTTTCGGCGGTTTTATGTTTGATGTCTGTTATATCTTGTGGCCCTTCTGGTACTGTTAAAGTTAAAGTCAAAGTAAGTTATGCAGACTATAATTCTGGTAACCAGTTGGAATATGTTAGAGTAACCTCAGGAGGAGATAAAACAGAATTATATACAATACCAGCAGGTGCAACAGAAAACACAAAATTATGGCCCGGCGCCACTTCCCAACCGCAACTTTTTTTAAGCTATGATTTCAAAGGCAAACGGCGATATTGGGAAGGGCCGAAAATGCCAAGAGGCAAAGGCTATAAGATTGAAGTGGTCATAGGCAGCAATGGTAAGGTTATTGAGCATAAAATTAGCCAGTGAGTGGGATTGCCGGTACCCGCTGTCGGCCCATATCAGTTCAAACCTTGGCATCCAGTTCTTGATAGATTCTAACATTTTCCTGGCTTCGTTGCGCTCTTGGACACTGGCAGCCGTGACTGAAACAACAATGATCAGGCCCAAAACATCCACCATTATATGACGCCTTCGGCCTTTGATTTTCTTGCCGCCATCATAACCCTTGTCGCCTGCCATATCAGTTGTTTTGACAAATTGGCTATCAATGATACCGGCACTTGGCTCAAGTTCCCTGCCTGCTTTGATCCTTGTACGTTGCCGCAGTTTGTCATGGATTTTTTTCCAAAGCCCCTGCTTTCTCCACAACCAAAAATAATGATAGACTGTCTTGTGTGGCGGAAAATCGTTTGGAAGCAGCCGCCACGCACATCCTGCCCGTAAAATATACAAAATGGCGTTAACCATCATTCTTTTTGCATGCTTTGGCGGTCTGCCTTGTTTTTTGGGCCTTGGAAAATAGCGTTGAATAACCGACCATTCATTATTCATCAGATCTGTAGGATATCCGCTTCTCATGACACACACCCAGCTCTATTTTTTTGGTTTTGTTTCCACAAACCCGCTGGGTATCGTAGTTTACGGAGTTTTTTGCAAGATTATTTTTCAGACACGCTCTTATTGAGAAGGCCAAAGGTCTGAAGTGAACTTTTGCCGAAAATCTAAGATGATCGCCACCAATTCTGTATCTTATTTTTGTTTGGATAGTGGCAAGGTATCTGTAATTTGACATTTTGTGTGATATTGGTATGCTATCGGCAGTATTAATCAGTCCGATTTTCGTACGATATTCTCAATGTATCTGTAATCCATATTTTCAGCTTTAGAGTGAGTCCTCAAATTCAATGGTATGTTCTAATTGGCAGTCTTTTGTCCTTATTAGAGTTGTTAACAAGACGTCTATTGAATATCAATGTTGGGCGTAGGATAAAATCATGACTTCGTCGATTTTTGAAATAGTGAAAGATTTGCTTGTAGCCTGGCGCGAAGGTGGTAAAAAAGTTCGAATGGCAATAGTATTTTCTGCTGTTCTAGTGGCGATAGGTTCTATAGTTGCGTTCTTGTCAAAAGACGTCCTTTCGCGCTCACCAGAATCAGAAGTTGGTAAGCGTATAGGCGCAGCTATCATAATATTTGGTGCTGTTATTGGATTTATTGTTGTTGTATTCCAACGATCAAAGGAATATGTCCTCCGCGAAAGAAAGATTGAGGAAGTTGAACGAAGGGTACAGGAAAATCCAAGAGAAACCCAAGCCGCCTGGGAATTAGCTCGGGTTAAGTTGGAAAGCTACTTAAATCGTTACTTATCTCAAGTCAGATCCATTTTCTGGCTTACCCTACTCGTCATGACTGCTGGTTTTTCATTAATTGGCATCGGTGTCTATAAAGCCTTCCAAGATTCAATGCTTTTCAATGCATCTCTTTTAACCACTGGATCTGGAGTGCTTGTGAGCTTTATCGGTGGAACCTTTTTGGTGCTATATAAAGCCACAATGGCCCAAGCGAAAGATTATGTGACCATTTTAGAAAGAATAAACGCAGTTGGTATGAGTGTCCAGATTCTGGAAAATATAAATGAAAATGAAACGCGACTTAAGGATCAAACCACGGCTGAGGTGGCAAATATCTATTGTCAATGTATTCAGGCGATATATCGCCCAACAAAAGCATTCAGCGGACGCGAAAAAGCCGCGCCGCTGGTTCTTAGCGCTATGCTCGCGGAGTAGCAATGGACTCTAAAATATACAAAGACCAGTATGAATTTGAGTGGAATCATAGGTCTCATCTTACTTCTGCCCTTAATATCCCAATTGCAGTGGCAACCTTACTCGGTGGCGCCTTAGTAACTCTTTTTCAGAAGTTCCCCTTCGCGAAAGATATTCCAACTTATCTCTTTTCAGCTTTTGCACTATTTTCAACTATTAGCTTAGTCACTGCTGTCATATTCATATTTAGAGCTGTTCGGGGCTATAAATACCAAAGGATACCGACTCCTACAAACATAAAAAAACATTACAATGATTTAAAAGATTGGTGGTCGCGGAACAATGGATCTGAAAAAGATGCCCAAAAAGATCTAAATGATTATATAAATGAGCGTCTGTCAGAAGCGGTTGAAAGAAACTCTGTAAACAACAAAAACAAATCTGCTTATATTTATAAAACTAATTCAGCCTTAATATCTTCCCTTGTTTTCATAGCACTTTGTACAATGCCTTACTTAGTCAGGACAATAAATAACATTTCCAATACAGTAAAAGTGGAGATTATAAACCCAGAATTTACATTATTGCAAAAGGAGGAAAAAATTATGAACGACAATGATAATAACCCAAGTAATGAAAAGCCCAATGATGACCCGAAGCCAACTGGACCACCTAATCAGGAAATTAAAGAGGACAAGGTTATTACTACAACCAGAGAAATGCCCTCACCCCAAAAGAATAGATAGGCATCTGCCTCCACAAGGAGCGCAAAAAAGCGGGCGATTGTGGTTAAAACGATTTGATCATTAAACTCACATATGTAAGCCAGTGTTCCTTTTGCGCCCAGTGAGGCATGCGTTACAGATATCTTCAACAAATCATAAACGAGACTGAATTGCAGATAAGGTTCGATGTATATGAAATTAATTCGGTTGATTATAATTGCAGATACCCGTAGCATATATAAAATTTGACATGGGGTTTGATAGTAGTATGGTATCCTAATTCACCTCCCAATCCAATTGAGCACAACATGTTGAGTTCCAACTCATTCGGTTATTGTTCCAGAGATTGGCAAGTTGTTAATATTGCCAATATACGAATGGTCAATTCTTTATACGGCTGATTAGCCGTATAATACGATTTTAGGTTTCTCAAATAGACGCGTTATTGTTTTACGTCTGCTATGCAATCTAATTAAAAATGTTAGGGCCAATTGCGAATAAGGGGAAATAAATAATGACTTTAAAAAAAAATATCCATCCAGACCTAATTGAAATTGCCTTAGAGAAGGTTGAGGGTTTTGCTTTCGAACGGTTTGCGCAAGATTTTTTATCTGTGTTGGAGGGGAGTTCTTTTGTTCCTGTCGGAGGGGTAAAAGATGGTGGTGCTGATGGTTTATATGACTGTGGGGACGGGCGTAAATATTACCAATTCACAAGGCAGGAGAATCATCGTGATAAAATTAGAAGGACACACAATCGACTAACTGAATTTGGCAGAACAGTAAAAACTATCTATTACCTAACCTCAAGAATTATTCCACATGTTGATAAAGAAGAAGATTTGCTTTCAGACGAGCTCGATATATTTGTTAAGATTCGGGAAAGAAAATACATTGTCAGCCACATTAATGACTCAATAGGTACAATAAACTCATATAATAATCATTTGGCTGTTTACACACGCTTTCTTTCAACAATTGCAAAGAATGAAGGTGCATTTACCTCTGCATGTACCAATGACCCATCGATTTTTGTTTTCCTTCAACATGAAGTTACAAATCGTCTAGGTAACCGAAAGCTGATCCACTCCCTTACAGATACTATGATTTTGTGGGCTTTGTCAAAAACAGATCCAGACAAAGATATTCTTATGTCTAAAAATGAAGTTTATATGAAAATTATAGATTTCTTCCCTTGGTCAGATACATTAATAAAAGGGCATTTAAGTCAAAGATTTGTTGCGTTGAGAAGCAAGAATGTCAACGGAAGAGAAATTAGATGGTACCGAAAGCAACAAAAATATTGCCTCCCTTACGAAACGAGGGAGACAATTAAGTTTGAAAATCAACATGATGAATCCCTAAAATTAAATATAATAGGTGAGCTCAAATTACTAACAAGTGAAATTTTTGATGCAGATGAAGGTGTATATCAAAAAATTGCTGAGTTGTGTGTGGATGTTATTCATTCCATATTTGAAAAACAGGGGCTTTTGTTCTCTCACTTCATTACTTCACAAGAAGGAACCGATCCTCCTTTAGTAGTTTCAGATTGCATTGATGAGATATTAATTAAATGTAATGTTGAACAAAATCTTATTGAAGAATATAGGGATTATATTGAATCATTGCTAAGAAAGGTGTTCTATAACGGTTCCCCAAATCAACGGAAATATTTGGCACATCTATCCAGGACATATGTTCTTCTTTTTTCTCTTCAAGCAGAACCTAAAATAATAGAATATTTCAGCACGATGAGTTCTTCATTTAAGCTTTTTCTTGGAAGCGACATTCTCGTAAAAGCACTTTCGGAAAGATATCTTGACGAAGAAAGTCAAGTAGCAAGAAATTTATTAAGATTGGCCTCCTCATCTGGTATTGCAATGTACCTCTCTGATTGTGTTCTTGAAGAAGTGTTTACCCATATTCAGGGAACATGTTATGAGTTTTTTAATTATTTTTCTGAAATTGAATCACATATAACAAGAGAAGTGGCTCGGAATAGTAACAAAATCCTAATTAGATCTTACTTTTACGCAAAAGAAGAACGAAAAATAGGAAACTTGGGATCTTATATAGAACAATTTTTATCATTCCGCAATGTCCATAATGATAATGGAAGGGAAGAATTGCGGAAATATCTTCTTGTTGAGTATAAATTGAAGTCCATGTCAAATTATGAATTAGAATCGATCTGTGATATAAAGAAGGTTAAAAACCTTGCTGCGGAAATGATATCAACCAAAACCAAGGGAAATGAAAAGTTGGCATACAATACTGCTTTATTAGTTTATGGGGTGTATGGCCTTCGTCAAAGAAACAATGAAATAGGGTCTGTTTCCGAATACGGTCTTAAAACATGGTGGATGACAAATCAGGTACGAGTTTTACGTCATACCGAAGGTATTATTAAAGAAAAAGGTTCCCAATACATCATGCGACCAGAATATATATTAAACTTTATTGCCATGTCACCTAAGTGTGAAGATGTGAGAAAAAGCTTTAGCAGTATTTTTCCAAGTACTTTTGGTATCCAATTAGGGAACCGACTTAAGGATGACGTTTTCCATAAGGTCCTATCTGAGGTGAATCAATGGAAAAAATATTCTCCTGGGCGGATTACGACTCTCATGTCAGATCTTTCAGATAAACTTAAAACTGATAGACTTAGAAGGTACAATCAATGTCTTACAGAGGAAATACCCTAACCATTCACTGGTGCCTCTCCATAAGAGCGTGTCTGAAAAATAATTTTGCAAAAAACTCCGTAAACTACGATACCCAGCGGGTTTGTGGAAACAAAACCAAAAAAATAGAGCTGGGAGTGTGTCATGAGAAGCGGATATCCTACAGATCTGATTAATAATGAATGGTCGGTTATTCAACGCTATTTTCCAAGGCCCAAAAAACAAGGCAGACCGCCAAAGCATGCAAAAAGAATGATTGTTAACGCCATTTTGTATATTTTACGGGCAGGATGTGCGTGGCGGCTGCTTCCAAACGATTTTCCGTCACACAAGACAGTCTATCATTATTTTTGGTTGTGGAGAAAGCAGGGGCTTTGGAAAAAGATCCATGACAAATTGCGGCAACCTACAAGGATCAAAGCAGGCTGGGAACTTGAGCCAAGTGCCGGTATCATTGATAGCCAATCTGTCAAAACAACTGATATGGAAGGCGAAAAGGGTTATGATGGCGGCAAGAAAATCAAAGGCCGAAGGCGTCATATAATGGTGGATGTTTTGGGCCTGATCATTGTTGTTTCAGTCACGGCTGCCAGCAGCGTAGGTTGGATTAAAGATCCATCAATCCAACAAAAAACCACACAAAATCAATAATAACGGCGATCTAAGAAGAAGATTAACCGGCCTTCTTGGATCGCTGTTTTTGTTTTGGATCGTGAAGGTCTGTGCTGGTGCGCCGGTGGTGGCGAGGCGGGTTTTTGGCATCTCAGAAAACAAAATTATAAAAAGGACGGATCAAATGACCTGGATTGCCTTTCCCCCGCATTCCCGGCAGGCTCACAGTAAGCCAACCACTACCTACCAGCATGTTTTTATTGCATTTTGAGCCCATTTGTACTAATCAAATTTCTTCCAAAATAAGCTGAATAGATATCAGCGTATTTTGAACGATTCAGAAAAGATCCATTACTAAAAAATTGATTAGCTCAGTATCGCTTATCGAGTTGAGCTTGAAATTCACATTACGAATGTTAACTCATCATTGCAAAGGAGCGAATATATGCCTGCAGCAGCACGTAAAGGTGATAGGGCCC
>JAAERL010000543.1 GCA_024230435.1 Desulfobacteraceae bacterium
AGCACGCAAATAGTAGCAACTACAACGCAATTACCATACCTCATAGGAAACCATAAAACCCCCGTGACAAAATGGTACATGAAAGTGAAGCCCACTGAAATGAAAGCGGATTCAGGGCGAATCAAACCAAAGGTACTTCCCCAAGAACTCATCAGGCGGCACCATAAAATTGCTTTTATTGGGATCATGCACGATAATCTTTCAAAGGCTTTTGTCAACATACTAGAAGAGGATCCTCAGCATCGATGGGAGCAAGTATTTGTGTTATTTCCAACTGATGCGTGCTTAAAGAATACGTTGGTTCAGAACTATTCAATGCAACCTTTGGAAAAGTTAATCGAGAATAAAAATGCATGCCGCTCGACCCTCCACCAATTACTTTCGCCTGTGGTAAGAGATTTAAGATTTTTGACCTACGACCAGCTGATGCATTGTGGTTCGTATTGGGACTGGTGTGAACCCGGGGGCTTCATTCATGTCAGTCCGCTGACATGGGGAGCAAACCCCAAGAC
>JAAERL010000544.1 GCA_024230435.1 Desulfobacteraceae bacterium
GGCATCGAAGGTTTTTTGGCTTTGCCGCCGGTGCATTTTTCCACCGGTATGTATACCATGCGTTCTTGGGAAAAGCAGGCTCGTACAATGTATCTGGCCAGATTTTCCAAACCTGTTTCATCACCAGGCCAAATTCTGCTTTCCCTATACACATGAAACCCGCTATGATGCCATGAAAGCATATTGTTAAAAAACAATTAGTATTTTTTTGAATTTCGATTTATGTTCACGCAATAGCACAGACAAGCTACTCTAGACGAAAAGGAAATAGACAATGGCGGCTCCCATCAATAAAGCTCCCTCTACGTATACTCACTCTACGGAAAATCAAAACCAAAAGACCGGTAATAATGAGCTTAACAAAGTAGTTTCTGAAACACCTCCGGAATCAAAGGCAAGCACAGTCAACCAAACAGAACATGAATGCCAATTAGAAAAAGTCTCCCCCACCAAAGTCATAACACTGAACATGAAGGATTATGACTCAGTTCAGAAAGCGATTGATGCGTGTTGCGTAAAAAACCAGGGTTTAGTTCATTTGATAGATTTTTCAGAGAAGACCCCGAAAATTGTAAAAAGCAAGAACAAAGAGAAAGCCGATGTGGCCGCGCTACTATATGGCCCTTCCATCCCGCATCGAGCACATCAGGCGCGTCCACAGCTCGTCGTGAAAAAGCCTGACCCCAAGAAAACGATGCTGATAAAGTCATCATCGGAGCAGTTCAGTGATTTGAATATCAACTTGCAGTCCGCTCATATACAGCAGCGGCAACAGTTGTTATATCCCTACGTCACTTCAGGAAACGCTGGTTTCGGAAAAACGGCTACCGTCTTTCTTAGCAATTTCCCGGTGGGTAATGAATACAAATCATGCGCATCGAAACGTGTCCCCGTTGCCCGCGAATTACTGTTGAAAGAGGAGTTGGCCGTCCTGTCTGCAATTGATTCGCCTTACGTCATCAAGGCATATGGGACGTATGATTGGGGGAGCCATGTTGACCTGATCATGGAGCACGGCGGTTCGGATATACAGAAGATCTTTGCAACAAAACAATTCAACATGCAGCAGCCTATATTTACAGAGGATGAGACAAAACACTATTTCTCTCAACTTTTGAAAGGTGTTCTCGCCGTACATCGCGCCGGCTATGCCCACCTGGATATCAAGCTTGAGAATTGCCTCATTAACGAGAAAAATGGGAAGCTCAAACTTTGTGACTTTGGCGAAGCAGCGGATTTAAGATCGGCGAGCTCGGTTCAGAGCTCCATGGGAACCGAAGCCTATGTCGCTCCTGAGTCGCTCAGATCCATCCCAGTTTGCGATAAGCGCTCAGACGCGTGGTCTCTGGGAATTACTCTCTATGCAATGCTCAAAGGGAGGGTCCCATTTGAAATGGACATGTGGATTGCGCATGAGCTTCTTTCCGGCGACCTTCCTGCAATGGATGAAAACGGCATCTCTTTTTTGGCGATGGATTTGATCAAGAAACTCCTTGTGACCGATCCGGCAAATCGCATGACGGTCCAAGACGCACTAAGCCACCCATTCCTGCAGTCGTCCTTCCAAAACGATAACCACTCCTGAGTCAATGCCACTTTGTTAAGCCGCCTTCTGCTGTGCGGCAACTATTCCTGACAGCGGCGGCAATTACTCGATGGCCAAATCAAAGCGGGCGGGCGGACCGCCCGCGCGCAATCCTCGGCTGCCGGCTGGGTGTGGCGGGCGTGTCTCCTCTGTTTGCAGGTCGCTACAGCTACTAGGCCGTGGGGGGGAAGGACTCGACTAAATTCGCCGATCTCCAAGGCATCGGAGGAGACAAGCTTTTCTCCTTTAAGGGAACGACGCAGGATTTCAATAGATTGTGGCGGCAAACTTGAAAGATTTGCCAGTGTACGGCTTTTAAGGTGGTTGACGGAAAAGAATATACCAGATTGAGCTTCGATTTTTTTTCGTATTCAAGGCGCGCCAAATTTTTGCTGATCAGTTTGCATACTTAACGTATTCGCACCTTTGGCATAACTTAAGAAGACGGGAAAAAAGACATACAAGATGGTATATTCTTTAACACAAATCGCCTAACCTTTCCATTCTCGCGATAACTTTCGCGAAGCAAAATGGCCGGTGGTGAGTTGCGATTTGGTATTTTTGTAATATACATGCCGACAATTATATCTAATATTTATTAGTAAAGGGAATAATGTAATTTGTCGTGAATTTACATGTCTACATTTTGCACCTAAAATAACAACGCAGAGCGTGTATTGCTCGTGTTGTCAAGGCAATAGAAATTATTAGGGGTAAAATTGAGCGGAAATTTCAGATAAAAGCCTTGGAAAATAAGAAAAATCTAATTTGTTGTTACAGCATATTCCGCATCCAATTCAGCTTTAGCTTGCTGAATTGCTTTTTCAAGTTTGTCTAACCACTGCCTTCCGAATTTTTTCACGTACCACTGCTTTAACGGTTGAGCCGCGGACACAAACAGTGCTTTTTCTTCTTTGGTAGGCGAATAAATTTTTCCACCGGCCTTTTTGAAGGTATCATATGCGGTAATTTGGCGGCGCTTGGGAAAAGCGATGGTGACATTTCTCAGGGCTTCAAAACCATCGGCAACAATTTTGCGTTCGTCAGGAGACAGTTGGAGAAAAAAATTCTTGTTTATTAACCAAAGGGCGGCCATATAGGCGTGACCATCCAGGGTAATATACTTTACATATTCATGAAATTTCATACCCACAATATCGGTGATTCCGTTTTTGCTGCCATCTACGACTCCGGTCGCCAGGGAAGTATACAGCTCGGGCCATGCTATCGGTGTGGCTGAAGCGCCTAATAGTTTTGCAAGCCGGATCTGTACTTGTGAATTAATCGTTCTTAATTTTAAGCCTTTCAAATCCTCAGGCGTGCGCACTTCGTGTTTAGAGTTGGCGATATTTCTCCAGCCTCCGGTATTTCCAATGACCATCAAGCGTAATCCTGTCTTACCGGCAAGCGCCTTGCGCAGATCATTAACAAATGGTCCCGAAAATACTTTTTCAACAACGCGGTCATTATCGAACATATACGGCAGATCGAGTACCTGGATTTACGGACAAAGGTATTTTTTCCTCACACAATATTATTGAAAGTCAATTCAAACAGCAACTGCTGAAGGTAAGTGAGCGCAGAATCATTATCGCCGACATCACCAAATACGGGGTTGCGGCATTTTCGATTTTTGCAAGACCTGGAGACGTCGACATGCTTGTAACCAATAATGGATTCAAACATCAAAAGGAACTAACGGCTCATGGGATAGAGGTTGTCATCGCGGACGAATAACCGTAACAGTGCATAACAACTTAACTGATAAGACACTAAGACAGGGATTGAACATTATGAAAAACTACGAATTTTTTATCGGCGGCAAGCGTTGCAAAAGCGACGTTTTAAGGCCTGTCATATTCCCCTATAATGGCGATGTGACCGCCCAGGTCTATGAAGCCGGTGATGCGGACATTGAAAACGCAATCACATCCGCCGTTAAAGGTTTTGAAATTACACGCCGGTTAACAGCAAAGGCGCGGGCGGATATTTTGTTTAAGCTGGCTCAAGAGATGGATCGGCGATCTGAAGAGCTTGCCACGGCACTTGTCCTGGAGGCGGGAAAAACCATCAGCGTTGCCCGCGGCGAAGTTGCCCGCGCAAAAGAAACGATTCGCCTGTCCGCCCAGGAAGCAGGCCGCATAAATGGGGAAATTATTCCTATTGATAATGCCGAAGGCGGCGATGGCCGCATGGGCTATATTCGCCACATGCCTTTAGGCCCCATACTGGCTATATCCCCATTTAACTATCCTTTGAACTTATCTTGCCATAAAATAGGTCCGGCTATTGCCGCGGGAAATTCCTTTATCCTGAAACCGGCTTCGGCCACACCGTTGTCCGCATTGCTATTGGCTGAAATGCTGCTGGATGCGGATTATCCGGAACAAGCCTTGAATGTGATTATTTTGCCGGGATCAAAAGCTGAAAAAATAGTCTCTGATCCACGAATTTCCTATTTGACATTTACCGGTAGTTGCGAGGTGGGCTGGCATTTGAAAGCTTTATCCGGTAGAAAAAGAATCGGCCTGGAGCTTGGCGGCAATGCGGCGGTCATCGTTCATGAAGACGCACATATTGATTATGCTGTTTCGCGTATCATCATGGGAGGATTCACCAATGCCGGGCAAAACTGCATTTCCGTTCAGCGGGTTTTGGTTCACCACCGTGTTTATGATGAAATGGCCCACAAGCTTACTCAATCCATAGGCCGTTTAAAACTGGGCGACCCCAGGGAACCCGATGTTGACATCGGGCCGATGATCGATGCAAAGAGTGCGGCGCTTGCCTTTGAAAAAGTCACGCAAGC
The DNA here is from genome assembly GCA_024230435.1 of Desulfobacteraceae bacterium. Classification (GTDB taxonomy): domain Bacteria; phylum Desulfobacterota; class Desulfobacteria; order Desulfobacterales; family Desulfosarcinaceae; genus UBA2230. The sequence goes on from JAAERL010000544.1 coordinate 4,395, forward strand.
CACCCGGCAGGGCGCTAAAATCCTTATTGGAGGCAACTGTTCCGGAACTCTTTTTAAACCGGCAATGCTCGCGGATACGACCATGGATATGCTTGTAAACAGGGATGAATTGTTTGCCCCGGTCATTACGATTGCACCTTATGAAACCTTTGATCAGGCCGTTGAATTGGCCAACGATACCAACTTTGGTTTGCAAGCCGGTGTTTTTACACAAAATATGAATCGTATCTTCAAAGCTTATGAAAAGCTGGAGGTTGGAGGAGTTCAAATTAACGATGTGTCTACTTTCAGGGTTGATCACATGCCATACGGCGGCGTAAAAGACTCCGGGATCGGGCGTGAGGGCCCTCGATATGCCATTGAAGAAATGATGGAAAAAAAACTGATGGTCATTAATCTGGCCGGAGGTAAAGAATAGAAAAAGAGCTATATTTCCAGCAATTGGCAGACTATATGCACTTGAATTCTTTGCGGGCAAAAACAGCGCCGGCCTTTTGGGGCTTGAGGGCATGAGGGCTTGAAAGTTGCGAATCCACAGATTGTAAAACGTGTATCGTTGTTGAAAACGATTGTGATCAGGATTACGTGTACTGGCCAGCAAAAAATGCTTGAGTTCAAGACCCTCAAATAGAAAGGAACTTGCTTTTTACGCGAGCAAGTATGCCAATGGTGTGATTGCGTGCCGGCATTGGTGTCTGACACAAGTGTATCTAAGAGCCTGTATGGGAATTATTAAATCGGCTGCAAGTTTTTTTATCCATCGTATTATCTTGAAAATATAGTAAACATGTGATTTTTTCTGTTCGAAAAATGAAGAGGTGAAAAAGGATGCAAATGGCGATCCGGATATTCACCTTTCCTTCATGAATCACCGTTTGTTTTATATTTTGTGTGATATGTCACCGGGAATTTTCTTTAAAAAGCCATATTTTTTTTCCGTAAAATTCCTGTTAATTTGAAACGAAAATTTCCCTCCGACATATACTATTGTCTCAAATGAAAATGAATTGTCCCCAAAACTTAGCGTTACAAAATACACACGGCCCAAAGTTGCGCCCGAATATCTTTTTAAAAACCTAATTTTACTGTTCGTGACCTCAAGTAGTTTTACATCCCCATATCCTGAATCATCGTTGAATCTAAGTTTATTATCGGCTAAATAGAGATTAATTTTTTCGGAATGGACAGTATTATTATCTTTTGAATCAAATACTGTATTTAATTTCAGATTTCCGAAATAATCGGTTTCAATTTCTGCTTTTATAGAATATAAAATGCGCTCTTTTGATGGGCTTTCTACACTCCCGGTGCATTTTTCCTCAATAGCCTCACCCGCCCAGCTACGTGGTAAAGATTTAAAATTTTTTATAAGGATTTCCTTCTCAGTTTTGGTTAAATCCCGGACTTTGATTCTGAAAAATGACAACTTACCATCTATATAATTTGGAAAAGGAGCGTAACAATCCTGAGCGTAAGGGGTACAAATTGATACAATGGAAATTATTATATATGCTGCAACCAGCAAGGGAACTATTTTTAATAATGGCTGACTTAAATCTCGATCTTTTATCTTCATTTTAATACTATTGTCCTCTACTTTCGATCCAATCAATTAATTCTGTGCAACTATCCGCAAACATTTTCCGTTCTTTTCAACCAAGTACAAAAACGTTCAAACTTAACAACCGGCGCCGTCTTGAACGAATATCCTTATGTGAGACAATATTACATACCTTTGCTCTATCTGAAGTTGTTTGTATTGGAGGGTTATTACATCTTTGTGGAGGATAAACCATTCCCGGACAATTCTTTAGCCGTCAATCTCATTTTCATATATTCTTGATACTCTCTTTCAATGGGTATTTTTTCAAGTTCTTCAAAAAACACATCGCCTTTTACATTTAATTTGCTTTTCATTTTTATTAATTCGCACTTTATAAGGTGACTGCTCCCCCGTCTTCGTTACACGAAAAAGGGAGCTTCTAAGCGCCCTTTAGCCGCTATCATATCAACGCCCGATACGCAAAATATTGATCGCTGCGCTGTAATCCCGGTTTGCAACAACGGTGCAAAAAGAGCAGCGATGAGTTCTAAGGCGATTTACAGTTAAAGAATATACCATCTTGTATGTCTTTTTTCCCGTCTTGTGTGTTATGCCAAAGGTGCGAATACGTTAAGTATGCATACTTTGGCGTGCCTTGAAGATAAAAAAATTTATGCCCAATATGGTATCTGTTAAGATGTTAAATTTTTTTCCGCCAATCGGCTTAAGAGAAAATATCCTTGCCTTAAGAGAAAATATCCTTGTATAGATGCTATTTTGTTCTTAGCATTCATTGGCGTTTCCAATGTTAGGCATTGAAATAACAACTGACTTCTCAAATTTATAGATCACATGCTTATTACACTCATGACAAGCCCCTTTGTTCTCAATGCCCCAAATACTAATATACTCTTAAAATGTCAATAAACAGGCTCTAACACAAAATTATAACCACCACCGGGAGGAGGCATGGAAATAAAAAATCAACAAGGGGTGCAACGGCTGGCCAAAGCAACAGTGTACTCATTCAAAGGCCTAAAATCAGCCATCGTCAATGAGACATCCTTTCGCCAGGAAATTTTACTGTGCCTGATTCTGCTGCCTGGTGCTTTCTGGCTGGGCCGTACCGTTGAACAACGGGCACTGCTGGTGTTATCGTGTTTTCTGATTCTCATTGTAGAGCTTCTCAATTCCGCCATTGAAACCATTGTGGACCGTATCGGTGTTGAAAAAAACCCGCTTTCCGGCAGGGCCAAGGATATGGGATCGGCCGCAGTGCTGCTGAGTCTGGTTGCCGCTGGGTTTGTTTGGGTATTGATTGGCTGGCAGCGCTGGACATCGTAAACGCCAAGGACAAAAAGACAGAACATATGAAAACAAACTGGGATCTAATTCCCAAGGGTCTTGGAAAATGCCAATATAGATGTTATTGCGTTTAGATTTGGATTCGTTTTTGAGGTGCGCCGTTGGGTGCATACTAATTATATACTAATTGTTCGTGCATATTGACGCAACATAACGAAAACGAATTCAAGGACAAACGACAGTGGTATATTCGCATCTTCCAAGACCCTAAAAAGTTTCGCTGCATTACTTTCTATTTTACTTGTTTGGGGATTTGACCAAAAGGCAATAATAATGACATCCTGCCCAAAAATACTCTTTATTGAACCATTTTACGGTGGTTCCCACCGCGATGTGGCAGATGGCCTGGCAGCCTATAGCCGCTATCACATCGATGTGGTGACACTTCCTGACCGTTTCTGGAAATGGCGCATGCGTGGAGCCGCGTTATATCTTTTTTCCAAAATTAAAAAGCCGCAAATCTACCAGGCATTGATAACCTCCAGCTTGTTAAATCTGGCGGATTTAAAAGCGTTATGGCCAGACAGGAGCCCCCCGTCACTTTTTTATTTCCATGAAAACCAAGTGATTTATCCTCTGTCTTATGGTGAACGCAGGGATTATCAATACGGTTTTACAAATATTATTTCAGCAGCCGTGGCAGATTGCGTTTTGTTTAACTCTAAGGCTCACAGGCAAGGCTTTCTCGCGGCCCTTCCGGGTTTCTTACGAAAAATGCCCGATTTCAGGCCCAAATGGGTCATCAAGGCTATCGAAGAAAAATCAAATGTGGTCTATCCGGGATGTCATTTCCCGGCCGGACCGGTGAGCCTGAATGCCTGTAAACCAAACCCGCCTATCATTATTTGGAATCACCGATGGGAGCATGATAAAAACCCGGAGGCTTTTTTCGAGGCGCTGTGTTCTGTGCAAGCTGCCGGAAAAAATTTTCGCATTGCCCTGCTGGGGGAATCGTTTGCCAATTCGCCTGAAATTTTTCAAAAAGCACGCGAGCTTTTTGGAGAACGAATTATCCAATACGGATTTGCATCCTCAAAAAAAGACTATTTTCACTGGTTATCAAAAGGGGCTATCGTAATCAGCACCGCGATTGAGGAAAATTTCGGAATTGCGGTTGTAGAAGCAATTCGCCATAGATGCCTGCCGCTGCTTCCAAACCGGTTAAGCTACCCGGAAATTATACCTCAAGCCTACCATAATGATTTTCTCTACAATGACCAGCAAGACCTGATCGCCAAACTGGGCCGATTGCTCGATACCATAGAACAAAACAGTGAAAAGGCCTTTTGTCTCGCATCGGCCATGGAGCGGTTTGCCTGGCCCATCGCTGTCAAAGAGTTTGATGCCGAATTGGATGTTCTTATCAAACGCTCCAATCTTAAACGCAAGTAAATTGCGGCTTGCTGATTCTGTATAGTGTCAATCCAATGCGCCTTCCAGTTGCAGCAACCAGCGCTTTATTTCCAGTCCCCCACCGAAACCGGTAAGCTTTCCATCGGCTCCGATGACACGATGGCATGGAATCACAATGGGCAGCGGATTCACCCTGTTTGCAGCGCCGACAGCGCGGCAGGCCTTGGCATTGCCGATAGCTTTGGCCAAGCGGCCGTATGACCATGTCCGGCCGTAAGCAATGGTTCTAAGGGCTTGCCAGACATTGCGTTGAAATGGTGTCCCGGCGTAAGCTATGGGAATATCAAAGACCGTCAGACGCCCTTGAAAATAAGCATCCAACTGTTCGCAAACAGTTTTGAACACGGAACGATTTTTCTTCCAGCCCGGTTGGGGCAAACGCCTGCGTTTTTTTTCTCCGGGAAAATTGATCACTCTCAAACTTGAGGTATCACCGGCTAATAGAAGCGCACCAACAGGACTTTCATAATAGGTGTAACAGTACATCAACAACTCCTTTATTAGTTAAAGGCCGTGAAGATCTTACATCCGACGCAACATCGGACGCTTTGCATTTTGAACACCCTAAGCCAATCCGCCCAGCCCGTATTATTTTTATCAACGGTTTTACCATTGACAGATGATAAGTGCTTTTTTTAAAATGATAAAATTACATTTATTCATTTATTTATGAGTGCGGATGCAAGATGTGAACACAAACGCAGGTTATTTTTTACGCGCTCGGATACCGGAAGGATTCCCGTTATGTTGAAATTTACTTCAGTCTCCCTTGAAAAATCACACACAAAAATGTTGGCCATACCTGTATGCGAGGATAAAGACATTCACACTGATATAACCATCAAACGATTGATTCGACAGGCTGCCGGGCTCGAGGAATTTTCCGGTGAAAAAGATCAACAGGTCATTTTATATAATCTTGCAAACAACAAAATCAATAGATGCTTTTTTTACGGGCTTGGCCCCCTGGAAAAACTCGATTCCGAAAAATTGCGCGTCTTTGCCGGAAAGGCGGTAAAGGCCGCCAAAACCGCAAAGTGTGACAAGCTCGTGATTGCCGTTCCCGGCTCGGACACGATGATGCCTATGCAAATGCCTGCAATATTGGCATCCCTGGGCGAAGGCGCCCTCTTGAGCAATCATATGTTTGAAGCATATAAATCCAAACCGAAAAACATATCGCTCAAGCAGATCTCTTTTTACGGGCCATCCAAAAATTCCCAAAAATTCGGGCGCCTTTTCAAAGCAGTCCAGGCCATATGTTCGGGAACAATTGCCGCCCGTGATTGGGTCACTACACCATCGAATGACAAACCGCCCATGCAGCTGGCTAAAACAATCACCAGCGCTATGCAAAAAAGCGAATTAAAGGTCAAACTGCTGAATGAAGCAAAATTAAAACAACAAAAATTCGGGGCCATGCTGGCTGTGGGCAAGGGCAGCAGCAACCCGCCATGTTTGATGGAAATGGTTTATTCACCCGCCAAGGCAAAAAAAACCCTGGTCCTGGTTGGAAAAGGCGTCACCTTTGATACAGGCGGTATCAATTTAAAATCCTCGGCGAGTCTGGGCGCCATGAAATCAGACATGTCCGGCGCCGCAGTAGTTGCCGGCGCCATGCTGGCTGTTTCAAAAATCAAACCCAGGCACAAAATTGTCGGCATTCTTCCCTTGGTGGAAAACATGCCTTCCGGCAACGCCACCCGCCCCGGTGACATCGTGACCAGTTTTGCCGGAAAAACCGTTGAAATCGGCAATACCGACGCCGAAGGCCGTTTGATTCTCATAGATGCGATGTCTTATGCGATTAAAAAACATCGCCCCGATATGCTTTTGGATATCGCCACGCTCACCGGTGCATGCGCTGTTGCTTTAGGGGAAAAAATTGCGGGGGTCTTTTCCCCGGATGACGAACTGGCTCAATTGATATGCAAATCCGGTGAATCTACGTTTGAACGCTGCTGGCGAATGCCTCTTCCCGAAGACTATAAAAAGCTTATTAAAAGCAAAGTGGCGGACCTGAACAATCTTTCCGAATCACGCTATGGCGGGGCCATTACCGCCGCCTTGTTTCTCTCCGAGTTTACAAATGATACCCGCTGGGCCCACATTGACATTGCCGGCCCCTCATTTAGCAAAAAAGCCGGGCCCTATTGCAATCCGGGAGGCACCGGCTTTGGTGTCCGGTTGCTATGTGACTTCATCGCCAGAGTGTAGGGCCTTGAAAGTTTAACTGGTGTTCATCGGTGAAACAGGAAAATTTGCCCGAAATCAAGGTGTACGAAAATCTTAGGGATAACGGATAGTTACGGATGGACACGGGTTAATCACACCCGAAATCTGCGCAGCGCAGGTTTGACTGATTTATTCATTACCCGTAGTTCTGAGATACCGATTAGTTGTCAGAGTCCATCCGCAAATAGCCAATTGGTAACGCAAAAACCGGCTTTATTGAACCATCTTGTTTATCGTTCGCAATTATACGGGGAGGCGCTATGCCGCGATCATTAAAAAATATCGTAACCTTGGCAATAGTCATGGGCCTTATCTTTTCCATACCGGCTGCCGGGCATGAAAAGCCGCTTTTTGCCCAATCCGATACTGCCGGAACCGGAAAATATAGACAACCCATTGTTATCGCAACTATTACGGCGCTGACAGGCCGTGCTTCGGAAATTAACCGTGTGCTCAACGATGGCGCGCAGTTTGCCGTTGATGAATTAAACCTTAAGGGCGGTATTTTAGGCCACAAAATAAAATTGCTCAAATTTAACAACAAAAGCAACTCGTTAGGATCGCAAGATGCCGCCCGTAAAGCCGTTAAGGCCAAAGCTATGGCGGTTGTAGGCCCGCCGCGCAGCTCGCATGCTTTAGCCGCCGCTCAAATTCTTCAAGACGCCGGTATTCCAATGATTTCGCCGGAAGCAACCAATCCCAAAGTTACCCTGGTGGGGAATTATATTTTCCGCATGGTTTTCCTCGATACATTTCAGGCAACTGTTATCGCACAGTTTGTTTACAAAGACCTGGGCGCACGTACGGCGGTATTGTTTACCAATGTCAACCGGGTTTTCAGCATAGGACTGTCGGATTATTTTACAGAAGCGTTTCACGCTTTAGGCGGAAAAATTCTCTGGAATGGTGATTATCTAGACGAGGCTGCAGACTACAAACGCCTGATTCGAAATGCGAAGAAACTAAAACCGGACATCATCTTTATTCCCAGTGAAGTGCGGGATGCGGGCTTTATTATTCGCCAGGCCCTCAAGATGGGGTTAAAGTGCCAGTTTGTCGGTCCGGACTCGTGGAGCGAACGCATGTATGAGGTTGCAGGAAACAGCGCCGAAGGAGGGTATTATTCCACCTATTGGCATCGCAATGTCGACCGGGAAAAAAGCAGGCGTTTTGTCAGCAAATACGAAAAAGCAAAAGGCCCTTTGCCCAGAACGTTGGTGCCACTGGCCTACGATACAGTCATGTTGTTCGCTGACGCCATAGAGCGTGCAGGCTCTGCCAATCGAAAAAAAATCCGGGATGCTCTTGCTGCAACGTCCGAATTTAAAGGGGTAACCGGTCCTATCAGTTTTGATGCCAACGGGGACCCGATCAATAAACCGGCTGTTATTTTACAACTTAGAAAAGGTCAGGCCGAGTATGTAAAAACTGTCCTGCCCGTGTCTAAAACGCTGGTCGAAAAGGAGAAAAATTGATGCTTCGGTTGCATGGCAAGATCAATGCCGCCATTACGGCCGCATTTGCCATTACCGCTTTGCTTTTTATCGGTATCGATTGGTCGTTCCAAACGCGGCGAATCAGGACCTTCAGCAATAAAATACACCTTCTGCTGCAAACGCTGGTGGAGCGGGACCATGAAGCGTTAGCCAATGAAATTTTCGAAAACCGGTTGCGCGCCATTCGGCTCAGGGTGCAGCAGATGCGCCGTGTTGAAGGTATTTGCGCCATCAGTGTTTTTGACCAAAGCGCAAAACCGCTTTACCACGACGGTTACGGAACGGAAAAAATTGATTTGGACCCGGAAAAGATCAAAAACGTGACAGGCTGGCCACTGATTGAACAGGAACTATTTCGTCAACAGGCATCGCTATCTTATCTGCATCCTATTGATGTTATTGGTGAAAGGCTGGGTTACATTCGCATTCATTATTCCCTTGAGGATGTACAAAGTGAACGCCGCTTTGCTGTGATCCTTTATGTGATGCATCTGGTCACCCTGCTCATTGTAATGTTTTTCATGTTGCGCCTGGTTCTGAAAAAAGCCGTCCTGAAACCTATTAATTCTTTGATGCATGCCATTGACCAAATGAAAAAAGGCAAACTGAGATTGCAAGTGCCGGTGACCAGCTATGATGAGATCGGCAAGCTTTCCACGGCTTTTAACAAAATGTCGGCAAGGCGGGCTTCACTGCCCGCTATGATTGTAATAAATCAGATTATTGAAAGTGACGCCCTCGTAAAATGCGATCCGACACAAATCCATCAAATCGTAATGAATTTGTGCGCCAATGCCAGCCAGGCAATGGAAAAAGGCGGTTTACTGACGGTAAAACTTACAAGCCAGCAGCTTAATGACCAATTGCTCAAGGAACATTCGATTATCAAGCCCGGCAACTATATAAAACTTACTGTAACCGATACCGGTCATGGCATACCCGAACATCATCTTGAATCGGTTTTTGAACCTTATTTTACAACCAAAAAAAAAGAGGAGGGAACCGGCTTGGGGTTATCGGTAATCCACGGTATCGTTCAAAGCCTTGAAGGAGGTATCACCATTATCAGCGAGGTCGGTAAAGGGACCACGTTTGAAATCTACTTGCCTGTGATAGAATCCGGCAAGCCCGATAATAATCATGATTATAAGCAGATCCAAACCGGTCATGAAAGTATACTTTTCGTGGACGATGAACCCATTATTGCCCATATGGCCCATCAATACCTTGACCGCCTGGGCTATTGTGTGGTGTCAGTTGCCAGCAGCAGCAAAGCTTTGGAATTGATTCGATCCAATCCTCAACAGTTCGATCTGGTGATAACGGATATGACGATGCCTAAAATAACCGGCGATCAACTGGCAAAAGCCATAATTGAAATCCGGCCGGATTTGCCGATTATTCTGTGTACAGGATACTCCAAAATAATTACACCGGAGCAAGCCGAAGCGTTGGGAATCCGCGCCATGCAAATCAAGCCGCTGGAGCTGAAACAATTCGCCCATACGGTTCGCAGAGTCCTGAACGAAGCCGGTCAAGATTAAGGGTTTTGGAAGCTGCAAATTACATTTGGCGGGCCTGAAAATCCCGTGAAACACCCCTGGCCCATTCAAAATCGCTTTTACTGAAAATATTCAACCGCTTGGCGGCATTTAGCGAAATTGTGGCAAAATTGACGCTGGATTCAGCACAGAGTATATCATTGTAGTAGAGCCGCCCCGTGGCAATAGCATGGCTTTCATTCGGGCGCTCCTTTAACCGGCCATGCGCAACAACTTCACAACCGCCGGGAACCGGATGAGCCAACGAAATGCTGATATCTTTGGTAAGCGGTACTTTACACGTAGAATAAAAAACGGCCCAGAATTGAACTTCATCTAGAATGGCCGTAACGATGCCCCCATGAACAATGTTGTTCCAACCGCAAAGGTGCTCTTTTACCGACAAACGCGAGTATACGTCTTGCCCATCCGTATAGTACGTCATCTGCAACCCATAGGGATTATTTGAGCCGCATCCAAACGAAGTGCCATTTCCTCCGCTTTGAATCAGCGTCATTTTTGAAAAATCAATTTGCGGCATAATCGCTCCTTAATATGATGAATCAACTGAAACCTGCCACAGCGACAAATGCGCGTGTTATATTAAGGCTCTTTTTATAACCGGCGCATTGGACAGATGCTTTTCCGATTTTTTGCTCCAGGTTGAGCCCAATGTCAAGCACAAGATCAATTCGCATACCATATAAATCACTTGTGCTAAGATTGTTGAAAACTGCCAACTCCCCATTATTGCAAGCAGTTGAGTTCACGCCAATGGACACATACTCATTGTTAGTTATGTATAGATTCAAACAGCAGATTGACACATACCCGGCTATGCTTAATGTAATAAGAGATAGCCGGTATTCAGCCGTGTTCGTTTTCTTGATTATGCGAAACGTTATTGTTATTTCGGACAAACAAATACATTTTTTGTTCCTTTTTGCGTCTTTCTCACTTGAGGCAACGCGCCACATCCGAATATTTACCGGATGACAGTGGCCCTGTTTTTAAACATAGCCTGCTGATGTGTATGTGCTTGAAACTAAAACGGCATCGCAGGCATTAACAAAATTACACTAAAAACAAGGGAGGTGTCATATGAAAGCAGGTCTACTTTTTACCGGATCGGGCCCTATTTTGATTCTAACTTCTTTTGAATCACTGTCTGATCCAAATCTGGTTCAAAAGCTTGCCCTAAAAGGAATCAAAAAATTCATCGCTTATGAAATTCCTGAAGGGCTGGTCAGACAAAAGTATGGTCAGCACTTTAACATTATTCTCGGAGACCTGAAACAAACGGATGATCTGCGAATTCTTGATTATGACGGGCATCATGCATTCTATTCGTTCTCGTTTAAAGAGATGGGAGATCCAGTTTATCACGAAACCATATTATCCTGAAATATGATCTGCCAAACAAGGAAAAGCTTTCTTCAGTATCAACCAATTTCTAAAAAACTTACAGGCGGCAAATAGGGCGGTACGGCAAAAACCGCCCTTTTTTCAGCACTCATTTTGGGCGGATTGGCCCAAATAGCAATGTTCTTTTTGCTTAACAGACAACATCCTTTTTTTTCAAAATCATGAACAAATATTATCATCCTCCGGCCAGCTTCACCTGGAAACCCTGCTTTTGAAGTATGGCCTTGATTTTTTCCCGATGGTCGCCTTGAATAATAATAGCTCCGTGCTTAACTGAACCGCCAGTGCCGCAATGATTTTTCAACTCCCTGGCAATCTGTTTCAGGCGATTCGAGTCTAAATCCAGGCCATAAACTACACTCGCACATTTTCCTTTTCGGCCCTTGACCTCTTTTTGAATTCGCACAATGCCATCTCGTTTAAAAGGGCTATCTTGCTTTGATGAAGATTTGTTTTTACCATTGCAACGGCAAATATCCATTCTTCTGTGGCATCGGGAACATACTTTTCCGGATTCGGTGGAGTAAACCAAGCGTGAGTTGTCGTTCATTATTAATCCCTTAATCAAATTTCATGAATGCCAAAAATACCAGCAAAAACAAACCAATATATGTGACTGCTCCCGACAATAAATTACAGGGAGTTCTCGCTGGATAATCTTAAAAAATTTTTCATTGTCTATTTTTGTTCAAAATTGCCTTTTTCCGATTTTTTCTAATAATGACTGTGCAAAAATATAAAAGCCTTCCCAGTATTTCAAGCCAACAAGCTGCGACAATCCTTCTCACTGGGTAATTTTATGCTCAATAACCTTACCATCGCCGCCTATGACCACTTCAATCTTATAGCCTTTGCCTCTTGGCATTTTCGGACCATCCCAATATCGCCGCTTGCCTTTGAAATTATAGCTTAAGAAAAGCTGAGGTTGAGAAACAGTGCTGGGCCATAGTCGTGTACCTCTTGTTTTCCCGGCAGGTATTGTTTTTAATTCTGTTGCATCTCCTCCTGAGATAACATCAACACGGTCCAATTGATTGTCAGGATTACTGTCTTTATAACTTACTTTAACTTTCACTGTAACGCTGTTCGATGGCTTGCAGCTTATAGTTTGCGAAAGCGTTAAAAACAGCATTAGCAATAAAATTAAATTTTCAACCTTATTAAATGATTTAAAATGCATATCCTAATTATTCGGAAAGGGTTTAATTCTTATATCCTTGCAGTTTAATACTAAAGATCTCAGTTTTGATGCTGTCACATTATTAGAATTTGTTTTATAAAGATCGATTCCCATTTGAACAGCAACTCGATCAGAAACGTCATCCCAAGCTCTTAATCCATGTACTCCATTAGTTTTTACCGGCAACTCCATTCTTAGGATCTCAGACCCTATCTGCTCCAAACCAGCGCCATCAAGCAGAACAGATTCCGAAAATCCTGAAGCGCAACCCACATAGCCATAATGAATATTTGACCAAACATCGTAATAATAAACCCGGTCGCCATAAAGGTGGTAATGCTGCTCGTCATCGGTACGGGGATGAAACTGTTTTGCAATAATCGGTTTATGATCCCAATCGCCATCTTGCATGACTTTGTATGTCCATATGGCC
>JAAERL010000545.1 GCA_024230435.1 Desulfobacteraceae bacterium
CGGAGGCGCCGAATTTTGACGTGGCGCAGCCGCCATATGATGGCGTGATCTCCTTTTAATCGCAGACGGCGCGGCGCGCGGCTCCTCATCTGCATTAGATGTTCTCGTCTTGGCAAAGGCGACAAGGAAGGACGCCGCTGCGGTAAACATCGCGCTCGATGTCGTCGCGTCGGTCGGAAGAAGGGCGGCGTTGGATTTTGCGGTTGCTTTTTTTCGCAAAATTTTCCGGGATCAAAAGTTCAACTGCCGTTGGCGATTTCTCGGCAGCAAGAGGGCCGATCTAATCAGGATTTTTTGCTTCACGTTCGTCAGCGCCTTCTCATTCGATAAACATGCAATATGCCCATCCAACTTTTGATCTCCGTATTAAAACAATTGGTTGAAATATTGATCTAATTAGATACAAATGAGTAAAATTAGCTCACCAGCAAGGATCATCATAAATAAGAATTGACTTCTTCTCAGTGTTACAGATCTAACTAGGATCCTTGGGTCATCACTCCTTACCATGTCTTCGATCTCTGCGTATTGCCC
>JAAERL010000546.1 GCA_024230435.1 Desulfobacteraceae bacterium
AAACGGTACTTTTTTGTGAAACGGACTGAGTACTTAAGTATTGTTAGCGGGAAGAGATTAAATCACAAATAAGATTTCCCTAACCCTGCTTACGATATCCCAACTCTAACCTTATTCTACGGTGGCCAATCTACCGTACATACTGACATAGAGTAGTTTTAAGACACTAAGTGGCCCTAGAAATTGGCTCAAAACAGTTTTAAGCGCTTAATCTACATTTAGATAATGGTCGAAATTGGTCACAAAACGGTCCGAAATAGGTCCAAAGAGACGTTTTTAGGCATCGAATCATTTAAAAGCACTGTTAATTAAAAGAAAGACATCGGTTGAATCAGCTCATGTTCAAGGCGTGCCCCCCGCCGCCGCGCGATCCCCCCGCCAGCCAGACCTTCACTCCGCGTACATCCGACGACGCGTGACGGAAAGCGAAATGGTCATGCGTAAATGTCAGGATTCCAACGGAAGTCTTTGGATTTCCCAACTCCTTAACGGTCAGCGAGGGCTAAATCGCAGGAATGTGGGAATCTAATTATTTGATACTTTCTGGGAAAGCATAAAGAATGGAATGGATACGAGAAAGAATATCAAGGATTGAGGAAATTAAAACATACCTAGTCTCCAGCTTGACCAAAAATGGCAAATTTTGGGCAGGAAGCTTCCTTTTATTTGAAACTGGCTTCACAGGAAACCTTTAAAAATGTTGATATTCCAATTGGAAGATAATTTACATAATGATTTTCTTTGCTTAAGTATTTTGGC
>JAAERL010000547.1 GCA_024230435.1 Desulfobacteraceae bacterium
GATATTTGAAAGATTTTCGAAGGGTGATTTGCATGCATATCAAATACAAAGAATTACTATTATTGTCAATGTGGAAAATGCCGATTCATCTCCCACCTTCGCTGCGCGAGGCAAGGAGTCTTCTCGGCATGAAGGATAAAAATTAGAAGGCAGTTTCTTGTTTAGTGCTCAAACAGGCTCTAACGTTGCAACGGCGCAGGCCATGCAACGTTACGGGCTTGGAGCTGCAACTTTCACAACCAATCGCCTTAGGGCGGCAGCGGGCAGGCAACCTCACTGGGTTCTTTAGGACCTTTTCTTGGTTGAACACCCATCATAGTTAGCAATGCAGTGGCGCAAAGCGTTTTATCTGCCTGCTTAACGTTAAAGACTTCAGAACGGCAAATGGTCAGGCTCCGGCCTTTTTTGATTACCTCGCCGCGGCTGATGAGTTCTTCTCCGTCTCCAGGACAAAGCAAGTTAAGCTTGAATTCCACGGATAAAACCGAAACCCCCGGTTCCATCAACGAATAGGCGGCATAACCGGCGGCATTGTCAGCCATAGTGCTGATGATGCCTGCATGAAAAAAGTTGTCTTGCTGGGTTAATTCGGTTTTGTAAGGCAAGATGATTTCACACATGCCCGGACTGACAGTTTGCAAACGAGCGCCGATAAATTTCATGAAGTGTTGTTTTTCAAAGTTGTCCCGGACTTTTTGGCCAAAATTGGGATCGTCGGTTTGAAAAGACATTGTTTTTTCCTCCACTGTTTATTGGCCGTTTTGAAACGCAACAAGGTCTTCATTTTCAATTTTGACCAGTCCTTTGACGATCAACCTGGCCACGGCTGCTTTATATGTCTTGGAAATTGTGCCCGGTCCCTGCTTGAGACGCATGCGGCCATAATTTTTTTTCAGGCTGGTCAGAATGCGCAATTCATAAAAAAGCCGCCAAAGCACGGTACCGAGAGCCATTAGCATAAAGATACCGGTAAATCCTAACACGTGCTGATTTATACCAAACATCCCCAAGGTGATAAACACCATCAAGGCAAGCAAAATGGACAGTTTTTGGATATCTGTTCCGGGATCATTTTTTGTCTTCACGGTAGTTTTTTCCTGGAAAATTGTGGTTTGCCCTGGCTGTGGAAACAATGGTTTCTATGGCTCCGGGAAAAACCCAGTTATCAACACTGCATCCATTGGCCAGAAAAAACCGGCGATCTTCGCCCATTTCAAGAGCCTTGCGCACATGATCTTTCAGAAAAGCCCTGGTGCGCCGGGCCACGATGGTTTGATCGATGCCTCCCATGACACAACCTCTAATACGTTTTTTGACCCATTGCAAGGACGGGCCGCCTGGGCCGCGATCCCACCAGTTAAATACAGGAGCAGGCAAATCCAGAACGTCTTGAAAAAATAATTCCTTGCCGTGGACATGAAGTGTGGTCATTTTTCCCTTGCCCTGCGTAGCTTCGAGCAGTTTGCGGGCAAAAGGCTTTACAAAAGTTAAAAACTCATCACGGGAAAGGATTTCCCGGCCGGCCGGTATGGAAAGAAAAATACCGGCAGCGCCGCGATCCAGAACCATGTTGCTGTATTGAATCAGGTTTTGATTAACGCGTTCGAGGGCATCGAGCATAGCTTGCGGTTCTTGCTTCATAAGCGAGCTCATATTCTCTCCGGCAAGGTTGCGATGAATGCTCTGCCAGGCATCAAAGACCGTATCGATGAAATAGGCTTTTCCGGAAAGCTCGCGGGCAATACGATCGATGGCCTTGAATTGTTCTTTCCATGGTGAGCGGGTGACATCACATCTTTCCAGTTTTTCCAAATCCGCTGAGTTTTTCACCGCGTCCAGGTTTGCAGGGCAGGGGTAAAAATAGTCGTTCATGACTTTTAAAAAATCGAAATCATAGTGCTTGAAAAAAGATAGTACCGTTTCGGCAAACGCTTCACCGCCTCCGTGTTGAATCCCGAAATGATACCACATGCTCACTGGCGGATAATCCACTGGGCGATCTTGTAAAACCGCGTCAACCCGCTCTATTTTATTCATAAAATTTTTCCTTCCAAGACCCTAAAAACCATATCCTTTAAATCCTTCGACTTCGGCCCTTGTGACTTTCCACTGATCATCGGGTTTGGCCAGCTCCAGTTTAAGCTGATAAAGATCTGCCTTTTCGCGGGCGGTTTCAAGCCACTGGCCCGGGTCGTTGTATAAATCCCTGAGACCTGGGATTTGCATATCCTCCCGGACAATCAGAAAATGTACCGCCGCACTTGCTTTACTGTTTGTTTTGTCAATTTGCACCGAAGGTTGATGGTGATAAATTTTAAATTTTCCATAACGCCGGAAAACTGCAAATAAAACTCTTTTTACGGAGTGGGCGTCATAATTGCCAGGCATCGCGGTAAAACCGGCATCTGCATGTTTCATAATATCTCCGATATCATGTTTTTGCGCTGACGCCGCACCGCTGCTGATCAGGTTTTGAATAATAAGCGTATCATTATCCTTTTTGGAACAACTCCACGCAAAAAATAGAAAAAGCAAAACGATAACAGTAACCCAAAACCCGCGATGCCTGAAATTTAACATGTGCTTCCCCTTATTTGGCGTGCATCCATAAATGGCCGGCTTGCCAGGCATTTTCGTTGTACTGAAAAGTTTTATCCTCGCAATATCAAGTCCTGGCATATCAATTACGATGCCTGTGGCAAAATTTTTCGCTACCCTTTGATCCCGGACAAATTTTCCTGTTTCTTAATGGATGCTATTTAGTGCCCATCGATCAATTTTGCCAATATTATTTTGATATCTTGACAAATACGCCAAATCATACCATGAAAGATATTCTTTGTGTCATTATTATTCGATGACCTCTTCAAGCTCAACTTCATAAGAAGGAGAATCTAAAAAATGCAATGGTTTCTTTATTTTGTCGGAACAATCTGGATCGTTTTTGGCTGTTGCTCTATTTTGTACACAGCACAAACGCGTCAGCAGTTTCATAAGATTTTAACGGAATCGAACCGGAAAACTATCGCAATTATTACATTTGCAGCCAGTATTTTGCTGGTCATATCCGGCCAGGCAACCGTACATGTCTGGTTTGTCCGGGTGCTTGGCCTGGCGGGAATCGTCAAGGCAGTGCTCATTTTTCTAAATCCAAATGAAATATATGCAAAATGGACTACGGCGGTTTTGGATTCCACATCTGATCAAACTTACAAACTGATCGGAATTATTATAATTATTTTTGGAACGGCTTTATTTTCGTGGATTCTATAATCAAGCGCGGCTTTTAAATAAGGCGATTGGCGGAAAAAAGAAAACAAGGATGGTATATTCTTTAATAGCAAATCGCCTGTTTACCGGCGGCGGTCCTGCAAAAAACCGCGGATTACCCATCCTATCCCCCAGCAGGACAGCAACGGTCCAAACGTTGCTAATAAAAAAACAACCCATCCATGCAGCCACGGTTTGGTGTATAGAGCAACCACTAGCGGCCATAGGGCGGAAACGACAATTGCCAGTCTCAGCCGGCCGGATATCATACGCGCCCGCTTTTGCCAGCTAATTTTTTCTTCTTGCCGTTCAGAGGTTGAACGCAGAATCCGAGGCAGAAGAAAAATCGCCAGTAAAATCAGCGCGAGAACCAGGATTTCCTGAATGCCGGACAAGGGATTCCTTTCTTGAGAATATAAGACGATTTATGTTAAATAACATACCATCTTGCATGCCTTTTTTCCCGTCTTGTGTGTTATGCCAAAGGTGTGAATACTTTAAGTATGCAAACTGATCAGCAAACTTTGGCATGCCTTGAAGACGAAAAAAAAATCTAAGCTCAATATGGTATCTGTTAAGATGCTATATTTTTTCCGCCAATCGCCTAAATGTTCAGTAATGTGACTGCCCCCGGTAATAAATTATCGGTAATTCTCGCTGAATTAATTTAAAAAAAATTAATTCAAATAGGGCCAAACAGGCTTTAAGTAACACAGTTGAGAAAACAGGGCAATTCGCACTGGTGCGCCTTGTGCGTATAAGACTTTTGAGCTTCCAATTCATTAGCAATTTACTTGTGCCCAGCTAAAAGTTTCAAAATCCAACAGGTCTTTGCACATCCATGCGGTTTGAATTACATCAGTGTGATCCATGTTGATCAGTACCATATCAAGTCCGGCGGCCGCCAGCATGGGTAAAAAGGTTTGAGCTACTTTTATTTTGCTTGATACTTTATAAGAGCCGCTGGTCAGGTTGGATAAACCGGCAATGGTGCGTACTGGAAATCCCAATAAATCTGTAAGTTGTTTAAGAACGGATAAAACCTCCCGGTTATGGCGCATGCCATGTTCCCACGATAAAGGTGTGATAATCGGATCAATGATGAGCTGTTGCGGGGGTAATCCCGCATTGGCGCAGGCTTTAAACAAATCCACGGCTGTGGCCATCATTTCCTGGGCGTCTACCGAAACTTGGCTGTTGGCATCAAGCAGGTAACCTATAATATCGGTCCGGTAAGTCACTGCCAGGGGTAATATGGTTTCCAGCTTGGCCGGTTCCAGAGAAAATCCGTTAATAATTGCCTTGTTGGTGCAGACTTGTAAACCTGCCTCGAGGGCATCGGCATTGGTGGTGTCCAAAAGCAGTGGAAGCGAAGTAACCGACTCAACCGTTTTTACCAAAAAAGAAAAGTTTTCCCGGGGGGACTTTTTCAATGGACCGGAGCACACATCAATGGCTCCGGCGCCTGCCTTCTGGCAACGCTGAACCATCTGGCGTATTGGTGCGGCATCCATTTGAGCCATAGCTTTTGCAATACACGGATTGATTACATGCAGGTTATCCGCCACAATTATCATACTATAAATCATACCCCTTTATTTTTTTCCATTTGACGCTCAGGCCGGCAAAATGCTAACCGTCGTTGCATCATCGTTTGATACCATTATTTATTAAAAAAATAGGTAAGGGACAAGTAATTTTGCTCCTAAACCAAAATGCTTTGCAAAGGAAAGGAAAAATAAGTGGTAAAACTTGAGACCAGCATGGGTGATATCGTTCTGGAGCTTGATTCTGAAAATGCTCCGAAAACAGAGGCGAATTTTTTAGACTATGTAAACCGGGGTCATTATGACGGTACCATTTTTCACAGGGTAATCGACGGATTTATGATCCAGGGCGGGGGGATGACTGAAGATATGGATGCCAAACCCACAAGTGCTCCCATTGAAAACGAAGCGGATAACGGTTTGAGCAATGACGCTTACACCATTGCCATGGCACGTACCCAGGACCCCCATAGTGCTTCGGCGCAGTTTTTCATCAACGTCAAAAAGAATGCCTTTTTGGATCATACCGCAAAAACCCCAGAAGGATGGGGCTATGCCGTGTTCGGCAAAGTTGTTCAAGGACATAGCGTTGTGAACAAAATCAAAGCTGTGCAAACCGGAAACAAAGCAAGCCATACAGATGTTCCCATAGAGCCCATCACAATTATCAAAGCCAAAGTTGTTCAAGACTAATGGTGTAAACCGGGGTCATTTAAAGCGCCGATCCGGCATTTTAAATGCTCCCTGGTTAAGGGCTTATAAAACGGCTCACCCGGTTAGCAAAGAATTTTCTTGACGGCCGGTTTTGTTGAGCTTATATTCTCGCTTTTTTTTTGAGGGTTGTGAATTTCAAATCATCCGCTATTTCAAGATGGGGTGATTTGCGGCTTCAACGAGCCTGAAGCTGCAAATTGAATCTGCAATTGAATCTAAAATGAATCTAAAATCTAATACGTTTTCCAATGAGCCAAACTTCCAAAGCCAATATCAAAGTAATGTTCGCCCTGACCCTGATCCACTTTACAGGCGATTTTTACAGCTCCTTTACAAGCCCCTTGTTTCCACTGTTCGTGGAAAAATTGGGGTTGTCTCTTACCCAGGTGGGCGCCATTGCCGGTATTAACCGCATATTGGCGTTTATTGTTCAGCCTTCAATCGGCTATTTAGCAGACCGTTATCAAACCCGTGGTTTTATTCTTGCCGGCCTGCTATTGCCTATTGTGTTCATTCCCTTATCCGGCCTGGCCAATGGATATTGGCCGCTGATGGTCACCATTGCCGTCGGTTCTATTGGCTCTTCCATGTTTCATCCATCGGTTACGGGCATGGTGCCGCTTTATTCGGGAAATAAAACCGGTTTTGCCATGTCTGTTTTCAATACCGGCGGTACTCTGGCCTTTGGCTTGGGGCCGCTGTTTATTACATGGTATGCCTTCCGTTTCGGGCTTGCGGCGCTGCCGTTTACCATGCTGTTAGGCCTGATTGCCTTTGTCTATATTACTATCGTGGTCCCTGCGCCCCAAAGCGAAGGGATGCGCAATCTCGGATTTTTCGGAGCCATCAGACAAGCCCTGGGGCCGTCCTGGAAAATTGTCGCCTCCATTTGGCTGGTGATGTTTCTCAGAGCCATTACAGGACAATCCTTCTTAACGTTTATGCCCGTCTTTTATGTTGAAAAAGGTTTTAACCTTATTTCCTCGGGCGTCATTTTTGCCTTATTTACCGTGGCGGGTACTTTCAGCGGACTGCTGTCCGGTTATATTTCCGACCGAATCGGATACAAGCCTGTTTTTATCATCACTCATCTTCTCATGACCCCGGTGCTGATAATATTTTTACATCTTCAGGGCTCCTGGGTCTATTTAGGCTCCATTATGGCCGGGGCAATGGTTTTGGCTACCATGCCGCTTGGAGTTTCCATGGCGCAAATTATTGCACCCAAGGCACGATCCATGATGGCCAGTTTAATGATGGGGTTGGCTTATGGCTTAGGCGGTGCGGTTGCTCCGATAGTTGGAAAACTCGCTGACCTTTATTCGATTCATACGGTATTGATGTGTATGGCCCTTGTTCCGCTGTTGACCTTACCGTTAATATTTTCTTTTCCTAAGGTAAGCAATGCAAACTAAGGGTCGTGGAAGATGCGAATGTACCACTGTTGCTTGTCCTTAAATTCGTTTTCGCCTCTTGCGTCAATGTGCACAGACAATAAGTATGCAAACTTTGGCACGCCTTGAATACGAAAAAAAATCGAAGCCCAATCTGGTATCTGTTAAGACGCTATATTTTTTTCCGCCAATCGCCTAAGCCCAATATGGTATCTGTTAAGATGCTATAGCCTAAGCTTATTGACACTTGCACTTAGAGTCTGTCTGGCGGATTCGAACAGCAAAAATCAAAAGTCAAAATCCAGACGGAATTCAAGACAATTTTTTGTAAGGCATGGTGACCGGGTTACGATAAATTGTCTTACTTGATTTCTTTTTTTTCAAACTAAACAATCGTTTAGACCCTGCACTTTTATGAGCGGACGGACAAAAAGGCTAATTGGCTTTTTTTTTGCAAGAGTATTGGGCGGCTAACTGTAGCCAGAAGACCGTGGAAGTTGCTAATCAGCCGGTCTTGCATGTCTTGATCTATATTGCTTTTGAATCCGTTTTCGTCTGTTGCGCCAATGGGTAAAAAATTAATAGGCAAGCCCTTGGCGTGTGTTGAAAGCGAATCCAATGCAATACCGGATGATTAACTATTTTTACGCTCTAAATTTTTACGCTCTATTTATATAAAAAATATAAATTGCCTGGTAAATCAATGGCCGCTTCAATTCGTACGATGAATTTTGATCATTTGGCAGGACAGCAGGTAGGAACCTCTGTTTTGTTAAAGGTGTTGGGCTATGGGGCCATGTCGGTTGTATTTTTGGCTTTCCAGAAATCCTTAAAGCGTCAAATTGCCGTCAAAATATTGCCAAAATCGCTGTTGACATCACAAATGGCTGATTTTTTTCAACAAGAAGCGGAAGCCGCCGCCTTTTTGTCTCATCCATGCATCATTCCGGTTTATGAAATCGGACAGACGGATGACTTTTTGTTTTTTACCATGCAGTTGGTCAAAGGCAATTCTCTGTTTTTTTTTATTCGTAACGCCAGAAAAAACATTTTGCCTTCACGCAGAATGTTACCGCTAAATACCTCTTTGAAGATCATCATCAAAGTGCTGGACGCTCTTTATTACGCAAATAACAAAGGTGTTGTGCATCGTGATATCAAACCGGCCAACATTTTGATCAATAAGGAGCAGCAACGGCCAATAATTACAGACTTTGGTGTGGCAAGATCATATGGCGGTCAGGCGGATCAAGCCCGTGTTTTGGTGGGGACCCCAACTTACATGGCTCCAGAGCAAATTATTTCCAGTGTTGTGGACGAGCAGGCCGATGTTTACGCTACAGGCGTAATGCTCTTTGAGATGCTATGTGGACAGCTTCCCTATCCGCCTTTTGATTCGGCTAAAAAATTGCTGAAAATAAAACTCAGGCTTCGGGACCGGTTGTTTATGGCCTCTCCATCTCAGATCAATTCAAGGATAGATAAAACACTTGATAAAATAGTGCGAAAAGCGGTGGCTTTCGATAAGAACATCCGCTTTCGCACCTGCGGAGAATTTGGAAAGGCCATTGAAACCTATTTGAAAAATAGATCCTATAAAGGATAGAAGAATGGAAAAACGAATTACAAAAAAACAATTGGCTCATTTTGGACGAGCTTTTACCCTCCTGATAAATCGTGCAATGATGTACCAGTTAAATCACTCCATGGTCCAGGACTCCATCAAAGATGTTTTATCCACTGGAGAGTTAATTCTCGAAAGGCTCTCTCCTTTAGTTTTTATATTAAGCCACGATAAGTTTTACGTTGAGGAAGAACAACTTGATCCGCGTTTAAATACAAAACGAATTGCGGCTTTATTCAAAAATATCGGTATCCAGTCCGTTTCTTTTGAAAAAGGGCTCACAAAGGGTGAATTGAATATTTTTACCAGTCTTTTCACAAGCGGAGGCGATACCCAAGACGTTGAGCAAATCAAACAAATTTTCGTCAGCAAGGGCGTTTATTGCCTTAAAATCAATCATGTAACGTTTAAAAAAATTACCGAAGACGATCAAATCGTTTCCCGGAAGGCCTTAAAAAATATTACCCCACAGTTAGAGGACGATGACTTCCAGTCCCGTCAAAAATTTATGGATGCGCTCATAGAAAGCGTCCTGGCCGAGGAATATGCCCAAACGCTCGATATTGCCAGTATGGTGAATAATCCTGAGGCGTTTTCTAAAAAATTGATTGAAGCGGATTTGAAAGGCGCTGAAAAAATACTGAATAATCAGTATGATCAATCATCTAAGCCAATAACAGATGCAAAAAATTCAAAAGCGGTAACTGGCGGCAATGTATCCGGAAAACTGGCGCAAACCAGCCCGGGTATCTTTAGCGGCGTTGCTGGTAACGTCCCAGGAAGTGTTTCCGGCGCCTTTACCGGAGACACTCAGGCGGACACTCCCGGAGACACTCAGGGCGGCGCCCCGGGCATGGCTTCTAATGCAGCCGATGTAGACATCGAGCCAGGAGGCATTTACGCTAAAAGCATACCGGGTGAGCAAATCAGCGGCCCTGGAGTTTCAGTTTCCGCACAACCGGAAATGGCTGCAGCGCAGGCGCCGCCAAAGGCGACTGCGGAAGAAAAAACAGGGCCGGGCCTGGCCGAAACAGTAAAAAGTCAATCCACACAGCGGGATTCGAATGCTCAAAGCAAACAGGTTCATGGCAGGGTTTTACTGCATCATCTCGAATTAATGCATTATGAACTCAAGCAGCAGATCGAAGGCAAGAGCAATATTGATTTATCTGAACTGGCAGAGGCGATTTTTGAAATGAAAAAACAGCTTATGGAAGGTATCCAGACCCAAAAAGCCCTGGGTATTGCCTATGCCAATGAAGTTGAAATTATTAACAACGCTAATGCGCTCTCAGATAAGGTCGTATTAGAGATTATCAGGACAGAGTACTTAAACGATCGATTAAAAATACAGCGTCTGGCCATGATTATCACGCGGCTTATTCCAGAGGCCGGAGAACTCAGGCGATTGCTTGCCCAAATTAAAAAGATGCTTTTAGAAGAGGGAATGCCTCTGCCTGAATACATGAAACTGATCCAGGAACTTAAATTCGAACTCCAAAACGAAGAGCTTGTCAGAATACTGCAGGAAAGCTCTGAAACCATTGGATTGGATGGAGACAGGCTGATTGAACAGCTAAAGCAAAAACCCACCCAAGCCGCCGAATTAATCTACCTGGCGGCCGAAGCGAACCGGGGTGCAGGTGATGAAAACGCCTTGGCCGATATCATGATCGAATATATTGAAGACTTGGGAAAAAAAATAGCGCAAGAACCGGACGGGCCGGACGGCTTAGCCGAAAAAGAAAATCTAAAAAAGGCCATGACCGAAATTGAATCAGGCCTGGTTAAAAAACTCAGCGGGCTAAACATTCAATCCGATGTGCTCAAGCGTATGGAGAACCGCATTAATAGCCGTTTGGATGTGGTTTTAGACAAGATGAGGACCGAATGGCTCAATGCCCAAAGCAAGGTCGAGGATACGCAGGCTCCGAAGCGATTAACCATTTTGCAAACACTCGAACAAAACATTAATAATGAAGAACAGATGGACGACATCTTGAAACAATTACGAAAAAAAGCAGATGCGGGAGATATTGAAGAAAACGATTTTAGTACCATTTATGCTGAAATCAATAAGCAAAAAAAACTTCTGGAGAAGGCTGACGGGCAATTAAAACATGCCGAAATTTTAAGCAAGGATGAATTACTCCATATTATTGAAAAGGAAATTGCGAGGGTTATACGTTACAAAAGTTGTTTTTCAGCAATAGCTCTATCATTTGTGACGGCAAAATCCACCACTAAATTAATTGAGGATGAAATTAGGATCGAAATAGTGCAAGCGTTTGCCCTTCAAAAGCTGGTCAACATACTCCGGGATACTGATTATATAGGTAATATTAATAAAAAGAAATTATTGATTATTTTACCCATGATCCGCCTTGATGAAGCCAGGTTGGCTCTTGGGCGTCTTGTTCACAACTTGCACAGCGCGCCTGTGCTGGTTCACAATATTCCAGTAAACATACGGGCAGCGGGTATTGCCGAAGAATTTGACCTCGAACTTACGCCGGATGCACAAGCTTTCACCAAGCATATATCCAACAAGCTTATGGAAATGGTCGTCCGGGTCAAAAACATACAAGTCTTATTTTAAGCGATTTTTTTTCGTATTCAAGGCGCGCCAAAGTTTGCATACTTAACGTATTCGCACCTTTGGCATAACTTAAGAAGACGGAAAAAAAGACATACAAGATGGTATATTCTTTAACTGCAAATCGCCTTAGCTAATGTCATCAATCCATTGATTCAGTAAATAATGAGAGTGATCCGGTGAAAATTCCATGTCCTGCTCTATGCTGAACAAACCTATACGCATGGAAACCTTATCGGCATTTCCCCACGGCCACCAGGCCACGAACAAAACCAGACCGCAAATAGGCTGCGATGTAAAAAAAGATTGGCCAGGCATCATGCCGTATTCAGATTTAATCAAGCGAGCGATGATTGTTTCAGCCTGAATATGAGAAATAAAATCCCAATGATCTTTAAATTCTTTGAATAACGGGAAAAATACCAGGTCCGAGTCTTCACGGCTGAGTGTCATCAAGGCCGCGGCTCGAGCTCCATCCCATGTCCATTTATAATTTTCAGGAATATTGAGGCAGATTTTTCTACAGATTTCTTTAAAAGGGGCCAATTGACCAGTCAGTTCATCCGGGCGCTGTAAAACAATATCAGTTTTCATAATCAATAACTTAGAAGAGTTGGGGAGACCTCAGTACAACTTTCAATAACCAATAAGAACATAATCAAGAATACATCGTGTGAAAGATACGTTTTTGGTCTCAATTTATTCATTAAGTTGGTATCGGCCGTTTTTAAAAAAACATAATAATAAAATGCGCATTTTTTTTCTTAAAAGGCCGCCGGTAAAATCCGGACGGCCTTCAGATGCTAATATTTTGTATTATTACATTATATTAAATTGTGTGAAAAGCGTATCGGTTACATCGAGATGCGCAACGAGTGCATGCTCATTGGCCCAACAGATGAAAACGGATTCAAAGGGCATATAGATCAGGGCAAACAAGATCAGATAGTTTACATTTTCCATGGCCCTTATACCTGATCAAATTTAGATAACGTTAGCAGCAGGTTAACGCCCGGGAATAATGATGCGGGAATCATCTTGTTCACTAGTGGTTTGTTCCTTGCGCATTTCTTCGATACGGGTAACCATTTCATTCAAAGCGTATCTCATAGCCAGGGGGAATTCTTTATAAGCTTCCTGCAAATTATCAGCTTCAAGCCGGGCCTGAAGAGGTAAAGGTCCCTCAGGCGTCATCACTTGGGTACTGCCAATGAATATTTGCGTTCTGCTTGGATCATCACTGCCATCGGGCAGGATAGGAATCAGTTTGCGTATGGAAGCGACCTTAAGGTCAGTAATTGCCTCTTCACGGAATAAATTGTTAATATCTATTGTAAAATTTAGATCTTGACCTTGTTCAAACTGAGTCATAATTTGCCTTTCTCTTTTTAAAAGTAGTTGTTTCCCAATCGCTTTAAGGGAATAATTTCTCAAATTTCAAAATACCGCCAATACAGCGACAAGTTTAAAAGGACTAATCTCCGATAAGGTGTTTGTCAACGTCTATCTGTTTTTAGTTTTATAGTTTTTTCTACCAAGAATGTATATAATTATATACAATTGTAAATAGGATTATTCTAATTAGATACTTCTCCTTAAATAGTAATAGAAATTATGTTGACTTTGGTTGGATACGCGATAAAATATTTTTTAATCTTTAATGGCCTGCCGTCAATTCGAGGCCGGTTTCTTTCTGCAGGTATCCCAGCCTTATGGCGACCTGAAGTTTGGGACTAAGAGAATTTTATGAAAGGAGGACGCCATAATGGCCACAGGTACTGTGAAGTGGTTCAATGAAAAAAAAGGCTACGGCTTCATTGAACAAGAAAATGGCCCCGATGTATTTGTCCATCACTCAGGGATTGAGGCAGAAGGATTTCGTACATTAAGTGAAGGCGATAAGGTTTCTTTTGACATAGAGCAAGGTCAAAAGGGACTTGCCGCCGTTCATGTGAAAATAATTTAAGGCTTTTTCAGCGATTTACCCATAGGGTATCCGGAGTACACATTCGGGCGCCCTATTTTTTTTATTTCCCGGGGCCACTTTTCCCCAACAGGGCTTTCCAGAATAAAGGCAATCCCGTCTAAACGCTTGTCTGGCATAATAATCCGGAAGCAATCTTTGCCCAGGCATCCTTCGGCAATGCTTTCGTGCCGGTCCACCC
Source organism: Desulfobacteraceae bacterium (assembly GCA_024230435.1). Classification (GTDB taxonomy): domain Bacteria; phylum Desulfobacterota; class Desulfobacteria; order Desulfobacterales; family Desulfosarcinaceae; genus UBA2230. The sequence goes on from JAAERL010000547.1 coordinate 13,311, forward strand.
GGCTGCCAAGTTCTTTTTTTGAATCATTCAAATGCATTCCTTTGAAATAATTCAGCCCAACGATACGGTCAAAATCCGCAATGACCCTTTTGTATTCCTTTTTGCCCTTGAGATTGTATCCAGCAACAAATGCGTGGCAAGTGTCCAGACAAATCCCGATCCGACTTTTTTCTTCAACATAATAAATGATTTCAGCAAGATGCTCAAAACTTTAGCCTAATTGCGCGCCCTGACCAGCCATGTTTTCAATGACCGCTGTCACATCCGGCGCCGTTTCCAATGCCAGGTTGATGGACTTGGCAATCCGTTTTAAAGGATTGTGATCTTTTGGTTGGCTGGTTTGATTCATCCCGTCACTCCTGTTGAAATTGATTTCCTTCTATTGTATGACCTGAATCTTATTTGCCCTGATTTTTTAAAGGATGTAACAGTGAAGACTTTTTTTCAAGGATTAACATATAATTTTAAAGGCCTGCGGCTGGGTATAAAAACACCTAAGCTGCTTATGCTTGGACTAATCCGATTTGCGATATTGGTCATTATTACCATCATGGCCGCCGCTGTTGTTCTGGCCAAGTACCAGCAAATCCTCAATCTGATGTGGACCATGCCCGAAAACGTTTGGCTTATCTGGCTATGGCACGTGACGTCTTGGCTTTTGGCCTTGTTATTAATAGCTATTTGTGCTGTTTTGGGATTCGTTACCGCTCAAGTATTATTCTGTGTGGTAATTGTGGATTATATGTCGCAGGTTACCGAAAAACAGCTTACCGGACGGCTCAAAGCCGCACCTAAGATGAGCTGGCCAAAATACGTGTGGTTTCTAATGCACCAGGAAATTCCAAGGACGATTGTGCCGATTCTCATTGCCCTGCTGTTGCTGGTGTTGAGCTGGTTTACACCATTGGGGCCGGTGATGACACTGCTTTCCCCACTGGCGGCGGCCGTCTTCCTGGCTTGGGATAACACCGATCTGATCCCAGCCCGCCGCCTGGTGCCCTTTAACAAGCGCGTTGATTTGTTACGCAGGTATTTGTGGTTTCACGTTGGCTTTGGATTGCCTCTGCTGATTCCCTTTGCCAATATTGTGCTGATCAGTTTCGCACCTGTGGGAGCTACGCTTTTTTACGTGGAGCGGATCGATAAGGAGGATGAGCAGGCTGTTCCCGGTTGATTTCCTCCGATGCGGTTATTGAGCGTATAAAAGTACCAATAGCGCCCCAATAATCTTCGGAGAACGCATCCTGAAGGTTGTTATGTCCGGCGTTTTGAACCGGAAAAAACGTTTTTGGCTCGGGCGCTGCGGCAAAAAGTTTTTCACCCAGGAAAAAGGGTACGATTTCATCGCTTGTGCCGTGGACGATCAGCAAGGGGCAGTTTAACCGCTTTATTTTTGATAAATTATCAAAAGCATTGCCTGCAAAATAGGTAAACGGGCCGTATCCGTGGGCTTTACCCACGTCTTTGGCGCTGGTCATGGGCGTTACCAGAACCACAGCGGCCGCAGTGCGATCCATGACCGTATTGACCGCTACAGTACTGCCGATGGAACGGCCAAAAAGAATTATACTGCTTTGCTCAAAACCCAGATGCTCTTGGGCATATGCAAAACAAGCACGGCCGTCTTCATAAATTCCTTTTTCATTGGGCCGTCCCGTGCTTTTGCCATACCCTCGATAGCTTACTCCCAGAACATTTACTCCCATGTTCGCCAAAATTTGCAGATCCGCAAGGCGATGGCCGATATTTCCAGCGTTACCATGAAAGTAAATCAAAATATGGCTGCTACCGGGATTGGAAAGCAAGTAACTTTGCAAACTCTTACCGTCAGCCGTGCCGATGAATATTTCCTGTACTGACTCCGGCAAGTGATCCACGGGTATAATATCTGATCGGTCGGGAAAAAAGCAAAGCCAGTTAATTAAAAAACGGCAATTCATAATCGTTAATAAAATTATTACCGGAAATAATACAAGCCTTTTTTTCATATGCCATGTTTAAAAGTTTTCTTATTTTTGATGGTTTACAGGCATTAACGGATTGCCGTACATGTTCAGCGCATAAACAACAGCTGCTCTTAAGCCCAGTTCCGCCTGTGCCACGGTATTGGGACGGCATCGGGACAGTTATCAGAGGTTTTTAAGAACCTTAGAGCCTGTTTGGCCCTTTAGGCCGGGGTGGTTTACTTGCTAAATGAACTACCGGCCACCATGTTTCACATGGAGGCGGTTTCGTGCTTCACAGAGGCGGCAATCCGCCATCTCCACACTTCGGACGGTTCCCGCCCGGCCTTGATTAAGGCAAGTAATAAAATATTAAGGGCTGCGTTATAA
>JAAERL010000548.1 GCA_024230435.1 Desulfobacteraceae bacterium
CTCATGGACAACGGATGAAACGTACATCAAGATAAAGGGCAAATGGAAATATCTTTACAGAGCCGTTGATTCCCGTGGCAATACCATAGACTTTATGCTCAGAGTCAAAAGGGATAAAGCGGCCGCCAAACGTTTTTTCCAGAAAGCCTTGAAGGCCACCGGCAACGTAACTGCCCGTGTAATAACCGTTGATAAAACGCTGCATACCCGCCAGTAATTCAACAGCTCAAAGATGAAAAGGTAATGCCTGATGCCTGTGAAGTAAGGCAGGTTCAGTATTCAACAATATCGTTGAACAAAATCAAAGGTTTATCAAGCGGCTTGTGAGGCCCCTGGGCTTGGTTTTAAGTCATTGCACGCGGCGCGGCGGACGTTGAAAGGATTTGAGGCAACGAACATGATCAGAAAAGGACAAATTGAGGGTATAGAAAAAGGGGATATTAAAAGTCAGGTTCAATTCATCGAAGACCTGTTTCAAATTGCTGCATAAAAATTCTTGGAAAAGGGCACTTTCATGCCCTCTGAATATTTTTGCAACAGGGCCGCCAATATGCCCAAACCGAACGTAAATTCCCCCAATAGAGATAGTCTGGCATCTGGTGTAATCAGATCTTTTGTTTCTTCGAGCTTGAATGGCAACACAGTTTGTTTTATCATTGTATTCCACTTAGTTGGTTCGGTAGTTGTTATGTTTTGATAACTTTTATCTACCTGAATCAACGAGGTTTTTCAATGCTTATCGTCCTAAAGAAAAATGTCAATCGCGGATCTTGGGACATGCTTTTGCCAAAGGGGCTCAGGTCAGAGCTTTTGATCCGGGATTAACAGACCAGGCAGGCAAGTCAATGAATCATCAACACATCAAATTGCATCACAGCCTCGTCTTTAAACTCATTCTGACAGTGGGGCTGGTTTTGCTTGTTTCCATTTCCCTGTGGTCGTATTTCAATATCGGTTATCAGAAAAACCGTCTCATGGAGAACATTCTGGCAGGTACCAACCGGCTGACCAATACAATCCGGCTGGGCACCCAATATGCCATGATGCTCAATTCCAGGGACGATATCACCCAGATCATCGCCAATATCGCTAAACAGCCTGAAATTAAGAATATCCGAATTTACAACAAAAATGGTCAGATAAAGTTTTCCAACCATACGGCGGAAGTCGACCAGATTACCAATATCGAAGCCGAGGCCTGCTATATCTGTCATCGAAGCGATCCTCCCCTGGAAACACTGGAATTGGAAAAGCGGATACGTTTTTTTCGGTCCCCACAAGGCTACAGGCTTCTGGGCATTATTACGCCTATCTGTAACGATTCGGGGTGCAGCACGGCCGATTGCCATTTTCATCCAGCCGACAAGAAAATATTAGGCGCATTGGATGTCGTGGTTTCCCTGGAACATACCGATCGGGAAATTCTTACGGCTGAAAAGAATATTGCGGCCTTCACAGGCTTTGTCTTTCTGGTGACTTCGTCAATTATCCTGGTTTTTCTGGTGCGTTTCGTCAACCGGCCGATAAATCGGCTTATCGAGGGCACGCGGCTGATCGCCCGCGGCGACTATACGATCCGGGAAGACCTGCATCGCCGGGACGAAATGGGGCTGCTTGCCAAGGCAGTCAACCAGATGGGCAAAGACATTGGTCAGAAACAAAACGAACTCAATAAACAAAGAGATGAATATCAGAATCTTTTTCAAAGCGTTCCCTGTCTGATTACGGTCCAGGATCGCAACTACCGCCTGGTGCGTTACAATAACGAGTTCGCCGTCCGATTTGCCCCCAAAACGAACGATTACTGCTATCATGCCTACAAAAATCTCGATCACCGCTGTGATCCGTGCCCGGTTGAAAAAACCTTTCAAGACGGCAGATCCCATTATGCGGAAGAATCGGGGGTCAACAAGGACGGCACTCCATTTTATTGGGTGGTTCGCACCACGCCTATCAAGGATGAAAACGAAAATATCGTGGCTGCCATGGAAATCTCCCTTGACATCACCGAGCGGCGGCAACTGGAAATTGAGCTGGAAAACTCTGAAAAAAAATATCACGCCATCTTCTACAACATTCCCAACCCGGTTTTTGTCCTGACCCTGGAAGAATTTACCATTCTGCACTGCAATAACAGCGTGCATGAAGTATACGGATATCAAGAGACCGAATTGATCAATACGTCTTTTCTGAATTTGTTTCTCCAAGAAGAACGCGACCGGTTCAGAAAGAAGATGAGAAACGAAAAAGTGCTCAACCAGGTGCGCCATTTGGATAAAAACGGCCGGACGCTGTTTGTCAATATACGCATTTCACCGTCGGAATATTCGGGCCGCAAGGTTTTGCTGATTACCACCAGCGATATCACCAAACGGCTCGAAGCCGAACAGCAGCTCATCCAGGCCAGTAAAATGGCCACTTTGGGAGAAATGGCCACTGGTATTGCCCATGAGTTGAATCAACCTTTATCCGTGATTAAAACCACATCCACTTTTTTCATACGCAAACTAGACCGCGACGAACCCATTGCCCCGGAAAAACTAAAGACCATGCTGATCAAGATGGATGGCAATGTGGACCGTGCTGCGCGCATCATCAATCATATGCGTCAATTCGCACGCAAATCGGATCTGGAGCTTAATGCGGTTCAAATCAACGATGTTCTCAGATCAGCCTTTGAAATCTTTAGTCAGCAACTCAAAGTGCGGGGGATCGATGTGAAGTGGGACATTTGTGATGATTTGCCCAAAATCCAGGCAGATCCCCGGCGCCTGGAGCAGGTTTTTATTAACCTGTTGATCAACTCCCGGGATGCCATTGAGGATAAATGGGACCAGTTCGGGCCAAGCGATGAACCGGATTACATTAGCATCCGGACATCCATAGAAGATCAAAAGGTTGTTTGCCGAATTTGCGATACCGGGATTGGTATTCCCGAAAATTTGCATAAAAAAATATTTGAACCATTTTTTACAACCAAAGAGGTAGGCAAAGGCACCGGATTGGGGCTTTCCATCAGTTACGGCATTGTATCAGAGTGCCAGGGACAGATTTGGGTAGAGCCCAATACCCCTCAGGGAGTTTGCTTTATCCTAACCTTTGTTTTTAGGGCGCCCAATACTGTAGAGTCATTTCATCCGGAGTCCGGCAACGTTTTAAAAGGGCATTGAGGAACCGATAACGTTATGTTGAGTGCATCGATCAAGAGCAAGTCCATTTTGCTCGTAGATGATGAAAAGGACATCCGCGAGGTCTTGGAGCTTGCGCTTGTGGATGCGGGCTATGAGGTTCAGCTTGCCGAGAACGGTCAACAGGCCCTTGATTATTTTCGTAAAAATAGACCTTCTATCGTGATTACCGATATCAAGATGCCGGTTATGGATGGTATCCAGCTTTTACGGAAGATCAAACTCGAAGCGCCCGAAACGGAAGTTGTGATGATCACCGGCCATGGTGACATGGATTTGGCCATTCGCAGTCTCAAGTATGAGGCTACCGATTTCATCACCAAGCCCATCCATGTGGATGCCCTGGAGGTCGCCCTCAAGCGCGTTGGCGATAAAATTTTGATGCGTCGTAAGTTAGAGGAGTACACTGCCAACCTGGAGCGATTGCTTAAGGAGAAAAGCGAGCTGCAGGATCATCTCAGCTCCCTGGGATTGATGATCGGTTCAATTTCCCATGGGATTAAAGGTCTGCTCACCGGTTTGGACGGTGGTATGTACCTGCTGGAAAGCGGTCTGAGCAAAAAGGATGAGGGCAAAATTACAAAAGGCTGGGAAACCATCAAAATCATAGTAGATCGTATTCGCAAAATGGTTCTGGATATTCTCTATTACGCCAAAAAACGTGATTTACAGTGGGAAAAGGTGGACGTCGCCTGCTTTGCAAGAGAAGTCTCCGTAATGGTGGCGGCAAAGGTGGAAATATTGCCCATCACCTTGACCTGCGACGTTGACGAAACCCTAGGGGAATTTAAGATTGATCCCGGTTATATCCATGCAGCCTTGATGAATATTTTCGACAATGCCATCGATGCCTGTCAACGTGGCAGCGATAGCATCCAGCACGAATTGAATTTCAGCGTTCAGGGACGGGACGATAAAATCATATTTTCAGTGAGCGATACCGGTGTGGGTATGGACCAGGAAACCCAATCCAAACTCTTTACTATCTTTTTTTCGTCCAAAGGACGCAAAGGAACGGGGCTGGGGCTTTTTATTGCTAACAAAATTGTAGAACAGCATGGCGGATGCATTGATGTCCGCTCAAAACCGGGCAAGGGGAGTTGTTTTACGATTACGATACCCAAGCAGGGCAGTTAGGCGATTTTTGTTTAATAATATACCATCTTGCATGTCTTTTTTTCCGTCTTCTGTGTTATGCCAAAGCCCGAATACATTAAGTATGCAAACTTTGGCATGCCTTGAAGACGAAAAAAAATCCTGCTCAATATGGTATATTCTTTTCCGCCAATCGCCTTAGAAGTGGTTTTAAATGTTAGGCGAAAAACGGAGAGGGAAAAAAAGGTTCTGTTGAAAAAGTTTGTGACTCCTGATATATGCATTCGGCAATATCAAAACAACAGCCGAGGACATGCATTAGCACAGCTAAGCTACCCTATCCCAAAAGAAAATAAATAATGACGACACCCAGAATCCAAAACTCACAAGCTAACCGTACGGAATATGATCAAAACTCAAATGCCAAGAATAATATCCAAAAGAGATGAACTACCGGCCACCATGTTTCACATGGAGGCGGTTTCGTGCTTCACAGAGGCGGCAATCCGCCATCTCCACACTTCGGACGGTTCCCGCCCGGCCTTGATTAAGGCAAGTAATAAAATATTAAGGGCTGCGTTATAA
>JAAERL010000549.1 GCA_024230435.1 Desulfobacteraceae bacterium
GCATATTTCGAGCGCTACGCGCGCGAACTAATCAGACGTTAGCAAGCTCACGTCCGGTAATAACACTCGGTTCCAAAAGTGTCTTGTTCTGATACAGCAGTGTACCGTACTGGTATGGCATGTCTTGCGGTCAATTTTCTTTTCTAGCCAAAGATTGAAAAATCAAAACGCATCGACATTTAATTTTATTTCGTATCTTGCTTAGTTGCAAAGTTATTTATCATTCAAATCACAAATACGATTGGTCGCGCGATAAAACATCCGCTCAGTTTTCCATCCCATTATTATGAAACGACAACTTCCTAGTACCACTCAAATATCAGTGTAGCTTTGGTAAGCTAGTGGTCGGACGTTAGAGAAGAGGACCACTAGTAATCTGCGATCAATGCAATTGGTGTTACAACCACCGCGTAAGAGTGGGTTTTCATACAATAATGATTACAAGAACAACTTTAGAATTTACGCTAGAATACGATTTTTCAATATGCAAGAAGCAACGCTGAAACCCAAGCTTCGTTAAATCCACATCCCTATACGACAAA
>JAAERL010000550.1 GCA_024230435.1 Desulfobacteraceae bacterium
CTTGTCGTAGGCCGCGGTTACCGGATCTTTTGACCGGAAAGGTTCAAAGCGGGGGATGTCGGGCAGCGGTTTGGAGATGTCCATAAATTGCAGGCAGGATTCCCAGGCGATTTCAACTTGCCAGGAGTCGTAGCCATCCATTGGCATATGCACGAGGCTTTCACTATAGCGGTGTCCCAAGGTCAGGTGGTAATTTGTTCTACCTGAACTACGAACGCTCGTTCCCAAATATGCATCGAATTCAGCAAAGGGGATTTCTTTTGGCGGCTGCTTTTTTCTTTGGGGGATAATAATGACGCCTTTACGCCGGTTCAGCCAAATGTTGTTTTTATCTTTGATCCAATCTTTTTTCAGGACGTATTTGCCTGTGTAGTGTAAAAGAGCAAACGTAGCAAATGGTCCCATAAAACCAATGTAATAATTGGGTTCTATGAGTACATTTATTCCTGTTAGTAAAATTAATATAGTAACGATAGGTACTGTAATAAAACCGATATACATCAATAGATAAAACAGTTTGGTATATACTTCTACCCAAGCCCTTGGGTTGCTGTACGACTGCCAGTATTGCATTTCATGGCCGGGGGCATTGATCATTTTTTTTATTTCCGGGTTATCCGAATTAAGAGCTTCAATAGTATACGGCCGGTCGGTAGCTAATAATTCAGTGCACTGCACGCAGGTGCGCCTGGGCAAAGCGGTTCTGCGAGCCATGCGTGTTGTTTTGCGCAATCCGCTATTGTCTATGGGGGCCAGCTCGTCAACGACGTTGCTGTTGTAGGCATGTGGGCCGTAATAACCGTTTTTGATGATTGTTTCGATATTCATTTTAATTATCTTCCCCCCAAAGTTCCGCGTAAACCCTGCATCTGCAGCCGCTTGTCAGATTGGTGGAGCGTTAATCTGACCTACGTTTTGAAGATTGCTGGTTCGATTCGCGGCGGTTCCAATCGCCTTGGCCAACGCCTGAGGGTTCCCAGCCCATGTTCAGGGCTTGTTCATGGGTTGCGCCCCAGGGGTATTTGGATGCGGCTTTGCGGGAGGCGTCGTGCATCTTTTTGGCTTTTTCCATATCCATGGTTTTCCAGTAATCGGCGGGGCGGTTGTTTGCCTTGTCGTAGGCCGCGGTTACCGGATCTTTTGA
>JAAERL010000551.1 GCA_024230435.1 Desulfobacteraceae bacterium
CTTGTCGTAGGCCGCGGTTACCGGATCTTTTGACCGGAAAGGTTCAAAGCGGGGGATGTCGGGCAGCGGTTTGGAGATGTCCATAAATTGCAGGCAGGATTCCCAGGCGATTTCAACTTGCCAGGAGTCGTAGCCATCCATGGGCAACTGGACGTGGCTATTAGAATAGCGGTGGCCCAGGATAAGGTGGTAATTGATTCTGCCTGATTGCCTCGAACTCGTTCCCAGGTAAGCATCGAATTCGGCAAAGGGGATTTCTTTTGGCGGCTGCTTTCTTCTTTGGGGGATACTAATGACGCCTTTGCGCCGGTTCAGGTAAACGTTGTTTTTATCTTTGACCCAATCTTTTTTCAAAACGTATTTGCCTGTGTAATGTAAAAGGGCACAAGCAGCATATGGCCCTATTAAGCCAATATAGTAATTGGGTTCTGAGAATGGATTTAATCCTTTAAGTAAAAATATTATTGAAAGAATAGGTATACCAATCAATCCGATCCACATAAAAACACAAAACAGGTCAGTTAACACGTCTACTACAGCTCTTGGGTTGCTCAACGACTGCCAGCACTGCATTTCATGGCCGGGGGCAGCAATTTTTTTTTTTATTTCCGGGTCATCCGAATTAAGAGCTTCAATAGTGTATGTGCTGTCATCGGTAAATAATTCAAAGCACTGAACGCAGGTGCGCCTGGGCAAAGAGGTTCTGCGAGCCATGCGTGTTGTTTTGCGCAATCCGCTGTTGTCTATGGGGGCAAGCTCGTCAACAGTGTTACTGTTGTAGGCATGTGGGCCGTAATAACCGTTTTTGATGATTGTTTCGATATCCATTTTCAATTATCTTCTCCCAAAAGTTCCGCGTAAATCCAGCATCTGCAGCAGGCCGC
>JAAERL010000552.1 GCA_024230435.1 Desulfobacteraceae bacterium
GAACGGGTGTGATATTTTGATGCTTGGGAATACCTTTGGCTCATGGAATATTGTCAGGACTACTTACCAGGTTGTCAATATCCTGTACATTGTCCTTGTCCTATCAATCCCCACCTAGACCGAAGTAAATATAATGCAATTAATTTCCGCCATTCCATTGAGACACTAAATCCCATAGGCAGGGCATATATGCAAGTGGTAGGGGCAATTTAATGATTTTTGAAAAATAAACCAATGGTCCTGAAATTTTGGGGATAGGTTGGACATACGTGTTAATTTTCAGAAAAAAATATTCATTTTTTTTTGACCGGAAGTACGTTTTTCGGGCGCATAACCGCCAAATCTCGGATTAATTGTAGGAATCTTAGTGGGTATAACAGTAGGCTGGCTTGTTTTTACCCCCAAAACACCACCCCAGACATAACTCCTGTCATCTAGATGTCAGTACAGTGTTTCTGACCCAAATTCCACACTATATGTCAAAAACAACCCGACTTGTGTACGTAAACACGTCAAAAACGGCCAAAATCTGAGACAAAGATCTGCAATTTTGCGTTTTTTACCCTGAAATTACACCATTAGCTAGTACTTGTATCATCTGGACACTGGTGCCCTGGGCATAAGTATACAGAAGAGTATTTTTTCAAATATCACATTTAATTTATTTACACCCCGTAGTTTATATCTTCCAAGTCCTTCCTCCAGCCTCCCACTACCTCCTTGTTCCATTTCCTTGGATGTAGCTCCACAATTGACCTACCCGCTAGGAATCCTTCCAACTCAATAGCATCCCAATAGATATCAGCCGATTCACCCTCCTTGTAACATTTTTTTCC
>JAAERL010000553.1 GCA_024230435.1 Desulfobacteraceae bacterium
AGGGCATACTTAGCAACCGAAGAACGCACATTCTCCACAATCTCCTTCAGGCCTAACAATTTGATACATCCCCCCAGCGAGGTGCAACCCAAGAATTCTTGTCTTTCAATCATCTCTACATCATCATGGAAAATGACAGAGTAGAGACCAGCTGGTCACGTTTATAAAATGCCCCCTCAAGAATAATTTTGACAGATGGATGAATGATAGCGTGGTCAACACCATCGGGCACATATTGATCACCGCCCATGTAGATGAAATTATTATCGGTCGATTTGATCAGCCATTCTTTCGCCTTAAAGGAGAATATCACTACCTCCGCGGCTACTGCTTGACTTGCTTGACCATGGTCTTTTCTTTGCCTCTTCGGATTTTGAGTTTGGGGTTGCGTTTGGGGATTTTGATAAATAGAAATAGGGGGTACGGGGGCATATCCCATAGGGCAATTGACACTAAAAGGAGATTATTGGGCATTATTGCCGTAATTATTGGTATTTAGATGCACGAATATGCCCATTTGAAATGATTTAAGGGGGTAACGCCCCCTTTTTCCGGACAGACCATTTTCATTAATTTCCGCCTCGCTCTTTCTTTGCTCACAATGAAAAATAGCCAATACCAATAAAAATCAGCACCATGACCACCCCTACCACCTTTTGGCGTCTCGCTGGAGTTTCGTACGTTCAGGTGAGTCCAACCACCCCTATTATCATTCAGTGATAATAATGCAGTGCTATAATTTTTGGGGTGTCGTTTAACTTGAGCGGCGGCGTGGAAATAATGAAAATGAAAAATATATTATGGGCGACTGTGCATTTTTGAAAAATGGTCTTCTTATCGAGAGACGTTGTTCCTCCTCCCCCCTCTCATCATCATGAGAGATAAAGAGATTAATTAAATATCGATCGGCGGGGCGGTGTTCTATCAGCATTCAAAATAATGACGGTTGGATATGGTCGAGAGAGGGAAAATGATTATTTTTACTTTTTTTCCGTGCGTTGCATTTTCTCTTGGTGGGGCGGGAAATGATACCACAATATTTAGAGAGGAGTTTGACGTGGAGAGTAACGTTTCAATGGGCTGCATGCTTTAGTACGTCTTGCGAGAGGGAGAGGGGGAGGGGCGGGGACTGTCATCTGTTTCCCTATCTGGGGGCGGCGTATCAATATCTATCATTTTCTTTTTCACTTGTGTTCATTCTTCTCACATACATGTTCTATATATACCTCATTCCTCCACCACCACCAAAAACAGTACGTAACCAAAGCCTCCTCCACCGTCCGAGCAGCACTCAAAGAACCAGCCAAATCAAAGGCCTTGGCTCAAGAAACTTTCTCGTACAACAAATCCGTTTGGTCGAATGGAGAACAGG
>JAAERL010000554.1 GCA_024230435.1 Desulfobacteraceae bacterium
ATCTGAAGTTGTCAACTCAGGTAAATTTTCAATGACAACCGGCAAGATTGTCAAGCTTAATATATTGGTTGAGACAGTTAAATCCCATGAATACTAGCCAACGTACTAGCCACGAACTAAAAAAGGCTTACGATATGATATGTATCGTAAGCCTTTGATTTTATTTGGCTGAGGGACCAGGATTCGAACCTGGGCTGACGGAGTCAGAGTCTGATTCCCTGGTGCTTCCAACTTCCTGTATTTAAGGTAACTTACTGATATTATAATGTTATGTTTTGCACATATTTTCTTATTTTTACCTATTTCGGCACTCAAAATATAAAAAGTCCCACTCAAAGTCACACTCAGCAAATTGAAAAAAAGGGTTGATCATTAAATGGTGAGTCAAGGGCAGATTTGACCCCCATTCTTTTTCTGACCCCCATTCTTTTTCGCACTCAGCAAATTGAAAAAAGGGTTGATCATTAAATGGTGAGTCAAGGGCAGATTTGACCCCCATTCTTTTTCGAACCTCTAATTTTTTTTACAAAATTACCAAAAAATATCTTCCAATTTTTCTATCATTCAAAAATATAAGTTTCAGCATTTTAGTTCCTTGCTCCAGCGCGTGGAGCGACTTTCCCCCCGGATGACTGTTGCGAGATCTGAGGGGTTTGAATTATGGGGAGTTCGCCGCCTCAAGCATTTCTAAAAAATTATCGAAAAGCTTATCGTCTTTAATTTTCGATATGAGAGTTAAAAAATGAGGAGCTATCTTTTCGGGAAAAATCGCCATTTCTATAGTTCTATCAAACTTTGAAGGCTCTATTTCCTGATCAAAATTGCGCCGAAAAGCTTCTAAATTTTTGCCTGTATAATGTTCGATTTCAACAGCTTCCCGGAGATATTCTGTTTTGAGCCAGAGTATATAATATTGCCAAAAAGAGGAGTTTTCACTTAAATCATCTTTCGTAAAAAAAAATAAGTCCGTGTAAAATTCTTTAGAACTTTTTTCTTTATCTATTTCGGGACTAAAATTTTGACAGCCAACCATATTAAAATCTTTATATTCATTACTTGACGTGGGGCTATCTTTATAAAAATTCAACAGAAAGGCATGATCTTTATTTTTGAATATTTTTAAACCAGTGCCTTCAAAAATAATTTCATAACGCCATCCACTTTGTACCGGTATTTTAACTCCGTGGAAATTAACAACATCTTCAATTTTTTTGGTATATAAACCGGACAATTTTTGAGGCTTAGCTTTATAATTATATTCATGGTAAGGAAACAAGACAGGCTTGCACGTGCTTTGTTTTTTTAAACCACAACCATTTAAAAACATTACTGGTAACAACAAAAAAAGAAGTAAACAAAAATATTTTATTGGTATATTCATTATTTCATTAATTCCGCTCTTACATTGGTTGTAAGTATTCTAAGTCCTGCGTCCGAACAAATCCTAGAAACTATCATGTTTTTTTTTGTTTTTGCCGTAGTTTTAAGGATATCTAAAGAAACACGCTTAATCCAGTCTTGTAAACCCTTTATACCCCTAAGCTCTTGAGGCTTGGGAATAGCGGCATGGAGTGCCGCTATCCCAATTGTACAGTTTTGTAGTTTGTCAATCATTACCGATAAAGCTTTAGCAGCTTCATCATTCCATTGATTTGGAGAGTGTTTATAACTTGAATACAACTCAAAAAGAGCTGAACATTTTTCCTTTTCCTCTATTGTCAATGGCATTTTAGATTTTCCTTTCCAGCTTTAATTTTCAATGCCCCCCTACCTTCGCTACACGAAGGAGGGGAGCAGTTGACATGTATTATGCAGCGACAGGTTTACGCCAGTCGTCTTCCCCTGAAGTGCCACAGGCTTCGTGAGTCCACTCTATCTTACGATAGCTAAACGATATCGTTTCAAGGTGTGTATAGTGTTTGTTGGCAGGGTCTTGCGCGTTTGGCATATCGGTTAAAATATCTACAATAATCGCATCGATTAGTTTTGTTGTGTAATAGTGTTCCTGGTGGCCAGTTGTAGAAGTCCGATACCAGTGCAGTTCACACGTGGTCATTTTTTCGCCTGTTGTTAAAGCCGTGGCCAGCAACGGTGAGCTTTTATCCAAAACTTTGGTAATTGTAAGAGGTCCGTGTACTCGTTGACCTGCTGGCTGGCCGCTTTGCGGATCGGTTGGAACTGTCATTGCGTGACCAACTGACTGTACAAGAATTTGGTCTGCGTGATCATCTTGATAAATATTTCCAACACTATCTTCAGTAAAAGCTCCGGCTGAAATAAGTCCTTGGCGTTCTCCCTCGATTGACAAGTAACAAGGTGTCGGCATAGCTCAACTCTCCTGTGTAATGAATTTTTTGTTTATGGAACTGTCGCTAATAGTAAAAAGAACGGTTGTTTATATATTTTTATATTTTTTTTGTCAATGTAGGGGAAAAGATTGGAAATAGGGCCGCTCGATGCTGCCCCTTTTAAAATCAGGCTTGCAGTCGTTCTTTAATTTTATCGCACCAGCGGGCGCTGGCTTCCATGCCGATCCAATTAACGCCAAGTTGTTCGCAGGCCGCTGCCGTGGTTCCGCTGCCCACGAATAGGGAATATAGGGACCGGTTGATAACGTTATGCGCTTTTGATTTCATAGAACTGCATAATTAATTCGCCTTTGATTAATAGTGTTGGGCAAGACTGCATAGATTACCTGTTTGAAAGGTGAGTCAAGGGCAGATTTGACCCCCATTCTTTTCCCTTCGCTTAATTTTGGTATGAATTATTGCCGGGTTAATAATCAGAAGTTGCGGCGGCGAGAATTTGATTATGAGGTTAGCATCTTACCGTTTTTTTACTAAAGTGACAAATATAAAAAGCCGATAATTTAACATAGCTGCGTTGCAATGAATATGTAGTGCGCATTGTCAAAATCATTCGATTTGCTTCTTTCTTCAAATCTTATTAAACCGGCAACTAAATACAGCAACTTTATTTTTTTAAAAACCCGCGACAGACGGTAATTTAGCGGATTCTGAAAGTTGTCTTAATAATTGCCGGGTTAATAATGTGTAGATTTAAAGTATATGTTTGAATTTCTTTATTATTAAAAACTTAAAAAAGGAATTACTATGTATATGGATGAGATAATAATCAAATTAAGAGATTGGCTACTAAACATATCCGCTGGATGTTTTTTAGTTGGCGTTGTTGAAAAATTGTTTTCATTTGAATTGAACACTTGTGAATGGGGCACTTTCCTTCTCCTTCTTATTGCAGCTATATTTGCAATACTATCATCATATTGTTTAGGTATATGGGAAAAGGTGAGGTCAAATGGAATCTAAACTGACTTTTACGAATCTAATAATTGGGTTTATTTGTTTTTGTATAATATTAATTATTATTAGCGGATTTTGGATTCGCCATGAAAGAAATCTGCGCAAACGTAAGAAATCATTATATGAAGGGTTATCTGATGAAATAATAGGGCCTCCTATCTCTACAGGCGAATTTAAATCTTTAAGATATGCAAACTATACAATACCGTCTCCATTTAGTAATATCCCTGAAGCGGTTAAATTTATGAAATCTGAAAACCCTGAATCAGACATAGAATCTGAAAAAAAAGAGGAGCATGATGAAGACAATACGTCTATAGCTTGTTACATGGGGGTTGGGTGATGACAACCATTGGGCTGAATACATCGGAAAGGCCCTTTTAGAATATCTAAATTGTTTTTTTAAACAGAACCCCTAACTTCCTAATAATTCACAACAAACCCACTTGCAACACGAGACTTCTAAGTGAATCTATTTTTGGTAAACCATGCCGACGTTTTCATGCACTTTTTTACTTTTTCACTTTGACATGTAACTATAGTCAATTGGGTACCTGTCCCCAATTGATCCATACAACGGTGTCCAAAATTTGTAGGAAAAAATGGCCATATTTGTATAATAGAAAGAGCTGTGAGCCGCTTTACGAGGTGCAAAAAAAAGACAGGTCAAAAGGGTAATTTTTAAAAAAAATTAAAAAAAAGGCGAATTAGACAA
>JAAERL010000555.1 GCA_024230435.1 Desulfobacteraceae bacterium
CCATGGCCGTCAGGAAATGCTCAATTTACGCCTCTTGAACAAAAAAACAGGAGGCTAACTCCATCCTTTACTTTAGGAAAATTAAAAATACAGTTTGATAAAAATAATTTTTGGCTCATGCTGGATTTTGGGGTCTTATTATTTTAAAAATATTATTGGGTATTCCAGAAAAAAAGATGTTGACAATAAAATCCAAACGTAATAGCTGTCCCAAACAGGTTAGCGCCAATGGCGTGAGCTTTTGCCTGACGGGTATCCCCAAGGATTTTTATGGCAGGTATTTCATTAGCCAGCTATCTTGTGCAGACAATTAATGGATAGCAACATAGCTGGCAAATATTCAGGTACAAGATGTTAGGGCCGCGGCCTTTATGAGAAATAAAATATTCTATTATTACAGGAAATCAAACCAATTTATTTAGCCAGCATAAATATTACGTTGGTTACATAACAATACAAGTGGTAAAAAGAAAAGTATCTGATCTGACCGCTTTATTTCAGCCGCTAAGGAATTAGAAAGAATCTAAACCAATGAATTCTGATCCATTAATATCGTCAAAATGCAATGAAACGCAGACCCATAATAATTCGGCAGGCCATGCCATTGATAACAACCAAAACAATATTAATAAGCTATCTCAAATCGATTCGTCCAGCTCAAACAATCCACGAGCGATAGGAGCTGGTGATAACCTCAATATTAACAATGTCAACAAACTATCCACTCTTACCCAGAACCAAAACGTAGAGGATAAACAGTCTTCTTCGGTAAAAGGCAAGGACAAAACCGCCTTCATTAAAATCAAAAATGCACACAAGCCGAATTCAACCGTACTGGATATGATGGCTAACATGAAAGATAGTTACAAAACATTTTCATATCAAACTACTGGTTTGGATCCAGAAGAGTTTCACGACGTGATCCATATACAACCAGAGTTTGGCGATTTAAAAAAAGAAGCCCTCTACAACAATATTGAAAAATTGAGTATAAAGGAATGGAACTCTTTGATTGGTAAATCAAAAACTTTCGCAAAATCCTATAACAACTGCATGCGGATTAATACTCAATCCAGATCGTATTATGAAGACCAAGCAGATTGCAATTTCAACCAAGAACATAAATTAAATTGGGAACAAAATGAGAAATTTGACCTTAAAGGAGCAATTATTAATAAGATATACACAGATAATGATTATTTTCAAGCGGCTATAAAGAAGGTATACCGGCCGATAACGGGTAAAAATATAGCATATTATGAGTATTGCAAAGATGATAATAAAATAGACAGTGTTGGCCATGACAAAAAACGGTTTGATTCGAAAGAAGAAAAGTCAAAAAAGTCATTTGAGGAAGCAAAAGAAGATAAACTTAATTATTATAAACAATTTTATCACACGAGAATAGAATTATCTAACTGCCTGCAAAAATATTCCATAAAAATGCGTGGGTCAGACGCAAAAACGCTTTATCATGGCAGTAAATTTGTTGGATCTTTGAGTAAAGATCGTTTTCACAGGTTTGAAGGACCGTTCTCCACTTCAACATCGCTTCCTGTTGCAAGCTTTTTTTCGGAAACAAGGGGAACGATTTATGAGTTTCGCCCATTTTATCCTAATGCAACTAAATCCGATGTTTGCCTTAAAGCTTTTAAAGCTGTTTCATTAAGTGAGTATCCTGAAGAACAAGAATGGATCGTAGCTGGCGGTATGATAAGGCTAAACAAAATTCACCTGGGTTGCGGTTCTGGTGAATATCCTGATGATGTTGATCGGGATTTGACTCCTGATGAAACCTATCTTCGCAGATATTACGCCGTGGGCGAATATTTCAAGCAGGACCAGTTTTCTATGGTAAAGGATCTGGCAAAAAGAGCCGGTTTGCTGATTGCCGCCAGTATTTTTACTCAAGAAAACAGTTCAGATCAAAAACCCGTTAATGTCTTAACACCTTTAAAGGAAGTAAATATTAATTGGCTTGACCTTTCTGACACCGTCACTTTGAAAAAGATAGGCAACTATTTAGAGTCCGGGAAAAAGAACGCAAACGGGCTTTCTACAGAACAACAGCAATTCGTAAACGACCATAAAGAATTATTTGATGAACTTTATTTAAAAAGACTGCAGAGCCATATAAATAAAATAGATTCTCCAAGCAATTTTTCTGCCGCAAAAAATTTTATTAAGACTATACAAATTAATATATATAACGATCGTTTGAAAAAAAGAAGATTAATGATTGATGGAATACCTAACCAACTTGAAAGTCTTTTTAAAACTGGAAATGGAGACAAATTTGAACGTACCGGAAAACCAAAAACTTTTTTGGATTTGAATAAAATCAACAAAATCTACCCCAACTTAGAAAAGGTTAAATTTTTTGGTAGGCAGCACAAAATTAATGATACTATAATAAAAAATATCAGCGACTACGTGCAAAGTAAAAATGGTACATTAAAAGAAATTAGATTTTCCTACTATGATTGTAAAATTACAAAATATAAACCGTTTATAGGGGATGTTACTGACATACTTAACAACAAGGAATTTAAATCCACATTAGAACAACATAACTGGAAGATTAAAATACGAGATTGCGGGTTTGAAAATTCAAAAACTAATCCCATAGAAGTTCCAGGAATACCCACTTTAAATTTAACCGGACGAAAGATGGGCGGCTTTGATATCATATTAAGGGCCCCGGCCACGGAAAATTAAGGTCCACGGAAAAAATGTTTTATCCCGGCTGACTTGTCTATTGGCGCATCTTCTGTGTTGCGGAAAGCCGCGAATATCTTGATATGCACGGCTTCCTCTGTGTCAGGATAGATGCCGCCATTTTATTTTTCGATATAGCGTTTGATTACCGATTATGGCAGCGATTTCATCAAATTTGTATTTAGATAACTTGCAACGATTTTAAGAAGGTCTTCAGGTACGCGTTTTTTTTCATCATACTCTTTGCTATGGCCACCACTAGTGGCCATTTTAGAATAGCCTGACACTATATCGCTTTGTTCTTTACTAAGACGATCTAGTCGTAGGCCAAGATTCGAATTTTCATTCACTTTTTTCATCAAATGATCGTAAACCGTTTTGGAATTTATCAAATAATCGGAAACCCCTTTGGAACATCTATTTAATAGAATCTTTTCAATGGAATCAAAATCAGGTTTATCGCCGGAATCAAATTTAGATTTATCGCCGATAAGCGCATCTAATTCGAACTGCACTTCTTTATGTTTATGCATTGGAATTCTTTGATAAGATAGCATCTCTGCTAAAGCATTTTTGTTTTCCTCCACTGATGCCACACATAGTGGTCTAAAACGGTCAGGTTTAATTTCCAAATTCTCTACATAAATATCAGGGTCCGATTGCAGCACTTTTATGAACTCGGCATCGTCCTGAGATGCTGCGATATATAGCGCCGTACAGCCAAACCAATCTGGACTATTCACGTTAAGATCGCAACTATTCGTTTTAATTTGAGGAAGCGATAGCAGTAATTTTGCAATCTCTAATCGCTCGGGGCCAAAGCGATTTGCTGCCAGATGTAGAATTGTATTGCGTTCTTGTCCATCACGCAAAGTCACATCAGCACCTGACTCTATCCAATACTTTACAGAATCAACACTGCCGGTTTTTATTGCGCTTATAAGATTTTTATTTTTATAATCATGTGGTAAAATTCCATTTGTAATATTTTCTTTTGGCAACACTAACTCATTGAGTTTGTAGATGCTGCTTTTATTGTTATCATAATTTTGATAGCAGCGTGCTTTCAGTAAAGGATTATAGCCTAAGTCCGCTAATTTTTTCACTTCCTGATTGCTTTGATTTGCCCGATTATCGTTGTTGGCTGGTATTGAATCGCTAAGGCTGCAGCCGCTTGAAAATACATTTGAATTATTTGTTGAATCGAATGTCATAAAGCATAATTCCTTCAAAACTTTTTAAGAATTTACGTCGTTGATCACGTCATCTATCTCCTAATCCGTAACTATACAGCAATAAGCATGCCATGACATTAACTTGCCTACTGGTGCGCTATCAGCTTATTTGGTTACTCGATAATGACAAAAAAGTTGTAAGTTTGTGACATCTTTGTTGGCACTGATGTTTGGGGCACTCACAAAGCTAAAAACTTTTGGGATTCTGGATTCTGGCAGAAATTGCCGTCAAAGACGGTCTTATCAAAACTGCGCCGCAAGACACCTGCCTTCAGATGGCTGATGTAGCGGCGCGGTTTAGATAAATGAAAGACCATGAACAAAAAACAGGCGGCTAACTCCATCTTCTAGGCGCTGCATAGGCTGACCCCCTGTGCCATGATAGATGCCGCCATTTTGATTTTCTTTATAGCGTTTTACCGGTTATGCCAGGTTGTTTCGTCAAATTTGTATTTAGGCGATTTGCAGTTAAAGAATATACCATCCTGTATGTCTTTTTCCCGTCTCCTGCGTTATGCCAAAGGTGCGAATACGTTAAGTATGCAAACTGATCAGCAAAACTTTGGCGCGCCTTGAATACGGAAAAAAATCGAAGCTCAATCTGGTATATTCTTTTCCGCCAATCGCCTTAAATCGGCTGCAAAAGCTAAATTTTCTATTTCCCAAACAAGCTCTAAGCCCAATATGGTATCTGTTAAGATGTTATATTTTTTCAGCCAATCGCCTTAGTCATCCAACGGTGACTCGTAAATCATCAATTCCCACTGACGCTGACGGGGCCAGGTATACTCACCACTCTCATTTAATACAGGATTTGGGATGTATGCCCAGGCTGCTCGCCCCTCACCAAAAGAAATTATGCTGTCTAATCCGCCCCACCCTGTGTCGGTAAGTTCAATAGGATCAGTTAGGGCATTGCCTTCCTCATCAATTTCCATTAAATAATATGCTTTAGGAATTAATAATTCAGTTGTGCCGTTCAAACGCATAGCCGATGCGCTTAAGTCATCACTGATACATAAAAATTTTGCCCATCCCAAAAGATATCTGCCGTTTTGAAGGTCAACCAGTTGCGGGTCACCTAACTGGCAATCAGGATCAGAGGCAATCCAGTTTATATTATGATAATAATCAATGCCTGGACTTGGATCACGGTTTCCATCTCCATTAGTTTCAAGAATTCCGATTTTGGTTAATTGGCTTGTTGTAAGTGATGATGCCGTAGGATCAGGTAAATAGTATGGATCCTTATTAGAAGTCACAGCAAAAGAAGTATAACAACCTCCCTCTTGATCATCCGAACGAATATAACAAAAATTATCAACGCTGCCATAATCAAAATTAGGATTCATACCGATTTCTAATTCAGCTATATACTGGTTTAATTTCCACGCAGGTGGAACATCATGACCTGTTATCAAAGTTAACAATCGGTCTTCACCGAGCGGTACTGTAATATGACCGCCTCCATTTGTTATAACTTTATTACTTGCAGAAACTAAATGGATTGGCCGGCCGTAGTACATCTGCGTATAATATCCCCTTTTGATTACAATCGAACCTGCATTCATCATTTTCGTATACCATTTGTGAGGCGCGTCGTTTGTACAAAGACAGCCATACTCTTCTGAATAGGGATTGTAAAAAGCTCGCATGTGAAGAACATGACCTTGACCGCAGTTCCAATACCAGCCGCGCCCACGACTATCATACGGGTCATCAATTGTCCAGATGTCACGATTTATCACCACTAAGGCGCCGCTTTTATGACGACTTCCACCTTTACCGAAAACACTTGCAGTGAAGCTAGCACCATAGGTATTATCGTCTTCAGCATAGATTAAAGTGGCTGGCGCTAGCGGGTTCCCGCCAACCGCTTTATGAATCACATATTTATCAGGTTCTTCTGTCAATTTTTGATTGTTCCACTCCAACAGCCACATTTCGCCATGATACATATAAGTCTCGTCACTTTCCATCACCTGATCCGCCCCCAAATCTTCATCATCTATATAATAGTCGATATTATTGGGTTGGTCCATCCAAGAAAACCCCTCACTTGCACCTGCTGCTTCCTTTCTTGCTTCAACCAGGTCCTTGGTATAAGGTTCGGTTTCAGTAAACGGCTCTTCATATGTGTGAACAAGAACCGCCACTCTAGAACAATCCGAACTCGCGGTAATGCCATGGGACTCATAAAACGGATCCAGCACAACTTCATTACCGGTTCGAACCAGGCCCCCTGTATCAGGGTCGTAAATTACTTCAAAAATCGACCCAACTGTTGGTAATTCGGGATCGGCAGTTGATCTCTCATCTTTCAATGTTACGGATACAAACATGCGCGGGGTCTCTGTGTCTTCATCACAGCTAGCAAAATAAGTGCGAATAGGAACTTTTTTTACACCGTTCTTTTTTAGCCTGGCAAGATAATGCGGCAATTGACCCCGCTCCCCTGCATTAGCAAAGCCGCCAGGCAAATGTCCTGTGAAAGATTTAGTAATATTGCCATCCAATTCAACTGTTGGTGCAGACACCCCTATGGTTATTGTTGCTGTATTACTGGTGGCTTTACCATCTGACACGGTAAAGGTGAAACTGTCGGAACCTGTATACCCGGACTTCGGGGTATAGGTCAATTTTGGCGCCGTACCGGATAGAGTTCCGTGTAATGGATCCTCATAGCTATACGATAAAGTGTCGCCATCTGCATCTGAGCCGATAATAATTATAGAAGCAGGTGTATCCTTAAAACTTTTGTGATACCTCCCGCTTGCAACAGGCGCGTTATTATCCAATGTATCCCCAGCGACAGTAATGCTAATGGTCGCAGCTTCACTGTCAGCCTGGCCATCTGATACAGTAAAGGTGAAACTGTCGCCTCCTGAATACTCAGAATTCGGGGTATAGACCAGGTCCGGCGCCGTACCGGTTAGAACTCCGTTTGAAGGGTCCTCATAACTGAATGTTAAAGTATCTCCGTCATCATCTAAACCGGTCAGGGTAATGTCAACAGACGTATTCTGATCAGTACAG
>JAAERL010000556.1 GCA_024230435.1 Desulfobacteraceae bacterium
CAGGATGCGATCCAGCATACGGGCCACCTGGCCGTCTAATCCCGTGCCGATTTTTGGAAGCATTTCTATTACCGTGACATTGGCTCCCAAGCGGCGCCATACGGAACCGAGTTCAAGGCCAATATATCCACCGCCGGCAATTCCAAGGTGCTTTGGTACACTATCGAAACATAATGCCTCGGTAGAGCTGACGATACGTTCGCCGTCAAAGGGCGCTCCCGTCACCTGAACAGGTTCACTGCCGCAGGCCAAAAAAATTTGCCGATCTTCTTTACATTAAACCATGCATAGCGTAAAATATATATTTATATTATCATTTAACTACTAACTTACAACTTTATGAAAAAAATAATTATTTTAATTATCTTGGTCGTTATTATTGGTGGAGGTTTTTGGTGGTGGCAAAGACAACTAATGAATAATCAACTTTTACCAAACGTAGATAATAAATCTAGAAATGGAATAATTGAGGGGTCATTGAGTTATCCTAGTGAAGAAATACCTGATAGCATAAAAGTTTGCGCAGAAAACATATCAACTCAAAAAGAATACTGTACCAGTCAACACATCACAAGCAAAAAGTACACTTATAATAAAGGGTATAAATTAGAAGTTCCCGTTGGTAAATACTACGTCTTTGCCACTGGAGGATTAGCGGGTTTAAAAGATAGCAAAGCGTATTATAGTGAATTTGTTATATGCGGGCTTAATGTTGATTGCCCATCTCATGAACCTGTCATGGTTACAGTGGAGGAGGGAAAAATAACTTCTAATATAGATCCACATGACTGGTAAAAATCAGCCTAACTGTCGCCTAACACAGTATATCTGACTGCAATAAAATTTCTATGCTCATGTTGTGTTTCAGGGTCTTGTAAATTCGCCATGCAAGATAACCAGATGATTTTATTTTTAACTAGTGCCGCATTTTCTTTTCTTGAACAAAATTATCCGTAAATTCAATTAGTTATCGCGCTTAAATTAATAAGACCCCAAAATCCAGCATGAGCCAAAAATTATTTTTATCAAACTGTATTTTTAATTTTCCTAAAGTAAAGGATGGAGTTAGCCTCCTGTTTTTTTGTTCAAGAGGCGTAAATTGAGCATTTCCTGACGGCCATGG
>JAAERL010000557.1 GCA_024230435.1 Desulfobacteraceae bacterium
GATTCATACCCCCCATCACTACTTGGCATAGTGGGGTCCACGCTCGTTTCGCCGTCGGCGTAAACAGCTAGTCTCTCTTCTCATTTCGTTTCCGATTCACCTCATTCCCGCAGCATTGACTCTTATGAACAGAAGTTCAAAAGAAGTTTCGAATTTTTAACTCCAATGTTTTGAAATCCTCGATTATCTAGTGGTTGCCCATATCTATGTGCCATCAGGCTGAATTGCCTAACAATTAGCCTTCGTTTGATCTGGATTGCCAAATGGTTTATCTGGCGCTAATCCTCAGCGATTGCGCCGAGATTCCACTTGTTTTATTTTCCATATTTATTTCGCCCATTTTCCTCGCATTTTTTACTGTTCTTTAACTTTTTCCACCTTTTCTGATTCCAAAAATTGCCCAATTTGCACTGTGACTAAATTCAACAGCATGTGAGCAATGTGAGAAAGGTACAATAATAAATTGATTGTGCCTTCTCAGATTCAGCCTTCTCAATTTTTCGAGATTGGCTAGGCCTTTATCAAGAAGGACTA
>JAAERL010000558.1 GCA_024230435.1 Desulfobacteraceae bacterium
TCAGCAGCAATAAGATTTCTTTGGATTGTTGATGGTAGAGACGGCGTTGCAGATGTATCGGATGCCTTTGGGTCCGATAATCCCTACGGTTATAGACCTATCATCGGATGGTTCTGACATCCCCCATCGATTTATTCTTCTTAAAAGAATGAATGGTCGGAAAATAGCCCACACCCCCCCAATCCTAATCTGCCATGCATGCAATATACTCTCTCGTTATCAATATTGGTATTCCTTGCGAGAGTAAATTAATACGGCGCCACCTGTTCTGTGTGAAATATCGCCAGAGCCATTCTTTTTTTCTTTTTCACGTCTTGAACCGTTTCAGGTGCACATGATGTGCACAAAAATGGGACAGCCCTCGATTATTTGATAGCATCATGGGAATTATATTGCTGTAATGATGCATTTCAGCAGACTGCTATTTTACTTTCAACCTCCCAGAGCCCATGCGTATTACACGAGCACACAACAAGGCACCCGCCACGCCGTCAGCCCGTCATCTCTCTCCACCTACCCCCAAAAATCCCCATTCAAACTTCCACCA
>JAAERL010000559.1 GCA_024230435.1 Desulfobacteraceae bacterium
CTCCAGGCGTGAGACTTGAATGCTTTTTGATTTTATGAGATATGCATGATGTTGAGGATTGTTTGCTCTTGCTTTTATTGTACAATTTTGGCAGAGCCAGAGCTGCTTGCACCAAAGGAAAAGGAAAAGAAAATCTTGCTCCTTCGTTTCTGCTCTTGCTTACTCTTTTCTGGGCGTCGCCCACGCGTTATGCCCACAACTGTGGAAAGTCAGGCATAAATCAGCACAAAGTACCCGAAAAATGAAAAATAATGACCAAAATTCTCCTGAAACGTTCCTCAAGTCAGACAGTCTTTATGTTGGTACGCCCGCAAGCCCCCAGCCGCCCGCCCAATCTTGATAGGCCAAGCGGCGCATTTTGTGTGGGACGGTCAGATCATTAGTGATATGTAATTTTAGATTTATCCGATAAAATAACTTCTTGTTGTACCATACCTTATTCAAACCAATCTAAATTCATATTAAACTTTTCATTATGGCTATCTATTCTCTTCCCCCCAATGCCGGCGGCCGTCATCTTCCAGTTTTCCTCTGCCGGTTTTATTTGGATCGGCAGCTGTCCATCAA
>JAAERL010000560.1 GCA_024230435.1 Desulfobacteraceae bacterium
AGGGAACAAAAATATGGAGGCTTCTTCAAATAGAGTGGTAACTCCCCAGGGTAAGAAATCTACAGGGAATTGTCCCCAACTGAACTGCAATTCACCTTACATACTGAGTGTTGAATAAACATTGCTCAGTCAGTGGACTAGTAGTCTAATGGTCATCCGTTGGTCTTAAAATGAATATAAGTTTTGCTGTAATCAATTGGTGAAACTTTTTCTGTAATAAAATTTCCAAACTCTAAAATATTCTCAAATGTGAAACTTTTTCTATAATAAATTTGCCAAACTCTAAAATTAGGGTTAGGGTTTTAGTGGGTGTCCAGAAATCTGAGTGGCAAGAGAAAGAAGAAATGGCTGTTGAGAAAATTGTCAAGCGACATTTAGACATGCCTAAAAAGTACACCGATTGATTACAGCCAAAAGTTGGAGCGATTTTAAAACTGAAGAACGGCCTTAAGTCGGGTCCTTCCAAAGATACGTGTCCTCCCGAACAAGACTTGTCGTAAAAAGGATGACTTCGGTGGGATTCGAACCCACGCCCAGAAGACTGCGGCCTTAACACAGCGCCTTAGACCGCTCGGCCACGAAGTCAG
>JAAERL010000561.1 GCA_024230435.1 Desulfobacteraceae bacterium
GAAAAACATTAAATTATTAGTGACGGGTATGACAACTATAGAAATTGCTATCGGTGCCCTGATAGTGATCATAAATTCCGGATGTTTTTTATACATGGTTCGCCGGATACACGCACAAATCGATAAGAAGGCGGAAAAGGACATAATACAGACGCATTTCGTGGAACTGAAAAAAGAACTCAAAGAAAAACAACAAATTGCATTCTGCCGTCAAACACATGCGGAAGTAAAAAAAGAATTGAGCCGGGGAGAACGGCTCTTTTCTGAATTAATGAAAAAAATCGAGAGCTTGCAGCAAGAGCAGGCAAAATCGAATACTTTTTTAGCGAAATTGGAAGCACAGATCAGCACTTACGTTAAACACGTTTTAAAAAATTAAAGAGGTAAAATGGGTAACTTTGACAACGCTTTTGAAGAAATGATCAAAAACGAGGGAGGCTATAAGCTCCACCGGGTAAGCGGGGACCGGGGCGGACTGACCTATGCTGGCATTTCTCGCAAGTATCACCCAAATTGGCCCGGCTGGAGCTATATCGACAACGGCGAAATTGATAACGCAGACTTAACCGGCCAGGTAAAACAATTTTACCGGCGCCAATTTTGGGAAAAAATCAAGGGGGACGAGATCCGGGAACAGACAATTGTTTTTTCACTGTTCGATTTCGCGGCAAACGCAGGTTGCCGCACAGCCATAAAGCTTGC
>JAAERL010000562.1 GCA_024230435.1 Desulfobacteraceae bacterium
CATCCGTGTCTTCATTTGCATCGCTAGAAAGCCATTCTGGAACAGTTGGAGATGTAGATGAGGCAGGCACACAAGGTGGATAGCTATTTACATACTTCCCACAGAATGGCATGTCATTCTCCCATCTTTCTCTGGCTGCTTCGATCTGATCGAGGCTTGCTTGCGATGTTGTTAGGTACTTATAACTACGTACGCCAGAGTCTGTGTTTTGAATCATACATGCGGATGCATGAGCAATGACGGCTAAGGAGAGGATGAATATTTTCATCATGACGACTAGAGAGAATGTAAGTTGAGGTTGTCTTGATGGGTTGACTATCGATATTGTAATCAAGGCAGGCTGGAAGATGAGATTCGAGATGGATATGCATGGTAGATTGAAGGAAAGTTGTTAAAAAAGAGGTTTAAAATTGTTCGTTTTGAAAAAATATTCTTCAATCAAACAATGCTATAAGCTCATGCTGGAACCGACAATCTGAGTGTCGCGGACCCACCTTTTTTGAGTCGTGGCAAAAAAAATTGTACACGTTTGTCGTGCTTTGGGACTTGTCGTTCGTGACTCGAATTTTTAAAAAGGTCCTCAAAAAGTGGGGCCGTTTTACCAGTACCTTATCGCGACGAATAACTAGCGTACGTACGTTTCAAACCGAC
>JAAERL010000563.1 GCA_024230435.1 Desulfobacteraceae bacterium
ACATTGTTTAATTATAGACCCAACTCTTTGATCCTATTGCGCTACAATTGCAGAAAGTTTAGCCATTGTTTCAAAGCTAAATTGATGAGTATCTAAAACTCTCCTTAAACTCTAACGCAGATAATTTCTATTTAACACACAAAGAACATAGATAAATAGTTGTTTCTAACCAAGCTAATATGAGGTACCAGTTAAGCGGGTCTTTTGACTCGTACATACTTCGTACGTACTTTAGTTGAGACAAAAGACACGTCAAAAATTACAATTTCAGACCCACCGTCGCGATGTGGTCGTAACGCGATCCGAAGGCGGTCATCGACCCATCCGATCGATCCAATGCATCAACCAAACCATGGGCTTGACTTGTATGTCTTGTCGTGGTCCATTTCATTGGACAGACGGAGCGCGAGACGATTTTGAAACCGTTTCAAAATGTTACATTTCGATTTTTCAAAATCGAAGAAGACGATATTTTTTAGTATTTTTGACGTATGTAGGGTCCCATCACATCAATGAAAGACTCAGAATGAGCGCGACCGTATGAGGCCGAGGAGGGCGTGCACTCCTTCACGCAAAATGAGAACCAGCAAACCCTTTTCTATAGTGGACAAAGATGCAATCCCTAGGCTGTGTCTCACTCGTTCTCCGCAGAACAGTTTCGAATTTCAAATAAAAAATGTAAATTGAGAAATGCAATGAAGAGAAACCTTATTTGTAACCTAAATTCGAAAAGGGGATAATGTGCCCCTGGTACCATATCATAAGGCCAATAT
>JAAERL010000564.1 GCA_024230435.1 Desulfobacteraceae bacterium
AGTCAGGTCCATCTTGCTCCGGCGCACTGACAGCCACCGGTTGGGACTGCTCAACCCGGACTCCAGTTGCACCGGAAAACCGGTATCAACGGAGAGCGAATTACCTTTATGAGTAACTTTGGTTAAGAAGAAAGGAACAGTTGTGATGAATGAATTCGTTCCGGATCACTTGGTTAAAGATACCGTCAACCTGGCAGCCAAATGGCAACGCCGGGCAAATGAACTGCTTACTGCCGAAGAAAAATCGCAGCAAGAGCAGCTCAAACGTTTGTTAAATAATCCTGCGGATAAAGCCATACTGGTTAAATTGTTCGATCAGTGTTTCAGAAGCAGCAGCGCTTTACGCGTTGCCGGTCAGATTGAATACCTGTTAAAAACCCATGGAACCCCGGAGTTTTTTTCAGCCAAGGAAAAAACCATGGTGATGCTTTTCAGGGGCATTGGCCGCCACTTTGCCGGTCTGACAATTCCGAAAATGATCGAAAAAATGCGGCAAGACAGCCGCAAACTGATTATTTCGGGTGAACCCGGAAAATTGAAGACGTATCTCGAAAAACGAAGCCAACAGCGCCTGCCGGTTAATCTTAACTATCTTGGAGACGATGTTCTGGGCGAAAATGAAGCCCGCGGCAAGTTATCTCAGTATAAGAAGATGCTGAAAAATCCCTTAGTAGAATATATTTCAATTAAGATTTCAACACTTTACTCTCAAGCGCATCCGTTGGGCTTCGATCATTCGGCGGCAGTAATCAGTGATCGTCTGGGAAAAATTTTCCTGGCAGCTCAGCGACATACCTTTACCGGCCCAGACGGCTCAATGTCTGAAAAGTTTGTCAACCTGGACATGGAGGCTTATCATGATCTGCACCTTACCATTGAAGCCTTTAAACGGACCCTGAACCGCAAAGAGTTCAAATTTTACTCCGCAGGAATCGTTCTGCAGTCTTATTTGCCAGAGGCGTATACGCTTCAACAGGAACTGACCGGCTGGGCCAAACAGCGGGTTCAAGGCGGCGCAAGCCCAATCAAGATTAGAATCGTAAAAGGCGCGAACATGGGAATGGAACATATCGAAGCAGCCTTGAACAACTGGCCCTTGGCGACCTTTGACAATAAGTGCGATGTGGACGCCAATTTCAAGCGTATGGTGGTTTTCGGCATGCAACCGGAAAACATTAAAGCGGTTCGGATAGGGATCGGTTCCCATAACCTGTTCGAATTGGCCTTTGCCTGGCTTTTGGCAAAAAACAATGGTGTTCAGGATGCTGTTGTTTTTGAAATGCTTGAGGGCATGGCGGACCATGTCCGCCGGGCGCTCACCGAACATAATGCGCCGGTGCTGCTTTATGCTCCAGTGGCCGATGAAAAAAATTTCTTGAACGCAATTGGTTATTTAATCCGGCGCATGGATGAAAATTCCGGACCCCGGAATTTTTTAAGGCATATCCCCTTTCTGAAAACCGGATCTGATACCTGGGCCTTATTAAAGGAAGGATTTGAAGCATCCTGCAAATCAACGAAAAATCTTAAGAGCCGATCTCATCGCATTCAAAACCGTCAGACACAAAAATATGACCAGGATAGCAGTACGTATGCAACTGCGTTTATCAATGAACCGGATACGGATTGGGCGCTAAAAGCCAATCGCCAATGGGCGGATGCCATCCGGGCGCGATGGAAAAAAATCGGCCGGAGCGACCCGGTACTGATTCCCGTTGTCGTAGCGGGCGCACGCCTTGAAGACAAAACCCGAGTTCATAATATCGTTGACCCCAATTTTTTACCCGAAAATGTGGTGGTGTCCTCCTTTGTCCAAGCTACGGAACAAGACATGTCAAATGCGGTGTTTGCCGCAGTAAGGGACCCTGATGATTGGAGAGCGTTGAGCCCCAGCCAGCGGCACACGGTTTTATCCAAGGTGGCTAATGAATTACGCAAGGCCCGCGGCGATTTGATTGGAGCGGCTGCTGCTGAAACCGGCATGCTTTTCAGTGAGGCGGATAAAGAAGTCTCCGAGGCCGTGGATCTTGCCGAATACTATCCATTTACTGCCCAATTTTTTACCCGGAGGATGAATATTGAAAGCCGCGGCAAGGGCGCAGGGGTAGTTGCAAGCCCCTGCGATTCTCCCATTGCCCCTGCCTGCGACGGTATTCTCGCGTGCCTTGCAGCAGGCAATACGGTAATTTTCAAACCTGATAGGCATGCCATACTGACCGGCTGGATGCTTAGCTGTGTATTTTGGAAAGCGGGTATATCCCAAAATATTCTACAATTTACGCCTTCTAACGATGCCGGTGCAGATTCCCGGTTACTGAGCCATCCGGAAGTGGATTTTGTGATTTTCCACGGCAGCAGACAAGCCGGGTTACAGATCCTTGATCAACGGCCGGATCTATTCTTGACGGCCGCAATCTTGGCAAAAAATACCACCATCGTGACAGCCATGGCCAGTCGTGATCAGGCTGTTAAAAACGTAATTTACTCCGCCTTCGGCCATGCCGGGCAGAAAAGTTCGTCCATATCGCTGTTAATTCTTGAAAAAGAAGTTTTTCAGGATCCGGCATTTAAAAACAAATTGACGGACGCCGCGCAAAGTTTATTTGTTGGATCGTGTTGGCAATTTCACCATCGTATGGGGCCGTTGGCCAAAAAGCCCGAGGGCGCTTTGCTCCGGGGCCTGACCGAACTTGAACGTTCTGAATCATGGGCCTTAAAACCGCGCATGCTTGACGATAACCCGCGGCTTTGGACACCCGGTATCAAATGGAATGTTCAACCCGGCTCGTTTACCCACCTTAAAGAACTGCCGGGACCTGTGCTGGGGGTGATGCAGGCTGATAACCTGCAAGAGGCGATAGAATTAGCGAATCAGAACGGTTTTGGATTGACCGCGGCTATCGAGAGTCTGGATCATCGGGAAATAGAGCAATGCAAATCCGGGTTACTGGCTGGCAATCTTTATATTAATTGCACCACCAGCGCAAAAATTGTTTCACGTCAACCCTTCGGCGGTATCGGAAAATCGGCTCTTGGACCAGCCATCAAGTCCGGAGGACCCGATTATGTAACCCAGTTTATGACCATAAAAGAGTCCGGGCCTCCCTTGATGGGCGCCATCGCCGAAGAACATCCTTTGCTGGTTTTAGCCCAGCATTGGGAACAAAAACTTTATTGGGGCGGGATGAAACCCTGGCAGGCCGATATCCAAATCACTGTGCGGGCCATAAAAAATTATTTGTACCATACCCAAAAAGAATTCCTTAGCCCAATAGACTATTGCCATTTGCGCGGTCAAAATAATTTATTGCATTTTTTTCCTGTGGGCGTGCTAATGATTGGCGTTCATTCAGAGGACGGCCTTTTTGAAGTATTGGCCCGAATTGCTGCCGCTAAAACGGCAGGATGCGAGGTTCACCTGAACCTTCCGTCTGATCTGAGTAAATATGTGACTGATTTCCTTGAAAGCGAGGATGCCCGGCCATTGCTGAAAAATGTAAAAATACGGCATCTGACCGACCGGCAATTGGCAGAGGCTACCGGTAATCTGGACAGGCTGCGTTTTGCCGCTGCCTCCAGGGTTCCGCGCCTGGTTTATCAAGCAGCGGCACGGCACGGCGTTTATATTGCCCGTGAACCTGTTCTGATGGATGGACGCATTGAAATGCTGCACTATTTTATGAGTAGAACCATCTGCAATACTTACCATCGTTACGGCAATTTAGGAGCAAGAAAGGCCTATGAAGAATAACGTACTTATTATAATCGATATGTTAAATGATTTTATATCCAGGCAAGGGGCCCTTTATTGCGGAGCGTCCGCCGAGGCGATCGTACCTTTTATAGCGCAGAGACTGGACACCTATCGGCGGTCAAAAGATGCCGTGATCTTTCTTCAAGACTCCCACGACAAAGATGATGCGGAATTTAAAAAATTTCCCCCCCATTGCGTGGCCGGAGCCTGGGGAAATCAAATTATCGAAGAATTGAGCCCTGTTAAAGGTGAAATTGTCATTGCCAAAAAACGCTACAGCGGCTTTTATCAAACGCGCCTGGAAAGCATCCTTGAAGAACTGCGCCCCGTGCAGGTGGAGGTAGTTGGGGTTTGTACCTCCATCTGTGTTATGGATACGGTAGGCGGGCTGGCAAACCGGGATTATTCCATTCGGGTTCCTTTGCAAGGAGTGGCGGATTTTGACCCCGGATTTCACGAATTTGCCCTTGCGCGTATGAAAAAACTATATGGCGCGGAGGTATCATGACTTACCCCGGAGCTTTGTTTACCGATCTGTACGAATTGACCATGGCTGCCGGTTATTATGAACAGGGGCTCTTTGATCAGGCTGTTTTTTCCCTATATACCCGCAGCCATCCCGATCGCGGCTTTTTCGTAGCGGCGGGATTGGAGCAGGTTATCGATGCTCTCACCTCATTTGAATTT
The DNA here is from genome assembly GCA_024230435.1 of Desulfobacteraceae bacterium. Lineage (GTDB taxonomy): Bacteria > Desulfobacterota > Desulfobacteria > Desulfobacterales > Desulfosarcinaceae > UBA2230. The sequence goes on from JAAERL010000564.1 coordinate 4,442, forward strand.
TCTTCCCGGGATCTGCAATTTTTAAAAGATACCAGTTTGTTCAGCCCTGGTTTTTTAAACTACCTGTCTCAACTGCGGTTTACTGGTGATGTGCACGCAATGGCCGAGGGAACCCTTTTTTTTGCCGAAGAGCCGGTCCTTGAAATTCGGGCCCCCATCATCGAGGCGCAATTGATTGAAACCCGCCTGATTAACACCATAGGGCTTGCGTCCATGATCGCCACCAAAGCGGCCCGATGCGTTCATGCCGCTCAGGGCCGGAACCTGATTGATTTTTCCCTTCGCCGCACCCAAGGCGCAGATGCCGGTATGACCGCAGCCCGAAGCAGTTATCTGGCGGGTTTTATCAGTACCAGCAATGTGCTGGCAGGCCAGCGGTATGGAATCCCCATTGCCGGAACCATGGCGCACTCCTTTGTAATGGCTTTTAACAACGAACTGGACGCCTTTCTCGCTTATGCCCGGTTGTTTCCGGAGCGAACCGTTTTACTTATTGATACCTACGACACCCTTTCCGGTGCGCAAAACGCCGTGCAGGTGGCCAAACAAATGCGCTCAGCAGGACAAGCCCTTAAAGGTGTCCGCCTTGACAGCGGCGATATGGTTCAACTGAGCCGTGACGTGCGCCGGATCCTGGATGAGGCCGGATTTGATAACGTTAAAATTTTCGCCAGCGGCGCATTTGATGAGTACTCCATTATCGAAGCACTAAATCGCGGAGCCGCCATAGACGCGTTTGGGGTAGGCACGAAAATGGGGGTTTCGGCGGATGCGCCCTTTATGGATATGGTCTATAAGCTTGCTCGCATCAAGGGCCGCAATGTACGCAAATATTCAAGCGGAAAGCGTACACTAGGCGGCGAGAAACAGGTCTTCCGGCTCAAAAACGCCCAAGGCGCTTATGCTCGGGATATCATAGGCCACAGAGGCGAAACCTTTGCCCAAGCCAAGCCGTTGCTCTTGCCGGTTATTAAATCTGGCCGGCGCACGGGAGATTATCCGGCACTGGAAACATTGAGAAATGAATTCAGAAAAAATTTTCAATTACTGCCAGAAGATTTCCGGCGGATTAATTCTCCCGCCATTTATCCCGTGAGTGTCAGCGAACGTTTGCAAAGGATTCAGGGGTGCTAAAATTATGCAATTTATACCTGAATATGCTATAAAAGACCGCGGAAGATTCAAATCTGCCGCGACTCTAAAACAAATCAAGTTGACTAGGCTTTCTTGATTTACGCAGCCGCAAATAAAAAAAAGGTATATCAATTATGTTTCCAAGACTTTACTTACTTCCAGCGATTATGGCGATGTTACTTTTACCTGTGATGCACGAAACGGTTTTCGCCGATTCGGTTCAGATGTACTACGGATTCAAACCCGGACAAAAGTGGCTCTGTACCCGTATGATCCATACACAAATTATGGCGGATGGAGAAAAACAGTCAGACTTTAATAAAAAAAGGATTCTTTACAACGTGTACAACGGCTCCGAAAACGGCTGGGTGCGATTGGCTGCGCATTACGTGGATCCTTTTGCTGCGGAGAACACCAACACCATCAGCCAAGATGATTACAACTATATTTTCAGTGTCGAAATCAATAAGTTTGGCCAGTTGCGGGACATCAGCGTACAAACGCCGGTGAAATCGCCCATTGGTTTTAGCGAAAAAACAGGTTTGCAAGACCTTGTGATCAACGGCCAACAACCTTTGGCCGAATCCATTAAAGACAATATCTTCTGGTTTCCGGAATTGCCGGAAACCGGCCTTTCATCCGGCAACCGATTCGAGGAAATACGTACCAATAAATATGAGACAGACGGCTTTGACTACGAAGTCAAGAGCAACCGGAATTTTGAATTAAGCCGTGCCGGCCAAAAATTTGCCTATTTTGCCGTCAATGAAAAATCCACTGGTTATTCCGGTGACAAAAATAGCCATCAAATCAATGGTATGGGAAAAGGAGAAATTGTTTTTGACCTGGAAAAAAACATCTGGTCGAATATGAATATGAAACGTATTTTAAGAAGTGCCAAAACGGATTCAATCAACGCCGGGTACCAGGACCGGGAAACACTGATTGTTGAAAAAATCACGATGGAGTTAAAGGCAGCCAACTAAGGCGATTGGCGGAAAAGAATATACCGCCTTACTCGTCTTTTTTGAACCCGTTACGTTGTGGCCAGGATATAAAACTTAGCTTTTCCGCAAGGCTTGATCTGGACCGATTTTTTTTATTCCGCCGATGGCCACGGCCGTAAGGTAATGCTTTATGACCAGAGGACTCAGAATCTTATGTGTCTCGGATGTTGTCGTTCCTGAGCTCTATTATGAATTCAATCCTTTGCTTTTCGGCAGGATTGATTTACTAATCTCCTGTGGAGATTTACCTCCGGAGTATTTGACTTTTCTCAGCGGCAGCTTTGGGGTTCCGCTATTGTATATTCAGGGCAATCACGATATTCGTTACCAAACCAAGCCCCCGGCGGGCTGCCGCGATATTCACGGGCATTTGGTTCGTCATGGATCGCATCGAATCCTTGGGTTAAGCGGCTCCAGATGGTATAACGGCGGTCCAAACCAATATACTGAACGCCAGATGCGGAAACTTCTTTGGGGTTTACAACCTAAAATTTGGTGGAACAAGGGCTTTGATATCGTTATTACCCATGCGCCTCCGCGTCACATTCATGATGCCGAGGATTTATGCCACCGAGGCTTTAAAAGTTACAGGAGCTTGATCAAATGGTATAGGCCGCGCTATTTTCTTCATGGCCATATCCATAAACATTTTGAAAACAACGACCAGCGAATTACCCGGATTGGAGAAACGAAAGTAATCAACTGCTTCGGATCTTATATATTAAAGGTTGAATAATGAGCTGGGTAACTAGACTAAAACATGTCTGGCAAATCATAACCGAGCCGGATGAAGCCAAATCATTTAGCGACGGCCAAAACCAAGAGCGGGCTTTTGAATCTGTTCAGCGGGGCGTTGCACAGGTTGCCCTATCGCGGATTGTGGGCTCCGTTGGGCGCTATCATGACTTTGACAGCCACTTCCGGCCTAAGAATCATACGGTATCGGAGCGCTATAAAACTATAAAGAAAGCCATCCAGGAAGACCGTAAATTGCCTCCGGTAAAGCTTTACCAGATTAAAGATGAATACTATGTGTTAGACGGAAATCATCGTATCGCTGTAGCCAAAGAATTAGGACATGAGCAGATCGAAGCCAGCATCATTGAGTTTATTCCCAGCAAGAACACGTTGGAAAATATTATTTATCGTCAGCGGGCGCAATTTAGTCAAACAACCGGCTTGCCCTATGCCATTACCCTTACCGAAATAGGTCAGTACGATTATTTGCAACGTCAAATTCGCTCTCATTGGGATTATTTAAAGGAATCGGAAAAAGCTTCGATAACGTATGAACAATCTGCAATGGATTGGTATAAAAACATCTATCTTCCGCTGATAGCGATTATACGCAAAGCCGATTTGTTAAAATACTTTCCGCAAAGAACCCTGGATGATTTATACGCCTATATTTCATACCACCAATGGGAGCAGGGGCGTAAAAGAAAATACGGCATTGGGGTTGATCGGCTGATACCCAACGATATGGAAGATTTTCGGGAAAAAATGTTTTCCAAATGTGGAGAAAACTACCCTGAAATGCACAGAGAGATAACCGCCTTTGTTCTCATGACTATAAGGGCCAAAAACGAGATGCGCATCATCGAAAAACTGTCTGCTCTAAAAGAGGTTCAGGAAGTTCATTCCATTCATGGCGACATGGATCTGCTGGTTAAGCTGACCCTGAAACGTGACCTGGTCAGCTCCGATGCTGAAATTATCTCTATCTTTGTCCAAGAGCAATTGCGCCAATTACAGGGTGTTTTGAGCACCCAGACCTTAATCCCCGGATTCTCCGTGATTAAATAGCGCCCATCCATAAATTGTCAAGATACAATCATGCCATACGCTGTCTGGGCTTGGAAGATATAATCGGTGTATTGAACATTAAGGCCGACAGATCATCATGCCGCGTGATATTGAGTTTCATTTGATCCTGATCAATGACAAAATAGCGTGAGATAACAGCTACAATTTCATTTTGCATCTTTTTCAAGGCCTCGTCGGACACTTCCAAACGATCATAAACGAGAGCAAACTGAAGCCGTTTTTTTGCGGTATCTTTACTTTCGTTTTTAAAAAAGATTTTTTTTACAATATCGTTTATCAACATGGATCACTCCCATTTCCCAAAACTTATTCTGGAACCGATTTTTTGCCAAAAGGATTTTGAAACACGGGGCACTTCGATGGCTAAGTCCGGCTGACCATTAAGACGCATGGCTATGCGCTTAAATGCTTGCCCTGCTTTTGAATTGTTTTGCAATACAATAGGATTGCCGGTATTTGTGGCGATAACGATTTGCTCATCTTCTTCAACCAGACCCACCAGGTCAATTGACAGAACATCTACCACATCCTGGTGGCTCAACATATCTCCCCGCTCTACTCTGGCCGGTACGATACGGTTGACCAGTAGTTTGGGTGGAATCTGTTTGGAATACAATAATCCGATTACACGGTCCGCATCCCGAATTGAAGAAACCTCAGGGGTACAAACCACAACGGCTTCGTCTGCTGCGGCGACTGCGTTTTCGAACCCGCGCTCAATACCAGCCGGACAGTCCATGAGAATATAGTCAAAGGATTCGCGCAGCTCTTTGGAAACGCGAATCATATCATCGGGCGTTAAGACGTCTTTGTTGTCACTTTGCGAGGCCGGTATTAAAAAAAGGTTCGAGATTCGCCGGTCTTTAATTGCGACTTGCTGCACTTTGCATTTACCCTGGGCCAGGTCCACGATGTTAAATACAATACGATTTTCAAGCCCCATGACAACATCGAGATTACGAAGCCCAATGTCCATATCAACGACAGCCACCTTCTTGTCTTTCATCGCAAGAGCAGCCCCAATGGAAGCCGTTGCGGTGGTTTTGCCTACTCCACCTTTGCCTGATGATATAACGATAATTTTGCTTTGCACGTTTCACCTCTGTTTTTATTAAACCTTGTATACTGTGTGGGCCCTTACGTTGCAGGGTGGATGTAATACGTCTTATCGAATAGCAGGCCATTGCATGCGTTTAAATGGATTGGCCGCCAAATAATCATCCACGACAATCGCACCATTTTCAATATGTGCGAATTCAGGCGCCCCCAGACCGGTTGCAGGCAAACCGGCAGCTACAATCGCACCGATTTTGACCTGTATCGGCCTGAAATCAAGGGCCAGTATAATGGCCTCATTGTTGTCCGGTTGACCAGCGGCTGCTGTTCCGCGCAAGCTGCCAATGACCAGGATGTCGCCGCCGGCTGTTAATTCGCAACCGGGATTGACATCGCCCATAATAATGAGATGTTTTTTGGCTTTTGCGCTTTGCCCGGACCTTACACGGCCGGAAAGAACAAGCGTATCATTGTGATGCTCGGGTATGATTTTGTGCGAATTTTTCATCTTGGATAGTTTCTCTTTACTTCTAGATTTTTCCTGCGGCGTTATAATCTCATTCAGATTGAATGCGTCTTTCATGTAGGATTTGATTTGGCGGTGACGATCATCACCTTCCCGGCAGCCGTTGGCATCCAGAACTACCAGTGCGGCGGGCGCCAGATGCTTTAAGGGCTCGAAAAGCCTTGCCAAATCAGCTTGTATAAGTTCAAAAGGCGTATCGGGAGCAATAGTTACCCAAAGGCTGTTACCGACACCTTTTATCCGCACAGACGTCGTTTTTTCAATCATGAATTTGTCGTGTCAATTAGTTGTTTCAGTGCCATGCGTTCTGGCTGTTTCAGGCCGTGAATAAACAGTACCCCCTGCTAAATGGTGAGACTGATTATTAAACGCACAAGCAACATACTGAAAATATAGATTGTATGTCAAGTAGGAAAATCCGGCAATATGTGGTACTTATGTCGGTATGGAGGTCAAAATGGCCAGGTTGGTGACAATGTATTCTCGAATTGAATACAGCATAGCCCATCAAACCGGTACTTCTTAGCGCAGGTTTGCCGGATTGGTGGATAGTGGATATAAGAAAGCGTTACGCTCCCAGATGTAAAAAATCCTGCAGATCGATACGTTCATCCTCATCAGCGGTTTTTTTCAAAAATCTGACCCCGAATCCGCCGGGGTCCCGCCAGGCCACTTTTCCCGAGATGACCAGATAGCCGGGTTTGCTGCGATACGGTATCGTGAGAATAAGCTCTTGGTCCAAATCCGGTTTATATCCCGGAAACTTTTCGATACAGGCGCCACCAAGGCTAAGATTGAGCATATTGCCGCTAAAAATCGCCTCATAATCATCTACATCTATGGGAAATGCGCAATTTTTTCGTTCATAGAGTCTTCGTTCCATATTTTTTTTCATTATGGCCCCCTCTTGGAAAATGTTTCAACCAAAAATTTGCCTAACTTTTTCAGAACGATTATTGAGTTGGCTGGTTCATTTCTGGTCAGTTAATTCGGAGGCGAATGGAACAATGGCTCTGTTTTAGATGCAAGTTAAGGCCGCTTTTTCAAAGGCTCGCTGATGTACCTGCGGCAATTGGATTTTTCACCAACACGCTTTATGTGAACAATTCGTATAAAACCTAAACCTTTTTGGCAATAACATGTAGGTATAATTATATAGCACAATTTGTTTAAGTACACTATTTTTTACGTTCTGTTGCAAAAATATTCAGAGGGCATGAAAATGCCCTTTTCCAGGAATTTTTATGCAGCAATCGGAAACAGGGCTTCGATGAATTGAACCTGACTTTTAATATCGCCTTTTTCTATGCCCTCAATTTGTCCTTTTCTGATCATGTTTGTTGCCTCAAATCCTTTCAGCGTCCGCCACGCCGCGTGCAATGACTTGAAGCCAAGCCCAGACCTTACAAACCGTTTGATAAACCTGTGGTCTTGTTCAACGATATTGTTTAAATACTTGACCTGTCTTACTTCACAGGCATCAGGTATTACCTTTTCATCTTTGAGCTGCTGAATTGCCGGTGGGTAAGCAGCGTTTTTATCAACGGTTATTACACGAGCAGTTACGTTGTGGGAGGCGTTCAAGGCTTTCTGGAAAAATTGCTTGGCGGCTGCCTTGTCCCTTTTAGCCCTGAGCAAAAAGTCTATGGTATTCCCACACGAATCAACGGCTCTGTATAGATATTTCCATTTTCCCTTTATCTTGATGTACGTTTCATCATGTACGTTTCATCCGTTGTCCATGAGTCGTTTGTTTTCATCGCATGAGGCCTGGATCTTTTTTCAATTTCCGGTGAGTACCGCTGGACCCAACGAAAAATTGTTGTGTGATCCACTTCCAAATTCCGTTCAAGCATCATTTCTTCAAGATCCCGGTAACTGAGGGGATATCGCAGATACCAACGGACATTTAACAAAATGATTTCTTTTTTAAAATGACGCCACTTGAACGGATTTTTCAAATTCATCAATGCATGTCCTCGGCTGTTGTTTTGATATTGCCGAATGCATATATCAGGACTCACAAACTTTTTGCAACAGAACGCTTTTTTTAGTGCTGATGATTCTAACGCAATTATTTTTTATGACAAAACAGAGGGAGAATTTGATGGTGGATATCTTCAATATGACGGAGAAGATAACTTAACAGGAAATTTTTACACCTCTGAAACCGTAATAAATAATGCATCTGTAAATATCGAAATCGATCTTGATAGCAATGATAATTTGGTTACTGTTGCCTTGGGAAATAACTATGACATTCCGGACGGTAACATTATCCAGAATGGAGATATAGTACTTAGCAATTACCATTACACTGGCAGTTGTGAGGAAAATTTTGATGGCGAATGGAATTTGAAAATTGATCCCAATGGATACGTTCACGGAGCTGTAACAGACTCTGGTAACGGCCTCGAATTCAATGGCGGATATTATAACGGTTATGTGATTGTAACCGGACAAACTAATGATGAAAAGGATTTCATTATGTTTGGCGAGATCTCTGAGTCAGGAGATACCAGTTTACAAGTATTTGTAGAAAATAATAGCACTACTGCATCTCCAATCTCCGGCACAATCGGCACGGGCACGGGCACGGGCGGCACAGGCTCTGGTCAGAGTGGAAGTTCAACCTCCTTTAGCGATTCTGCTGAAAACGGACACAAGAGCAGTTGTTTTATTGCTGATTTAATCAGCAATTAAGCCTGCTATGATAAAGTAAAACATAATTTGGGAATATGAATCTAAATTTATAACCGATTTGGAGTCCAAACCTATCCAGCCCGTTGTCAGGATGTGCCGCAAAAGGATTTGATGAATGATCAAAAATCATTGAAATCGTGTTACGATCACCGATTATTAGGGCCACGGAAAAAATTTAGCATTTTAACAGATACCATATTGGGATTAGATTTTTTTCGTCTTCAATGCATGAAAATTTGCATACTTAGGGCCTTTAAAGATGCCAATATAGACGTTATTGCGCCGGATTTTGATTCGTTTTCAAGGCGCTTAAAGCTGGTTCTTTATTTTTCCGAAACAGCCGGTTTCGTATCTATTTAAGCGCTGATAACCGGTCATTTGAAACTTTCAAGACCTAAAAGACACGGAAAAAATGTTTTATTTCAAATGACTTGTCTATTGGCGCGCCTTGGATACGCGCCCCTATCCTACGCCAATTAGACAAAACATTTTTTCCGCGACCCTAAGCCTGCACACTATGATTGTACCGAAAAACATTAGATTGACACACCGCGTTAAAAAAGACTACAGTTAAATTATTAGGAACTTGAAAACAAACTTTAATTTCGGCCGTATGCGATTGAAATTCAGACACGCCCTCTTTGCTTTTCCAACCTGTTTGCCATTCGCGCTATCGTGATATTTTGCTGCCTTTATAGCCGGGCCTGGCGGCAATCCGATTCCCTGGAGGTATGGGATGTTGGAAGACAAAATAAATAAAAGCAAGGCAAGATATACCTTAAATGTCATGCTGCTGACTGCGATTCTAAAATATATATCTTTAACGCTTGGGACAAAGAGCATCGGGGGATTAAGGCTCAAAGAATTAATTTCATCATGGTACGATCAATTAATCATCGAACTGAACAATCCCTATGTTTTAAACTATCTGGCCAATACAAACAGTCATGAATCAGCGGTTTTTTATAACGCAGTTTATAAAGAAACAAAAATTGAGGAATCAAAGCTGAAAGATAAAATTGAATCCGAGATAGCAAAGCTTCCCGGAAAAATAAAACGCGTTCTAAATATTCCCGCCTCTGTCATAGGTCCTGCGTTCGGTTATACTCTTTCCCATCATGATTGGCAAAAGCTGTTTGCCCTTAATTATATGACCAGAGAGTATATTGCAGCAGTAGAAGGCATCTGCATGGATAAAGAGTTTGCAGCAATTACGTGTGAGAACCGGCTTCGATTTAACCGGATTTATACAAATTGTATACGCATCAAAAGCAGCACATTTAACAGTACCGCACCGGATTATCGCGGCGCGAATATCTCAGCTGCAGCAAAAATGGAAGATATCAGCCAATTTTACCAATTATGGGCGCAAAAAACCGGTGCTCCATTTTATGGATGTTCCGGCAAACAAACAAACGTATTCCGGGCAATGAACATTAATGATACACAGACGGCCAGCCGGTACGGTGCTCATGCAATACCGGCTGACAAAGCCAAAAATGTGTTTGGCCTGATAAAAAGCATGTTCGATTTTCCGGAAAAATGTGACATATCCGGTGCAGTTACCGATATTTTGGGCTATGCGTTATACATGGAAAATGAATCACCGGAAGTTTTTAATCATCCGGATGTATTTATTTATCTAAATATTTTCGTCATGGTGGCGACAGGCAATTACAGCCTGTTTGAGACAGTTGCGGCAGCGAGCCTGTGGTCTTCAAAATATTATAAACCTTTTCAACCGCTTAACATAATGCGTGTTTTAGGCGGATTAAAGAAAGAAAACGGCACACTACCTGTTTCCGGAAAAAAGAGAATTTTAAACACGTTAGTAAAAAAAATAAAACTGGGACAAGGGCCCGAGGAAAAACAACTTCATCGTTTTGCACGTTTTATTTCAAAAAAATGGCAGCATACTCCAGATACCAATATCGTCAACGAGCCATCACATATCTGCGGGCCATGCAATCTTGGCATGGAAATTACCCAGTCTTTGTATTTACTTGCTAAAAAATTAGATAATCAAAATCACCGTTAAGGATAAAACGGCCAAAAGACAGAAATGAGCGGGGCTGCCAATGCCCGATACTGCTTCATCATGTAAAACAATACCAGTTATTGCCAGGACGGACATGATGCCGGCCCCGGTAAGATCAATGGGTATCTTTCCGGTAATCACAAGGTATATCGTAATTGCAAAAAACCCTGTGATAGTTGTGATGCCCACATAAAGTTTATGAAAGGTTCACAGGTTCCGGATCAATATATAGTCCGTGGATATACCGTTATTGCGCTTAGATTTGGATTCGTTTTCAAGCCGTGCCGGCAACCGCATACGTATTGCCGGTAACCATTGCCGCAACAGGGGAAAACGAATTCAAGGGCAAGACAAGATAGATCAAGACAAGCAAGCGCGGGATATCAACAGGTTCCAAGCCCCTTATAGTTTAATCAGTTCGTATTGGCGTTTGCCCAATCCAAGTTTTTCGGCATAGGCTAATTGGATAGGCCAATCTACATGGGGGTAAAGACCTTTAAACTTATCAGCGCCGGGCTCTTTGTTTTTTGTAAGTATGGTGTTGTCCAGACCCGGTTCGGCGTTTACCAGGTCCGCGGAAGCCTGGTCCAGGGCCACAGGGTCCAGCGAAGCGACCACACCGATATCTTTTACAATCGGGGCGTCATTGGCCGGGTGACAGTCGCAGGCGGGTGAAACCGAGTTGATAAAATTGACAAATAAGGATCGGCCCTGCTTGTTTTTTAAAACCCCGGCGGTATATTCAACCATGCCTTCGAGAAAAGCAGGAACGTTCTGGTCCCACTTGATTTGTACAGCTTTATTGGGACAAATCAGAATACACTCACCACAACCGATGCACCTATCTTCATCAATTACCGCTAATTCATCCTTAAGACTCAGCGCGTGCACAGAGCAATGCTCTGTGCATTCACCGCAACCGATACAATTTTCAGCATCTATTTGGGGGGACACGGTGGAATGCATCGCCAGTTTGCCTTTCCGGCAGGCACAACCCATTCCGAGATTTTTTATAGTCCCGCCAAATCCTGACAATTCATGGCCTTTAAAATGCGCCACGGATATCAATGCATCGGCTTCTACAATTTCTTTGCTGATATATGCGTTTTCGAAATGTTTCCCGTTGACCGGTACGCTGGATTCACTTTTACCCCTCAAACCATCGGCAATGACCAGCGGAGCTTCCACAACCGCGTATGCAAATCCGTTTTGAATTGCGGTAGTCAGATGTTCGGGGGCATTGGCCCGAGTGCCGGCATACAATGTATTGGCGTCTGTAATAAAAGGAATTGCCCCTGTTTTTTTAATTTCACTGATAATCGGGCGCAGGTAAACAGGCCGAATAAAAGCCGTATTGCCCATTTCTCCGAAATGCAACTTGACAGCAACCAAATCCCTTTTTCGAATCACCCGGGTCAAACCTGTTTTTTTTAGCAACTGTGTCAGCTTGAAGATAAAATTATTCTGAACGCTTGCGCGGAAATCAATAAAATAAACTTGACTGGACATATATTCTCCTATTTTTGGTTTTCGGTTGGTTTTGGTTTATTATTGTGTCAAAAAGATCAGATAAAAATATGCAACCTATTACAACTGTAAAGGCAACCGAATGATTTCATTGGAATCCAAATGCAAACTACTACAAACACTGTATGACATCCATCAAAAATTTTGCGGCTCGCTCACCACGGCGTGCAAAAAGCATTGCGCGGCCTGCTGCAGCTGCAATGTGACCATGACATCGCTTGAAGGCTATTTGATTTTGCGGTATTTAAAACAAAATAATCTGACGCACTATATGGATCGGATTAAAACCGCTGCATTCCCGAAACGCTTTATCCCGGCCATGACGATCAACCGAATGGCTCAATTGTGCGCCAAAGATGAACCTCTGCCCGAAGAAGAAATCGATCCGGATTCCGGTCCTTGCGGATTGGTTGCGGATGAGATTTGTTCGGTTTACCCGGTACGCCCCTTTGCCTGCCGGGCCATGGTTTCAACGGTCCATTGTTCGTCTTCGGATCAGGCTGTTATGCCGGATCTTGCTTTTACGGTGAATCATGTACTAATGCAATATATAGAAGGAATTGATATTCCTGGGATAACAGGTAATATGGCTGACGTGTTGACCCATATGTATGATTCTCAACAGCTTCATCATTTCGAACGCCAGGAGCCTATGATAACGGGCGGTATGCAGACGAATCAACCGGTGCCCGTTTTAATGGCGCCGCCTGAGCACCGTGACTCCATTCAACCTATTTTGGCCGAAATACAACGGGCTGTTCGCAATACTTTTATGCAATCCGGGATAGACGGCTGAAATCTTTGGGGCGTAAAATATTGGGGCGGCAACTGTATTTTGCCGCCCTTTTAAAGAAGGAATTTATTAATGATGAAGCATTCCCTTGAATTAAGAAAAGCGGTTGTGGGACCCTGGCAGATTAATACCTATGCCTTTGTGTGCCCCAAAAGCGGAGAAAGTTTGTTAATTGATCCGGGAGCAGAGCCCCAATCAATAAAAGCCCTGCTGGATGGCAGCAGGCCTAAAGCCATAGTCGTTACCCACAGCCACCCTGATCATATCGGAGCATTGCCGGAAATGCGCGAGATGCTCCAGGTGCCCGTGATGGCTCATTCCGGCACTTTACCCTCGGGCAATCTGATGGTAGATGCCGATCATTGGCTTCAGGACGGTATCAGCATCGTTGTAGGATCATTCCGTCTGCTTGTCTATCATACTCCCGGCCATACTGACGATCAAATCTGCCTGGGAGTTGAATCGGACCCGCGCTATGTGGTCGGAGATACCATTTTTGAAAACGGTCCGGGTAAAACCTGGACGGTTGACGGCTTCAAAACCACATTAAGAACCCTGCGCCGCGTTGTAATGCATTGGCCCGATGAAGCCATATGTTACCCCGGCCACGGAGCGTCTTTTCGCCTTAAGGATAAACGTGCGGATATTGAAGCGTTTCTTGCAAAAAATCATGGAAATTTTTACGGTGACGCCATGTGGAAGATGTAGACGTATAATTGTCTGTCCATTGTCCGAAAAATTTACTAAGGCGATTGGCGGAAAAGAATCCTGCGTAATAAGTTATACTCTTTGACGCAAATCGCCTGAGGCACTGAGATGGAGCCGCAAATGAACAATCATTTGATCGTTGCTGAAATTGATCTTGAGGCCATTGCTCATAATGTCCGTGAACTGCGCCGTATCACCGGCGGTCACGCCCGGCTGATGATTGCCGTAAAAGCAGACGGTTATGGCCATGGCGCTCTTGCTACTGCCCGCACGGCCCTTAAAAACGGCGCAAGTGATCTGGGCGTGGCCCGTATTCAAGAGGCAATTGCTTTGCGCCGGCACGGAATCATAGCTCCAATTCTAATTTTTGGGTATACGCCCAAGGAAAGAGCCGCTGATTTGTGGGCCTATAATTTGACGGCAAGCGTCTATTCATTGGAAAACGCCCGTGAATTATCAGCCGCCGCTGTATCCGCTCAAAAGAAAATAACGGCCCACATTAAAGTGGATACCGGTATGGGAAGACTGGGATTGCCGTGCGATCCGTTACGGGCAAAGGGTAGTGCGTGCGCCGATATCCAAGCCATTGACGAACTTGCCGGACTGGACTGTCAGGGAGTGTTTACCCATTTTGCAACCAGCGATGAATATGACAAAACGTATACCCTTTATCAATTTAAACTTTTCCGGAACCTTATAGCGCAACTGGAAGGTGCGAATATTGTTTTTCCCGTAAAACATGTTGCTAACAGCGGCGCTATTATCGATTTGCCGGAAACGCATTTAGACATGGTACGGGCGGGTATTTGTGCTTACGGGCTATATCCATCTGACAATGTAGATAAAAACAGAATTGTTTTAAAACCAGCCATGGAATTGAAAACCAGAATCCTACGGGTAGAAAATGTGCCTAAAGGCGCTTGCATCAGTTACGGTTGTACGTACAAAACACCAGCCCCAACCCGTATCGCTACTATTGCCGCCGGTTATGGAGACGGTTTTAAACGCGGCTTGTCTAACCGCGGAATGGCACTGGTCAATCGGCGGCGCGTACCGGTTGCAGGCCGTGTGTGCATGGATCTTACCATGCTCGATGTGGGACCGGATGCCGCCGTCCACGAAGGCGATGAAGTGGTTTTAATCGGCCGCCAGGGCCAAGCCTCAATTACTGCGGATGAAATCGCGCGTAAACTTAATACCGTCAATTACGAAATTGTCACCACGTTATCTTCCCGCGTACCCCGGGTCTATCTAAACTGTGAAGCAAGACACCTTTCTTCTGGCCGGTGAGGTGGCGACGCGACGCCCGTGGCTTGATCAAACAGGGATCTGCCGTCCTTTAAGGACGCAGAGGATGTCAATATAAACAAGGATGTGAATATGGCGTGCATTGTACAAAAATACGGTGGCAGCAGTTTGTCGGATGTAAGTAAGCTTAAAAAGGTGGCCGAAAAGATCGCCGGTGTAAAAAAGCAGGGGATCAATGTCGCCGTTGTCGTTTCGGCTATGGGAAAAACAACGGACGGTCTTGTTCAAATGGCTCGCGAGATTTCCGGCAAGCCGCCCAGGCGGGAAATGGATATGCTGTTATCTACGGGTGAACGGATTACAATGGCCTATCTTTGTATGGCGTTAAACGAAATGGGCCTTGAAGCGGTCTCGCTCACAGGTTCCCAAGCCGGTATTATTACAACTCACCGCCACAACGATGCCCGGGTAATTGAAATACGGCCTTTCAGGGTTCAGGATGAACTGGCCGAGGGCAAAGTGGTGATCGTAGGCGGTTTTCAAGGAGTTAGCTATAAACGGGATATTACAACTCTGGGCCGCGGCGGTTCCGATACCACCGCGGTTGCTCTGGCTGCTGCGCTGCAGGCTGATTATTGTGAAATATATTCGGATGTTGACGGAGTTTATTCGACCGATCCTTTTATTGTTGACGATGCCCGGCACCTGGCCGAAGTTTCTTATTCCGCCATGCAGGAAATCAGCGCCGCAGGCGCCAAGGTGCTTAACGCTCAAGCTGTTCAGTTCGCTAAAGAAAAAAATATCGCCATTTATGCCCGCAGCACCTTTGATCCCGGCAAACAAACAGTTATCCGGTCCCTGGCCCCCGGAGTTTTGATGGGGGTTCAGGCGGTCGTAAGCGAAAAGTCAATCGCCCGGATTCGTCTTTTTGGCAGCGGCCTGTTGGCCCGGTTCCGTAAAGGCATTGATTTACTGGAAGCCGAACAAGTGCCTATTAAAGAGGTCAACGTTGCCACTGACAAGGATCAGGCCAAGGCTTCATTTGTGGTATCGCTTTCCAACACATACGGTTGGCAAACCATTGAGCGGCAACTGCTCGATATATTAGGCGCCGATGTTATCCTCGATAAAAATCTTGGAGCCCTGTCACTGATCGGAGAAGGTCTTAATCGCGACAACACCACTTTGATCGAAACACTGGAGCTTCTCCAGGATCAAAACGTTGATGTAGCCGGCGTGACGACAACTTCGTTTCGAATTTCCTTATTGATGCCGTTGCCCCAAATTGAAGCTGCCGTAAGGGCGTGCCATAAAAGATGGGTTACAGGATAAAAAAGAAGTCTTTTGCGAAAACAGTGTTTTAGGGCAAAGACACATTGACCTGCAAGAGTAATTATCGTTATAATACCTCTTGTTTGTGATGCAATTAGGGGCATTATAACGTTATAGAAAAATAGTTTCCCTCTATCAATTAAAAATGAAAGAGAGGAAAAACCGTGGAAAAGATATATACATTTCTTGAA
Organism: Desulfobacteraceae bacterium; assembly: GCA_024230435.1. GTDB lineage: Bacteria > Desulfobacterota > Desulfobacteria > Desulfobacterales > Desulfosarcinaceae > UBA2230. The sequence goes on from JAAERL010000564.1 coordinate 20,532, forward strand.
CAATGGGGCTATATGCACCCGTTACATCCGCCTTTGGCGCACATTCCGATTGGCTGCGTCATCGCGGCCTTTATATTTTTGGTATTGTCGCGTATTTTTCTAAATCCGGCTTTCATGCAAACCGGGCGGCATTGTCTCAATCTGTCATTTCTTTTTACCCCGGTTGTGATTGCTGCAGGTTACATGGATTGGCAGTATAATTATGCCGGCGCGATGCTCGATCCCATCAAAATTAAAGTCGGTCTTGCCGGGGCGCTCTTTGCCCTTTTGCTGATCATCAATGTCACCCGCTCGAAATTGGCCAGGGCCAGTAAAAAAATAGTTTTAGGAGTCCTATTGTGTACGATCTGTGTAATCGGGCTTGGATATTTTGGCGCAGAGATGATTTACGGATCATCGGATAAAAAAACTCAATCTGCGGAATTGATTTTCAGCAACGGCCGCGTATTGTTTGAAAAAAAGTGCTCCTTTTGTCATTACAGTAATAGAAAAGATGAAAAGGTGGGCCCCGGGCTCAAAGGTATCACTTCTCTAAAAAAAATGACTGCCAGCGGCTGGCCCATGTCAGATGAAAATTTACTTAAACAACTACAAACGCCCTTTTCAAGCATGCCTGCCTTTGACACCTTAACGGATAAAAAAATAAAAGCCCTGTTGATCTATCTCAAGTCGTTGTAGCCCGTTTTTGCCCAAAGGGCATGAACAAGAGTTGCACTGTTTATGCTGAAAGCGCCAACAAAGAAATATCTCCAACTGCGTAATGGATGGTGGGAATTCGACATCAAAGAATAGATAATTTATCAAAAGAAATTTTCGTATTTGAAATCCATTTAATTCCTTGAGAGTACCGAATTCTCTGGAATGTTCACAACATATTTGCTTAAATATTATGGCAATATCGTCAAAATGTACTCCCTCAGAAATCATGAGCAAAGCTTTTGAAATTTTGACAAGTCATAAGTTGGTGAAATACAAATCTCATATTCCCGGACCTTTCTACGTGGTAGTAAGTATAATTGGTCCGGGAATATATCTTTTTAAAGGTTTAAATTCAATTTACTGCACTGATATTTTTAATCCCAGGGATTCTTATCTTTTCGTAGCACATACTCTCTTACATGAATTCTGCCGAATACGAACACCCAAGCCACGGGTATTTCAGCCTTATCTCCAAAACCTTTCGCTGTTAAAGATCCAGAAAGTCTTTTTGAGCCTAATTTGTGCCCGACAATGCTTCCAGTACCACCTACAAAAAAGCCGATAGCGAATCCCCTGCCAAGATCATCAGGTGAGTCTCCCGCCAATTTGCGATAGTAAACATTCTGGACGCCGCCGTTGATTCCGCTTGCAGTTGCATTTATTGCACCCTTTTTATATTTTCCTATCTTGCCAGCAGCACGAAGTTTACCAGAAACATGTGAGACCCCGGCGCTAAAATGGCACATGGCGGTATTCATTCCCCAGGCAGCTGTCGCCATTCCCCATAGGAGGGGGTCATCGTAGTTCCATATCAAAAGATTCCATGTTCCTTGTTGACCAACGGCGCCAACCCAAAAGGAAAAACCTGCTTCAAGCATGTTTGAACTCACCGTCAGGAGCGATTGCATCGAAGCCGCCGACGCCCCCCCAGCCCATGGCGCTACATATAAACCCCAGGCGGCGAATCCTGAAGCGAAAATAGCGCAGCCGATAAATATCATTATCATTCCCGCTTTTTCTTCCCCAAGCTCATAGCGTACATAAAGCCCGGACAAAACCACGGAAACACCTATACCCATCGCATAGCAGGCCGGGATTATATTTGCTGCAGCTATAGTTGGACCTAAAAGGAAGATAGCTGCATTATAAGCCAAGAACCCAAATCCGGCTCCAATCCAGCATGCTGCAACTATGGCAATGACAGCTGCGCAGTATTTCAGTCCATTCATGCCAATTTCCTGAGCTTTTTTATTATGTAAAGCATAACCGATTCCGTAGACAATCGCAAATCCAATACTGCACATAGCAGCAACTAATGCTATTACGAATAAAGTAATTAATAGGGAGGCAAGCTGTCCATCCGGGTCAGTACTGTTGAGTGGAGAGTTCCAGCAATACATATACGGGTCGGTGAATTGCCCCTTGGGGTCGGGAGTTAAAAAACGTCCCGACAGTGAGTCATAGTAGCGCGCTCCAAAATAAATGGGGCCTTGCTCATCAGTGGCGGGCCGGAGAAAGTCGATTTCTTTTGAGTTAAACGTGTAACGGACGTTCTGTGCGCCTGAGCTGGCGCCTAAATCTACACTGCCAAAGGGTTTGTAGGCGATTCTGCCAGTCACCTCATAGCCCTGGGCTTCAGTTGCCGAGGCTTGCACCGCTAACACGGTAGAGCCGAGATAATCGTGAAAGTAGGTCTGGTAAGTTTCACTATAATCCCAGCTCCCCGATTGATCTGCGGATGAAGACGTCGAATCGTCTGCATATGCATTCTGGGCCGCCACAGGGGCAAGTTGCAGAGAAAATAAGAACAACACCGCCCAGGTGGCCTTAGCTAATACCGGGTAGCGGAACCTGACGGCACTATAGCTGGTTATGCTCCTGGCTCCGAGCAACAGGCTGATGAACAACGCCATTACTAAAGCAGCAGGCAGCGCCCCCCTGGCGCCCAGGTAAACCCAACGCGATGTTTCTGGATGAATCATCAGGGCGTTTGCGTAAGCGCCGATTTTTTTGAAAAACTCAATGGGATGATCCCAGCGGCAAAGGTTCGCCTCGGCCCATTTGCTGTTGAAGTTAATCCAGGGAACCATGGCGCTGGTTGCACCGGCAGAGGTTTTAAAAGAAGCGATTACACCATCGGGTCCCATGATATATTTGGTGTATTGTATTGTGCTGTTCGAACCTGTAGTTGTCTTCGTGGCCACAAAGGCAGAGGTAATATAAAAATCTTCCTGGGTAGAGTCGCTGGAACTGCCGAATGTCGCTTTTTTGTAAAAACGGTTTCCTGTATGGTCGTAGTAATGGATGTAATTTCTTTCAGTATAACTTTGAGACCATTTTGACTGGTTGAGATAATAAACATATTCGCTTTCAGGCATATTTTCAGCATCATAGTTTAAATCTCGCTGTTTCCAGGCATACTCCGTATCGTCAGATGAATTGTATTTCAGGAACGTCTGAGTGTTCACTGCACCGTTGTCGTCATATTGATAGTTTACCGTAGAGATTTGTTCGTCTTCCATGACGCCATCGGTATCTTGCATTCTTAACAATTGATGGGCTTTGGGAGATTCATAATAGGTGTAGGTATAAGTTTGATCCGTATCACGCCTTCCGTCGGTGAGGTAGGTGTATTGCTCCTGGGTATAGGAATCCGGGTCGCTGTTGGTGGCCTTTTTCAGCCATCCAACCGAGTTATACGTAAAATTTTCAGCATAGCCGGTATAATCATTATCCCGGTCGGTAACCATCCCCATATCATCGAGAGTCAGGCTGTAGCCGCTAAGGAGAGATTCTTCGGGATCCTTGACATTGCTGGAAATATGGCGTCCGTGGTCATCGAAGAGCCAGTCGGTAGTCAGCTGGGCGCTGGAATTGGAGGGGTCGGTGTAACTTATGGCTTTGGTAAAATTACTGTGTGCGTCAAACTCGGTATATTCTTTAACTGTAAAAAAAGTAGTTCCATCGGCGGCATATTCAATTTTGCTGACCTTTGGGGAATAAGTGTCATCGGATGTCTTGGCAGCAGTTGTGTTTAAAGTATAGCGAACTTTGCTGCCATCGGGATAGGTGATTGTATCCGGTTCGCCATTGGGATGATAGGTGGATGAAAAAGTATAAGAATCCCAACTATCACCGTTTAAAAAGGCTCTCTTGTGTAATACTGGGTTGCCATATGCATCATACTGGTACGAATATTGAGCTAACATTTCCCAGTTCACTCGATTATCGGTTGATTTTTTAACGTAAGCATAGGTTAGACGGCCAATGCAATTTTTAAAAATGCCTACATAGTCATACTTAAGCGTCTTGAGATGCCAGGTGTTGCTGTCGGCGCCCTGGGTATATCTTTGTTCTAAACGGCCCAATTCATCATAGACAAACTCACTATACTTGCCGTCAGCATTGACCTGTTTGGTGACCAAACCTCGTTTGTCGTACTCAAATGTAACAGTTCCTGTTTCACCGCTGTATTTTTCAATTACCCGTCCGGCCATGTCATAATCAAATGTCTGGGTTTGACCTGCCGGGTCGGTGATCGACTCCAGATCGCCGTAGATATTGTAAGTGTAAGAGTAGCTTTCATTATTGGCTAAGGTTCTTTTTGCCGTTTTACCAATTACATTATTGATAACTGTTGTCGTGGCGGTTTCGCCGTCGGCCGGGGAGATATAGGAGCCATCGGCGCTATTGTTTTCATAATCACGGTCGATTTGTATCAAGGTAATTTCGTCCCTGATATGTGCCACCTTATTACCTAAGATGTCATAGGTATATTCATGGGTAACAGTATCTGTACTATCGGGAGTTATCACATAGTTAAATTGAAGTCTTCCATTGCTACCATATGCTTTCGAGGTTAAAGGAGTTTGAGAGTTTACTTGAGTGCGGATTCGGCCAATGTCATCAAAACTACGCAGGCTTACGGTTGCGAATGTATCATCGGACCAGGAAGTTCTTATTTTGCCGGTAATGGCATTATTGGTAAAATCATCGGCATAAGACAGTTGCTGAATTTTGACACTCTGATTAGAAGTATCTGGCCCTGAACGGCTATCAGGCCGCCCGAATGGGCCGAGGCTTGTTGTATGGGTATTGTTATTTTCATCAATGACGGTCATAACTTTTCCGGTCAAAGCATCCACCGATGTGAATTGTCTAGTATGATTCAATGGATTTGTCTTGGTTGCGATATATTGCCCACGCGAATCAAAAGTTACGCTCCAGACATTGCCTTCGGCGTCTGTTTCCGAGGTCATATTGCCATACATGTCATAGTTAGAACTGACTGTAATGTTTTTAGTGGTAACTGTATCAGTATCAGTATCAGTTTCAGTTTCAATATCAGTATCAGTTTCAGTTTCAGTATCTTCCAGGTGTGTTGTCTGGCTATTAATTTTCAATCCGGCGGTATATGTATAGCTGGTTTGGCGCTCGGAGCCGGAGATTTCATTGCCGCTGGTATCAACTTCAACCGTTGTAATTGTATCGGCAAACCCTAAATAGTAGGCATTTAAATCGGTTGCTGAGATATTATCTTTATTATCCGGACTGTTACTGCCGAATGCGTAGGTGGTTTTCAGGGTTCGGCGATCGGAGTTTCCTATTCCCCCATAGATGTCTTTTCGGGTGGTCATGCGTCCGTAATCATCGTAAACGAAAGTCGACCAACGGTCCATACCGCCGCGTAGAAAATTGCCGGATTGATAAAATACTTTTTCAACTTTGCTGGACTGTATCATCCAGACATCATCGGTGCCCGGATAGTTGACTGCATTATAATAATAATATTCTAACAATCTGAGTTGTGTGGAATCTGCGGTATAATGGCCTACCCATCTTTTTAATCCTGTTTTGGGGTAGTCCTGGTAATACTTTGTCCATGTATATTTACCGGTAAGTTCGTCATAAGCCCATGCTTGTTCAAAACCCTGAACCCAATAAGTATAGTCGAATTTGCCGTTCATGTAGCGAAATTTGACATCCCTGAGGATTTGACTATCGGAGTCAACTGTCTTGTAGCTCGACACCAGGAATATGGGGCCATTTAAAAAATAAGAATTATCTTCCGAATTTGTAGTTGTCGTGTAAAAGCTATTACCATACACCGTGGTATCGCCGTTCATGCGGTCATAGTCAATAGTTGTCTGTACCTTATTGCCATCGGTGATGATTTCGAGCAAGTTGGGCGGTGAAGCATCATCCTCTGAGCTCCAAATGCTTATATACTGGTTTGATCCAGAACCGTAGAATTCATTTATCTCAGGTATGCCGTCACCGGTAAAATCCTGGACCCAAAATTTGGAGACTGTTATTTCATCTCTATTATTCCAGGTACCCAGGTTTGAGGACGACGAGCTCATTTCATAACCGGTTTCCGTGCTTTTGTAAATCCTTAAAGATTTATTCCCCATGTAATACTCGATTTTTGCAATGTCCGGATAGCCGTCATTGGTAAAATCACCTACTAAAAAATAGGGGAAAAGGGGGTGTTCCGGCGTCCAATTCCAATACAGAATTCCGAGATCAGCCGACTTGCCTTCTGTAAAGGTGTTATTCCCGTTGTTAGTAAACACCTTGGCATTAAATTGTTTGTCATCGAGTGAAATGACCATGATATCTGCCAGGCCGTCTTGATTCATATCAAAGGCACTATAAGAAGTAACTCCGATTAATTCTTCGGAAATGTCTATAGGCCAGTTTCCGATAATGGTGCCGGTTTCGACAGGTGTCGTTGAAATGCTGTCGCCTTCATTTTCCCATATACGGATGCTCCCCGTTTCCCCGCAGAGGTCTTCGTCGCATATATCGTAGTCGGGGAATAATTCCACAATATCGGGTTTGCCGTCGGTATTAGTATCGAAAAAACTAAACTTTGACCGGCGCATGTGGCTCCATTCTTTTATTAGTATACTAGTAAAAGTTTGGGATAATTGTGCTTCAAAGCTTTCGTTACCCGTATTTAAATAGACTTTTACAGAAAAAAAGTGTGAATCATCACCGTAAATCAATACTATATCCGCTCTACCGTCCTGATTCCAATCTACATTGTGGAATTCGTATGTTTTATCATATAGTGAACTGGAATTAAATTGGTCAATTTCAGTATCCGTCGGATCACTAAAGCTGGTTCCATCCCATGTCCAATATCGGGCAGTTAAGGTTTTGGAGTTAAGGTTTTGGTCGAGATCCAATTCAACAAGCTCAGACTTGCCGTCCTCATTCATATCTATCGCAAAAAAATTGCTGATATGAGGGCCCATGTATCCAGTTGTAATTTCCATATCTGTCCATTCAGACAAAGACTTACTATTACCGGACTCTTCTAATTCACCGCCTTTGTTGATAAGCATGGTCCCATGATGACGCTCGTTTACATTGACAATTGTCACTATATCAGGCAATCCATCGCCGTTAAAATCGCCGGAGACATGGCGAGTGCTTTGGGATTCGTCGCTGACGACTTCACCGATAGCTTCATTGAAAATCTGTTCATAGTCATCGGTAATTTCAGCATTTGAATCATTATAGGTAAAAATAGTGGCAGGGTAAGATTCGATATTCTCGTCGCGATATTCAGATAACTTGATATATCTAAGGCGTTTCCTTCCTCCTGCTCCCACGGCGGTTTCGTATGATAAATCGAACTGCTGATAATCACCGTCGGTTGTGTTGTCAGGATCCATGGTGATCGATTCGAGTAAATTACCGTGGTTGAAAGTTTCACCGTTTACAACGATTTTGCTGTCTGATTCATAATCCTGGTAAGTAAATGTAATCTGATTATTCAGATTGAATCCGTCGCTAGTATCTCCGGACAAACTATAATTCGAATCGTAGAAGTTATAATTGATCTGTGAGATTACGGGTATGCAATTATCTTCCTGTTTATAGGTATAACAAGTTTTATTACCGTAAGTGTCAGATACAAGTGTCTGCGCCCACATTATGTCAACGTCACCAACCGTGAGTACACTCTCAAATTCAATCCTTTTTCCGTCTTTTGTCTTGCAGATAAATTTTTCGCCGTCAATTAAACACTGAATACCGCTGTCCACATCGGGCATATAAACAGCGCCGCTTTTAAAGTGTGTGCCGCTGATCAGCTTCAGTGGTGAGCCGCCAAAATAGAGCTGATCAGTATTGTCATAAGATACACCAATAGAATTATTTATATTGCTGGTCCGTTCACTGGGATGCACGCCTCGGGTAATCATGGCAACACCTTGCAGGAGCCAGCCGACTCCCAGGGCTCCGTCACCGCTCTTGGAATTGTAGATTAATTGAAGGTCTACCTCCATACCTGCACGGCCAGGAGGAGCCGGAATGGGAATGGTGTAAGTGGCTGCGCCAGTCTGGCTGACTTGAAATTGTCCGGGGGTAGAACCGGGGGTAGAACCGATCAAACCATCAACATAATTATCAGCATCGGCATCAGCATCGGCATCGGCATCGGCATCGGCATCAGCATCAGCATCGTCTAATGTATCGTCGTCTAATGTATCGTCGTCTAATGTATCGTCGTCTAATGTATCGTCGTCTAATGAATTGTTATTGTCTAGTGAATTTTGATAGTTTGTTAAACTTGATGGTAGTACTACACCATGATCGTCTGATGAATCGTCATCGCCTGATGAATCGTCATCGCCTGATGTATCTACTGTAAGTGGATCGTCTGGTGCAACTATTGTTGGATCAAGAGTGCCAATCGTATCAGTTCCGGCTAATGCAAAAGAAGGTGATAAAATAAAAAATAAGATAAAAAACGTGATCACAATTGATTTTAAAGTCAGAATGGATTTCAACATGCTGCTGCTCCTATAATAATAAAAAGTTAGATAGAACTTTTTTTGGCTGTATTTTAGAATGCACCTGTTTTTATTCCTTGAAAACAAATCCAAATCCAAAGCAATAACGGGTATTGGCATCTGTCAAGACTCTAATTTGTAAATTTCAGATATTAGGGAGACCGATTTGGTTTAACCTTAAAGACAGGTGAAAAGGACAATGCGATGAAACATGATATTTTCATGTAACCGGCTTGCCCCTTTTTACAGGAGCTTAAATGGGTTGATTTAAAATAGTTAGGGATTTGTTTGAGTTTGAATTGAGAATAAAATGAGCCGCTGCAGATCATAGGTACCCCCTGGATGCTATTTGAACAATAAAAGCAATTAAGTCACGCAACCTAAATTATATTTTTTAAAACTCTATTTAAAATTTACACTCCAGTTATGTTATATTGATAAATTTAATATGGTGATCCAATTTTAGTATTTTAAACTTAAAATTGGGGTTCTGGTTCAGTTGCATTGTAATAACTAAAAAATTAAAGGGTTACAGTTAAAGCTGAATCGGTGCCGAAAACCATCTTATTGACTTTGATGTTGGCATTTTTAACAACATTAATCATTAGGAATTTTTCGGATTTTTGTGTCGGGTATTTTCGGATTTTTGTGTCGGGTATTTTCGGATTTTTGTGTCGGGTATTTTCGGATTTTTGTGTCGGGTATTTTCGGAT